>NZ_CP113432.1:5345295-5645324 GCF_026686735.1 Pseudomonas triclosanedens | reverse complement strand
GAGAGTTGCCCGATGCTGCGTTATTTCGTCCCGGCCCTGGCGTTGTCGCTGGCCACGGGATGTTCGAGCCATTCGTCTGGCGGCGCCGCCGGCAAAGATGCCGGTTGGAACCACTGGGTTTGCGACAGCCAGGCTGTCGTCATCTGGCGTTACGTGGACGTCAGCAAGTCGGTGGTCGACCTGCGCCTGGGCGAGGATGACGTAGTGCATCACCTGGAGGAGGAACCCGGTGGCTCCGGCGCTTTCTATAGCGACGGACTGGTTGGGTTCAGCATCACCGGGAATCAGGGGCTGATCTACTGGGTCGAGAGCAATGATCTCATCGGCCGAGGCTGCAAGGCGCGCTGAGCGCCGACTGTCCTGGCCGTGGCCGGGATACTTGAATACAGCCTGTCCGTGGGGCAGGCTTTTGAACAACTGAACGAGCCCGTCTTCTGGGAGAAGCGAAAACATGGCACTCATCAGCATGCGCCAAATGCTGGATCACGCCGCCGAATTCGGCTATGGCGTTCCGGCTTTCAACGTCAACAACCTCGAGCAGATGCGCGCCATCATGGAAGCGGCCGACAAGACCGATTCCCCGGTGATCGTGCAGGCCTCCGCCGGTGCCCGCAAGTACGCCGGTGCCCCGTTCCTGCGTCACCTGATCCTCGCGGCCATCGAAGAATTCCCTCACATCCCGGTGTGCATGCACCAGGACCACGGCACCAGCCCTGACGTCTGCCAGCGCTCCATCCAGCTGGGCTTCTCCTCCGTCATGATGGACGGCTCGCTCAAGGAAGACGGCAAGACTCCCGCCGACTACGAGTACAACGTCCGAGTGACTCAGCAGACCGTTGCCTTCGCCCACGCTTGCGGCGTGTCCGTGGAAGGTGAACTGGGCTGCCTGGGCTCCCTGGAAACCGGCATGGCTGGCGAGGAAGACGGCGTTGGCGCCGAAGGCGTGTTGGACCACAGCCAACTGCTGACCGATCCGGAAGAAGCCGCCGACTTCGTCAAGAAAACCAAGGTCGACGCCCTGGCCATCGCCATCGGCACCAGCCACGGTGCCTACAAGTTCACCAAGCCGCCGACCGGCGACATCCTCGCCATCGACCGCATCAAGGCGATCCATGCGCGCATCCCCGGCACTCACCTGGTGATGCACGGTTCGTCCTCGGTTCCGCAGGACTGGCTGGCGATCATCAACGAGTTCGGTGGTGAAATCCCGGAAACCTACGGCGTGCCGGTCGAAGAAATCGTCGAAGGCATCAAGTACGGCGTACGCAAGGTGAACATCGATACCGACCTGCGCCTGGCCTCCACCGGTGCCATTCGTCGCTTCCTGGCGAAGAACCCGAGCGAGTTCGATCCGCGCAAATACTTCGCCAAGACCATCGAAGCGATGCGCGATGTCTGCATCGCCCGCTACGAAGCCTTCGGCACCGCCGGCCATGCCTCCAAGATCAAGCCGATCTCCCTGGAAGGCATGTTCCAGCGTTACGCCAAGGGCGAGCTTGAGCCGAAGGTCAACTGATCGCGGTCCAGCCCCGTTCCTGATGAGCCGAAGAGCCCCGCCTTGCGGGGCTCTTTCGTATCCGCCAGAAGGAGATTTCCGGCATGCCGCACCTTCGTTCCGGCTTCGCCGCCTTGCTGTTCGTTCTACTGGCAGGCTGTTCGCAGCAGTCGCCGCAGCAGCCCCCGGCTCCGCCGCCCAAGCCGCCCGTTGCGCTTGCGGTGGACGCGCAGAATTGCCTGACCCACGTTGAGTGCACAC
Source organism: Pseudomonas triclosanedens (assembly GCF_026686735.1). NCBI lineage: Bacteria > Pseudomonadati > Pseudomonadota > Gammaproteobacteria > Pseudomonadales > Pseudomonadaceae > Pseudomonas > Pseudomonas triclosanedens. The sequence goes on along the minus strand of NZ_CP113432.1, from coordinate 5,643,568 downwards.
TGAAAACGTCGCGCACCTTGCTATTCGTCTTCGATTACGCCGATGCCGGCGGTGCTTTGGTGGAAAGCCAGGGCAGGCTGCTCAGTACGCCAGACAAGGCGCCGAAGAACGGCTGGCCGGCACTGCGGATAAAGCTTGCCGATCCAGATGGCGGGCGCTTCGAGTTCCACAGCGAGTGCCGACAGAAGCGTTGCCGGATCAAGGATTCCCGCCTGCTCAACTGCTACCGTAAATATCTGGACGGCAAGACCTGCCGGCTGCGCTGAGCGTTCCGTTCGGCCGGGGCGGGTTCGGGAGGCACGATGACGGATGTACATGGTAGTGCGCAGCAGGGCTTCACCCGGGAAGCGAAGGCATACGCCCTCGGACGGCCGGACTACCCGGATGCGCTGCTCGGTTGGCTGAGCGATGAGTTGGGCGTTGGCTCCGAACGGCAGGTGGTCGACCTGGGGGCTGGTACCGGCAAGTTCACTGCGCTGCTGCTGCGCACCGGCGCTCAGGTAACGGCGATCGAGCCCGTCGCGGCGATGCGCGAGCAGTTGAGCGCGGCGCTGCCGGACGTGAAGGTGCTCAATGGCACCGCTCAGGCCATCCCGCTGGTGGCTCATAGCCTGGATGCGGTGGTTTGTGCGCAGGCATTCCACTGGTTCGCCAATGAGCGTGCGCTAGCGGAGATCCACCGGGTGCTGCGGCCTGGCGGTCATCTCGGGCTGGTCTGGAACGTGCGTGACGAGCGAGTGGACTGGGTTGCCGAGGTCGCCCGGATCGTCGAGCGCTACGAGGGCGGAACCCCGAGGTTCCACAGCGGCGAGTGGCGTCGTGCCTTTGCTGGGGCGCAGTTCGCACCGTTGCGGCTACGTGAGTTCAGCTACCAGCACGTGGGGCCGCCGGAGCAGGTGATCGTGGCGCGCAATCTTTCTGTCAGCTTCATCGCCGCACTGCCGGACGAGCAGAAGCAGCGCGTAGCCGAGCAGTTGCATGAGCTAATCGCCCAGCATCCGGACCTGAAGGGGCGCTCCGAGGTTGCTTTCCCGTACCGAACCGAGGCGTACAGTACCCACTCGCTGGGCTGAGGCAAAGAATGAGGTAGACTGGCGAACGCTTCGCCAGCCAGTCTGCCCTTCATGTCGCTGCTACGTTATCTCCAGGCCTACCCGCCGCATCTCCAGGACCAGGTTCGCCAGCTCATCGAGCAGGGCCGGCTGGGCGAATACCTCGAACGCCGCTATCCAGCCCGCCATGATGTGCAGAGTGACAAAGCTCTGTATGCCTATGCGATGGATCTCAAACAGCAGTACATGCGCACGGCACCGGCCGTAGACAAGGTGCTGTATGACAACAAGCTGGACGTGGTGCAGCGCGCCCTGGGCCTCAACACCGCCATCTCGCGGGTGCAGGGCGGCAAGCTGAAGGCAAAGAAGGAGATCCGCGTCGCTTCGCTGTTCAAGGATGCCGCGCCGGAGTTCCTGCAGATGATCGTGGTCCATGAGCTTGCGCACCTGAAGGAGCGTGACCATTGCAAGGCGTTCTACCAGCTATGTGAGCACATGCTCCCGGGGTATCACCAACTGGAGTTCGACCTGCGCGTCTACCTGACCTGGCGGGACCTGGTCTAGAGCCGCATGGAAGTCGTGACGCTGTGCGAGGGACGCTGGAAGTTGCTGCGGGAAGCCCCTGACAGACCGGATGGGGTCGGCTGTCCGGGGTTGTTCGCCGCCGCAAGTGCAGATTAATCAATGATTTGGCTGATTGCCATCACTTGCTTTCAGATATGCCGCTCACAATGAAAGAACCCCTCTTGCGAGGGGTTCCTGTGTGGGTCAGAAGAGGTCGATCGGCGCCTCTTCCTCGGCTGGCATGCCGCTGCCAGGCGCGCTGCCCGGCGCCAGCTCGCTCATGGACGGTGGCGTGTCTTCGTTCTTGAACAGCTCGAAGTAGGCGCCCGGGGTGCCCGGCGGAGCCGCGCGGCCAGTGACTGGGTCGATGCGCAGGCTGACCATCCCGGCGGGTTCCGGCAGCATGTGCAAGGGTTTGTCCTTCAATGCGGCACCCATGTAGCGCATCCAGATCGGCAGTGCTACGTTGCCGCCGTATTCGCTGCGACCCAGGCTTTCTGGCTGGTCGAAGCCGACCCAGACAGTCGTCATGTAATCAGCGTTGTAGCCGGAGAACCAGGCGTCCTTGGACTCGTTGGTGGTGCCGGTCTTGCCCGCCAGGTCGTCACGCTTGAGTGCAAGGGCGCGGCGGCCGGTGCCGCGCTTGATCACGTCCTGCAGCATGCTGGTCATGATGTAGGCGGTGCGTGCATCGATGATGCGCTCTGCTGCGGCCGGTTCGATGGTGGTCTTGGCCAGGCTCGGGTCGTCGTTGCCCAGTGCATTGGTGCCGGTCGGCTGGGCCTGTGCCTGGGCCACATCGGCCTGGGCATCGTCGTTCGGAACGCGAGCCGGGTTGGCCTGGTAGACGACCTGTCCGTCGCGGCTTTCGATGCGGTCGACCACGTACGGGGAAATCTTGAAGCCGCCGTTGGCGAAGGTGCTCCAGGCGGTAGCGATCTCCAGCGGGGTCAGCGTGGCGGTGCCAAGGGCCATCGACAGGTTCGGCGGCAATTCGTCGCGGTTGAAGCCAAATCTGCTGATGTAGGTGCGCGCGCGCTCGACGCCCAGGCCCTGGAGGATTCGGATCGAGACCATGTTGCGTGACTTGTAGAGTGCTTCACGCATAGGGATCGGGCCGAGGAAGGTGTTGGTGTCGTTTTTCGGACGCCATACCTTGTCCAGATACTCGTCATAGAACACCACGGGGGCGTCATTGATCAGTGACGCCGCGGTGAATCCGTTGTCCAGAGCGGCACTGTAGATGAACGGCTTGAAGCTGGATCCGGGCTGGCGCTTGGCCTGGCTTGCGCGGTTGTAGTTGCTTTGCTCGAAGGAGAAGCCCCCAACCAGCGCCATGATCGCGCCGTCCCGTGGGTTGAGAGATACCAGCGCGCTCTGCGCTGCCGGCACCTGGCTCAGGCGCAGCGAGCCGTCCTCGCGGCGCTGTACGCGGATCACGTCGCCGGCCTGCACCACATCGCTGGGCTGACGCGGCATCGGCCCCATGCTGTTATTGCTCAGGTAGGGGCGTGCCCACTTCATGCCATCCCAGCCGAGCGCTTCCTCCTTGCCGTCGCGTGTCATGACCATCGCGCCGCTCTTTTCGACTTGCACGACAATGGCCGGCTCCAGCCCGCCGAGCGGGCGTTGCTGGGCAATGGCCTGTTTCCACGCGTCGCGGGTCTTGCCGGGCAGGCGGGTTTCGGGGCCGCGATAGCCGTGGCGCTGGTCGTACTCCTGCAAGCCTTCGCGCAGGGCGTTGTTGGCGTCGTCCTGCAGATCGCTGCGAACGGTCGTGTAGACGCGATAGCCTTCGGTATACGCATCGCCACCGAAGCGCCCGACCAGCTCGGCACGCGCCATTTCCGCGATGTACGGGGCGGCCAGCTCCGGGCTTTGCACATGGTAGGAGGCTCCCACGGGCTCCTTCACGGCAGCCTCATAGCGTGGCTGGTCGATGAAGCCGAGCTTGAGCATGCGCTCGAGAATCCAGTTACGCCGCTCCAGGCTGCGTGCAGGGTTGGCCAGTGGGTTGTAGCGCGACGGCGCTTTCGGCAGTCCGGCGATCATCGCCATCTGGGCCAGGCTCAGATCCTTGATCGACTTGCCGTAGTAGACCTGTGCCGCGGCCTCCACACCGTAGGCGCGATTGCCGAGATAGATCTTGTTGACGTAGAGCTCGAGAATTTCATCCTTGGTTAGCGAGCGCTCGATTTGCAGGGCTAGCAATATCTCATTGATCTTACGGGAGAAACTGCGCTCGTTGGTGAGGAAGTAGTTCTTCGCCACCTGCATGGTGATGGTGCTGCCGCCGGTCTGGATATGGCCAGTCTTCAATAATTGGGCAGCAGCACGCATCAGGCTCTTGACGTCCACGCCATAATGATTGGCGAAATTGTCATCTTCGGCCGATAACAGTGCGTGAGTGAAATCCGGGGGGATTTCTGCAAAGCGAATCGGCGTGCGGCGCATCTCGCCAAACTCTGCTATCAATTTGTTATCACTGCTGTACACCCGCAGCGGCATCTGCAAACGCACGTTGCGTAAGGCTTCCACGGACGGGAGGTTCGGGCTGAGGTACAGATAGGCGCCACTGAAACTGAGCAGCAATCCACAGATTATGGTGATGCAGGTCCACCACAGAAACTTCAGCAGGCGCATTTGGAAGGTCTTGGATTTCCAGAGAAAAGAAAGAGTTAAGCGGATGGCGCGGCAAAAAGGGAAAAGCTGATCACATTATAAGCAGTTTTTTTGCCGACGAGCTATTTGCGCAGGTGTCAAGTCTGGTATCTAATGTGGAAAAACATAAATCGTCCGTAAGTCTCGGATGCTGATAGGAAATCAGTCGTGCTAGGGCTCTTCAATAAGAAAGCGAACACGCTGCTGGGGATAGACATCAGTTCGACTTCGGTCAAACTTCTCGAATTGAGCCGCTCTGGAGGCCGCTACAAGGTAGAGGCCTACGCTGTCGAGCCGCTCCCGCCCAATGCAGTGGTAGAAAAGAACATCGCTGAGCTGGAAGGGGTCGGCCAGGCGCTGTCGCGCGTGGTCGCCAAGGCGCGTACCGGCGTCAAGACGGCTGCCGTCGCCGTTGCTGGCTCAGCGGTAATCACCAAAACCATCGAGATGGACGGGGGCCTCTCCGAAGACGAGCTGGAAAATCAGCTCAAGATCGAAGCGGACCAGTACATCCCTTACCCCCTCGAGGAAGTGGCGATCGATTTCGAGGTCCAGGGCGTTTCCGCGCGCAATGCGGATCGCGTGGACGTTCTGCTCGCCGCTTGTCGAAAGGAAAACGTCGAGGTGCGCGAAGCTGCGCTGGCGCTGGCAGGATTGGGCGCCAAGGTCGTCGACGTCGAGGCGTACGCGCTGGAGCGGGCTTTCGGTCTGCTCAACGATCAGCTAGGCGGCAACGCCGACGAGCTGACCGTAGCGGTAGTCGACATCGGCGCCACCATGACCACCCTCAGCGTCCTGCATCACGGTCGAACCATCTATACACGCGAGCAGCTATTCGGCGGGCGCCAGCTCACCGAGGAGATCCAGCGTCGTTACGGCCTGTCGGTGGAAGAGGCTGGTCTTGCCAAGAAGCAGGGCGGTCTTCCGGATGACTACGACAGCGAAGTTCTTCAACCGTTCAAGGATGCCGTCGTTCAGCAGGTATCCCGTTCGCTGCAGTTCTTCTTCGCGGCCGGCCAGTTCAACGATGTGGATTACATCCTGCTGGCTGGCGGAACCGCCTCCATTCCGGATCTGGACAGGCTGATTCAGCAGAAGATCGGGACTCCCACGCTTGTCGCCAACCCGTTCGCCGACATGGTGCTGAGCGGGAAGGTCAATGCGGGAGCGCTGGCCAGTGATGCGCCGGCGCTGATGATTGCCTGCGGTCTGGCGATGAGGAGTTTCGACTGATGGCTCGCATCAACCTACTGCCGTGGCGGGAGCAACTGCGCGAGGAGCGCAAGCAGCGGTTCCTGGTTACCCTGGGCTGTGTCCTGCTGGCTTCGGCCGGTGTGATATTCCTTGGCGATCAGTACTTCAACTCGGCCATCGAGCGGCAGAACGCGCGCAACGATTTCCTCCGCAAGGAAATTGCCGTGCTGGACGCGCGAATCAAGGAAATCAGTGAGCTGAAAACGCGCCGGCAGCAACTGCTGGAGCGTATGAAGATCATTCAGGACCTGCAGGGCAACCGCCCGATCATTGGGCGTGTATTCGATCAACTGGTCCGCACGCTGCCGGACGGCGTCTACTTCACCGGTTTGAAGATGACCGGTAAATCCATTGCCATCGCAGGGGCGGCCGAGTCTAACAACCGTGTCTCCAATCTGATGCGTAACCTGGATGCGTCCGAGTGGTTGACGTCACCGAACCTGACGGAAGTGAAGGCTGTGACCCAGGGCGCCCTGGATCAGGCGAACGTCTTCCAGCTGACTGTGCAACAGACCCAGCCTGGCGGTGAGGAACAGGACAAGAAGAACGTCGCGCAAGGAGCCAAGAAATGAGTCTGGCCAGTTCCCTCGAGAGCTTGCGCAAGATCGACGTCAATGATCTTGACCTGAACAACATCGGCTCCTGGCCCTCGGCAGTCAAGGTTATCGCCTGCGTGCTGCTGATGGCCGTGATGCTCGCGCTTGGATACAACTTCCATCTGAAGGACCTGCAGGATCAACTCGATCGCCAGGCTGCCGAGGAAGAAACCCTCAAGCAGCAGTTCGCGAGCAAGGCGTTCCAGGCTGCCAATCTGGAAGCCTACAAGACCCAGATGAAGGAGATGGAAGAGTCCTTCGGTGCGCTGCTGCGGCAACTGCCCAGTGACACTGAAGTTCCCGGGCTCCTTGAAGACATCACTCGCACTGGCCTGGGGAGCGGGCTTGAGTTCGAAGAGATCAAGCTGCTGCCGGAGGTCACCCAGCAGTTCTACATCGAGTTGCCCATTCAGATCAGTGTCGTGGGCGGGTATCACGACCTTGCGACTTTCGTGAGCGGAGTAGCCAGCCTCCCGCGGATCGTTACGTTGCACGACTTCGAGATCAAGCCTGTCAGTGCTGACAGCACTTCCAAGCTGCGAATGAGCATCCTGGCCAAGACCTACCGCTACAACGACAAGGGCGGGAAGGTTAATGCCCCGAACACGGGAGCCAACAAGAAATGAGGGGTCGCCTGATCTTCTGCAGTCTTCTGCTCCTGAGTCTGAACGGATGTGGTTCCGGCGGCGATTTCAGCGACCTACAGGCGTACATGGACGAAGTCCGTGCACGCCCAAAGGGGTCGATCGAGCCGCTTCCGAAATTCCAGCCGTACGAAGCCTTTACCTATAGCGCTTCGGCATTGCGCAGTCCCTTCCAGCCGCCGGTGAAGATCGATCTGGCCGTCAAGCAGAAGGGTAACAAGGTCGTGAAACCGGACGAAACCCGGGTCAAGCAGTTCCTGGAAGGTTTCAACATCGAGACCTTCGAGATGGTTGGAACCTTGTCCAGGGATAGCCAGACGTTCGCTCTCGTGAAAGGTGCAGGGGGGGTGCACCGCGTACGGGTTGGCGACTATCTGGGGCGTAACGACGGCAAGATTGTTGCGATCAGCGAAGGCAAGATCGACGTGATTGAAATCGTTCCTGATGGTGAGGGTGGCTGGCTCGAGCGTCCGCGTAGCCTGACTCTCAAGGAACGCTCCTAAGGGCGGGGATGAATATGGAAAACAAACAGCAGTCTGCACGACGGATTCAGACGATGAATAGAAGACTTTCCCGCCTGAGCATTTCCTTGCTCGCGGCTGTATTCGCACCGGCTCTTCTTGCCGCCAATCTGCAAAGCGTCGATGTAGCGGCGCTGCCGGGTGATCGTGTCGAGTTGAAGCTGGGTTTCGATGAGCCGGTTGCGGCTCCGCGTGGCTATACCATCGAGCAGCCCGCCCGTATTGCGCTGGACCTGCCAGGCGTACAGAACAAGCTGGGTAGCAAGAACCGCGAGTTGGGCGTTGGTAATGCGCGCAGCCTGACGGTCGTGGAGGCCAAGGATCGGACCCGCCTGATCGTAAACCTGACCAATCTTTCGCCCTATACCACGCGTACGGAAGGTTCGAACCTGTTCATCGTGGTGGGCGGAGCGCCGGGGGCGTCCAGCACCGTCGCGTCGGCAGCACCCGTTTCCGCACCCATTGCCAAGCCGGCGCAGCCGAAGCCCTATATCCCGGCTGGCAAGGCGATTCGCAATATCGACTTCCAACGCGGAGCGCAAGGTGAAGGCAATGTCGTGATCGACCTTTCCGATCCGACTGTTAGCCCGGATATCCAGGAGCAGGGTGGCAAGATTCGTCTGGACTTCCCGCGCACCCAGCTCCCGGACAACCTGCGCGTTCGCCTGGACGTGAAGGACTTCGCCACTCCGGTGCAGTTCGTCAACGCTTCCGCCGCGAGCGACAAGGCCAGCATCAGTATCGAACCGACCGGTCTGTATGACTATCTCGTCTACCAGACCGACAATCGCATGACCGTCAGCATCAAGCCGCTGACTGCGGACGATGCCGAGAAGCGCAAGAAGGACGCGTTCGCCTATACCGGCGAAAAGCTGTCGCTGAACTTCCAGGACATCGATGTTCGTTCGGTGCTTCAGCTCATTGCCGACTTCACCGATCTGAACCTGGTGGCCTCCGATACCGTTCAGGGCAGCATCACCCTGCGTCTGCAGAATGTGCCGTGGGACCAGGCGCTGGATCTGGTGCTGAAAACCAAGGGGCTGGACAAGCGCAAGGTCGGCAACGTCCTGCTGGTCGCCCCGGCTGACGAGATCGCCGCGCGTGAGCGCCAGGAGCTCGAAGCGCAGAAGCAGATCTCCGAACTGGCACCGCTGCGTCGTGAGCTTATCCAGGTCAACTACGCCAAGGCCTCCGATATCGCCAAGCTGTTCCAGTCGGTGACCGGTTCCGGCCCGGGTGCGGCAGCCGCTTCTGCTCAGTCGGACAGCCGTGGCTCCATCACGGTAGATGACCGTACCAACAGTATCATTGCCTATCAGACCCAGGATCGCCTGGATGAGCTGCGCCGAATCGTGGCGCAGCTGGACATCCCGGTTCGCCAGGTCATGATCGAGGCTCGCATCGTCGAGGCTGCCGTCGACTACAGCAAGAGCCTGGGGGTTCGCTGGGGTGGCGCCGTAACCTTCGGCAACTGGGCTACCTGGGGCAAGAATGGCAACATCGGTGTGGGTGGCGATAACGGCACCAGCTGCGGCCCGTTTGGTGGCGGCGGTTGTACGCTGCCAACCGTCAGCGATGTCCCGACGCCCTCGGTCGATCTTGGAGTACAAAACAGCACCTCTGGCCTTGGTATCGGCTTCGTTTCCAACAATGCGATTCTCGACCTGCAATTGTCCGCTATGGAAAAAGGCGGCAACGGCGAGATCGTTTCACAGCCGAAGGTCGTCACCTCGGACAAGGAAACCGCGAAGATCCTCAAGGGCTCGGAAATTCCGTACCAGGAAGCCAGCTCCAGCGGCGCCACCTCGGTTTCCTTCAAGGAGGCGGCCCTGTCCCTGGAAGTCACTCCGCAGATCACTCCGGACAACCGGATCATCATGGAAGTGAAGGTCAACAAGGATGAGCCGGACTACGCCAACGCCCTGAACGGCGTACCGCCGATCAAGAAGAACGAAGTGAATGCCAAGGTGCTGGTCAACGATGGCGAGACCATCGTGATTGGTGGTGTGTTCTCGAACACCCAGACCAAGGCGACCGACAAGGTTCCGTACCTGGGTGACGTACCGGTGCTGGGCCGCCTGTTCCGTCGTGATTCGGTAACTGACAGCAAGAACGAGCTGCTGGTTTTCCTTACCCCCCGGATCATGAATAATCAGGCCTTTGCAGCCGGCCGTTGATCAATGTCGTGTCCAATTTGATTCTGGTAGGCCCGATGGGAGCTGGAAAGAGCACCATCGGGCGTCTTCTTGCCAAAGAGCTTCATCTCGTTTTCAAAGACTCGGATAAAGAGATCGAGCAACGCTGCGGAGCCAACATCCCCTGGATATTCGATGTCGAGGGCGAGGCTGGCTTTCGCGAGCGCGAACAGGCAATGCTCGCCGAGCTCTGTGCCGAAGGCGGTATGGTGATCGCGACGGGTGGCGGAGCGGTTATGCGAGAGGCCAACCGTCTGACGCTGAAGTCCGGCGGTCAGGTGATCTATCTGCACGCCTCCGTGGAGCAGCAGATATCCCGCACCGCGCGGGACCGGAATCGCCCACTGCTGCAGAAGCCCAATCCTGATCAGATCCTGCGCGACCTCATGCAGCTTCGTGACCCGCTGTATCGCGAGATCGCCGACATCATCGTCGAAACCGACGAGCGGCCACCCCGCATGGTGGTGCAGGAAATCCTCGATCGTCTGCGTAGCCTGGAGCGCCACTAACGGTGTTCCATTCTGCGTTATCCTAGTCCCCTTTATTGCTTGGGGGTTTCATGCGCACACTCAATGTCGATCTGGCTGATCGCAGCTACCCGATCTATATCGGTGAGGGGCTGCTGGATGATCCGGGCTTCTTCGAGCCGCATATTCGCGGTCGCCAAGTCGCGATCGTCACCAATGAAACCATCGCGCCGCTCTATCTGGATCGACTGAAGAAAACCCTCTCAGGCTTCAACGTTACTGCGGTAGTGCTGCCTGATGGCGAGGCCTACAAGCAGTGGGAAACACTGCAGCTCATCTTCGATGCGCTGCTGCAGGCGCGGCATGATCGCAAGACCACGCTGATCGCCCTGGGTGGTGGCGTCATCGGCGATATGACCGGGTTCGCGGCGGCGTGCTATCAGCGTGGCGTCGATTTCATTCAGGTGCCGACCACGCTGCTGTCCCAGGTCGACTCCTCTGTCGGCGGCAAGACCGGTATCAACCATCCCCTGGGCAAGAACATGATCGGGGCGTTCTACCAGCCCCAGGCCGTGGTGATCGATACTGCAACCCTGCGCACGCTCCCGGCGCGCGAGCTTTCCGCGGGCCTCGCGGAGGTCATCAAATACGGCTTCATCTGCGACGAGCCGTTCCTTGGCTGGCTGGAGTCGCGCATGGATGATCTGCTGGCACTCGAGCCGGCTGCGCTCACCGAGGCGATCGAACGCTCCTGTACCGCCAAGGCCCGTGTGGTTGGTGCGGACGAGCGTGAGACTGGTGTTCGTGCCACCCTGAACCTGGGGCACACGTTCGGCCATGCCATCGAGACCCACATGGGCTATGGCGTCTGGCTGCACGGCGAGGCGGTCGGGGCGGGAACCGTGATGGCACTTGAGATGTCGCATCGGCTGGGCTGGCTGACATCTGCCGAGCTGGAGCGTGGCGTCCGCCTGCTGGCCAGTGCGAGATTGCCGGTCGTGCCCCCGCAAGAAATGAATGCCGAGCATTTCCTTGAGCATATGGCAGTCGACAAGAAGGTGCTCGATGGTCGTTTGCGTCTGGTATTGCTCCAAGGGCTGGGGGCTGCAGTGGTTACTGCCGATTTCCCCCGTGAGGTTTTGGAAGAAACGCTGCGCGCTGACTATCAGGCACTGGCCGGTCAGCCAGGAGAACGTTGAGATCCCATGTCCAGTTTGCATGCCGATGAGGCCTTCCTGGCCCACTACCAGTTCAGCCACGATCCGTTCGCCCCGCGCGTTCCTGGCTTCAAGTTCTTCCCGGCACAGCGCAAGCCCGTGCTCGGCCAACTTCATCATCTGGCCCGATACAGCCACTTGCTGCTGGCGGTGACCGGTCCGCTCGGTAGCGGCAAGACGCTGCTGCGCCAGGCCCTGGTGGCCAGCACCAACAAGGACGCGGTCTCCAGCGTGGTCATCTCAGGGCGCTCGGTGGCCGACGAAACCACCCTTCTGCGCCAGTTGGCTCAGGGCCTGGGGATCACTCAGGTCAGCACCGAGTCGATCCTTGCCAAGGTCGCGCAACTGGCAATCACCGGGCAGGACGTCTACCTGCTGGTGGATGATGCTGAGCAACTGCGTGACGATGCGCTGGAAGTGCTGTTGCTGCTGGCTGCTGGCAATTCCGAGGCGCGTCTGCATGTATTCCTGTTCGGTGAGCAGGCGCTCCTGTCGCGACTGGAGGTGTTATCCGAGGGCGAGGAACGCTTCCATGCCATCGAACTGCAACCTTACAGCGAGGAAGAAACCCGCGAGTACCTGGCGCAGCGCCTGGAAGGTGCCGGCCAGGGAATCGAGCTGATTTCCGCTGATCTTCTGGGGGATATCCACGAGCAGTCCGGCGGTTGGCCGGGCGTGATCAATCAGGTCGCCCGCGATGCCATGATCGAGGCGATGCTGGCGGACCGTGGCGGTGCACGCAAGTCCGCTGGCGCGGGCTTCAAACTGCCCAAGAAGCACCTGGCGATACTCGGCGTTGTCGCGATCGGCGTGATTGCTGCCTGGTTCATGCAGGGCAAGACCAGCAAGCCGGACACCGCAAGCAATACCGCTGCGCAGACCTCGTCGCAGCTACCGCTAAACGGTTCCGCTGCGCCGCAGCCGGATGCCCAGGGCTCCGCGCCGTCGGTTGAATTCGCTGGCTCCAACCAGCCGCTGCCCTTGCCGCTGGTAGGTGAAAGCCAGCCGGTGATCCGTGAGCCGATGGCACAAGCTGGCGGCCAGGAGGATGCCGATGAGGGCGGCATGCCGTCTGCGGTAATCCCGCCAACCGTGACCACTGCCGCGCCGCCGGTAACGCCACTGGCCAATAACGGCCCGGCGCCGCTGCATCCGGTGCCGCCAGCGCCCGCGCAGCGGCAGGCTGCTATCTCGCAGCCGCCGGCCCAGGCTGCCGCGCCTGCGCCGCGCCCGGAGCCGGTGAAGCCCGCTGCTACTGCTCCGGCCAAGCCGGTGCAGGCGGCCAAGCCCGCCGCCAAGCCCGCGGTCGCCGTCGCCAGTGCCAAACCGGCTGCGGCCAGCAAGCCTGTCGCCACCGGTGGCAGCGCTGGCGGTAGTAGCTGGTACCAATCCCAGGCCGGTTCGCGCTACTCCGTGCAGGTGCTGGGTACGGGCTCCGAGGACAGTGCCAAGGCATTCATCAGCCAGCAAGGCGGCGGCGAGTACCGCTATTTCCGCAAGAATCTGCAGGGCAAGCCGTTCTACGTAGTGACCTACGGCAATTTCGCGGACCGTGCCTCCGCCCAGGCTGCCATCAAGAAGCTGCCGGCGAAGATCCAGGCCTCCAAGCCCTGGCCGCGGCCGTTCTCCAGCATTCAGCAAGATATCGCTGGGGCGCGCTGAAAGGCCGTCATGTCGCCAAAATGAAAAAGCCGGGACCTTTGGCGGGTTCCGGCTTTTTTCTTTTGCTGAATTCTTATATTAATGCGACATTCGGTGTCGACAGTGCGTCAAAAAAAACAGTGACGTCGCTTTCTCCATGTGTACAATGACCTCCCTTTGCCTGTCGGAAACTTGCCGCTTGAGCGAGTAGGCAGGCGAAGTGCTTGAAGAGGGTCTGCTGACGTTTCGTCATGGCCAGAACCGGAACCGCCGTCGCGTTGGGTAAGACGCGGCAAACGAGGCGTTTCGGTCATTCCAGGTGAACCAGGGGCTGAGCGGCGCTGCACGATAGATGTGGCACGTGCCTTTGGGGTGCGCGGGAATCGAGCCAGCAAAGGCGAAGCAGGGCGCATGGCGAAACGTCAGCAGACCCTGGAAACTAAAAAAGTTTTGCCGGTGAGAGTTCCCTATGAAAGCAGGTCTGTACCATCCTGAGACGTTCAAGGATAACTGCGGATTCGGTCTGATCGCCCACATGACGGGTGAGGCAAGCCACGAACTTCTGCAAACCGCCATCGAAGCACTGACCTGCATGACCCACCGAGGTGGGATCAACGCGGACGGGAAAACCGGGGATGGCTGCGGGCTGTTGATCCAGAAGCCCGACCAGTTCCTGCGCGCCGTGGCCAGGGAGTCCTTCGCGACCGAGCTGCCCGACCAGTATGCGGTCGGCATGGTCTTCTTCAATCAGGACCCGGTGAAAGCCGAAGCTGCCCGCGCGAACATGAATCGCGAAATCGAGCGTGCCGGCCTTAACCTGGTCGGTTGGCGCAAGGTACCGATCGACACCAGCGTCCTGGGTCGCCTGGCACTGGAGCGCCTGCCGCAGATCGAACAGGTGTTCATCGGTGGCGAAGGCCTGTCCGACCAGGAGTTCGCGGTCAAGCTGTTCAGCTCCCGTCGCCGTTCCTCCGTGGCCAACGCCGAGGATGCCGATCACTACGTCTGCAGCTTTTCGCACAAGACCATCATCTATAAGGGCCTGATGATGCCGGCGGATCTCGCCGCCTTCTATCCGGACCTGTCCGACGAGCGCCTGAAGACCGCCATCTGCGTCTTCCACCAGCGCTTCTCGACCAACACCCTGCCGAAATGGCCGCTGGCCCAGCCGTTCCGCCTGCTGGCGCACAACGGCGAGATCAACACCATCACCGGCAACCGTAACTGGGCGCAGGCGCGTCGCAGCAAGTTCGCCAACGAGTGGATGCCCGATCTCGACGAGCTCGGCCCGCTGGTGAACCGCGTGGGTTCCGACTCCTCCAGCATGGACAACATGCTCGAGCTGATGGTCACTGGCGGCATGGATATGTTCCGCGGCCTGCGCATGATCATTCCGCCGGCCTGGCAGAACGTCGAAACGATGGACGCCGACCTGCGCGCGTTCTACGAATTCAATTCGCTGCACATGGAGCCGTGGGACGGCCCCGCTGGCGTCGTGCTGACCGACGGACGCTATGCCGTCTGCCTGCTCGACCGCAACGGCCTGCGTCCGGCGCGTTGGGTCACCACCCGGAACGGCTATATCACTCTCGCCTCGGAAATCGGCGTTTGGGACTACAAGCCCGAGGACGTCATCGCCAAGGGCCGCGTCGGACCGGGCCAGATCCTCGCGGTGGACACCGAGACCGGTCAGCTGCTGCAGACCGAAGACATCGACAACCGTCTGAAGTCGCGCCACCCGTACAAGCAGTGGCTGCGCCAGAGCGCCTTGCGTATCCAGGCCACCCTGGACGACGACCAGGGCGTTGCCAGCTACGATGGCGACCAGCTCAAGCAATACATGAAGATGTTCCAGGTCACCTTCGAGGAGCGTGACCAGGTACTGCGTCCGCTGGCCGAACAGGGTCAGGAAGCGGTCGGTTCGATGGGTGACGACACCCCGATGGCGGTGCTGTCCAAGCGTATCCGTTCGCCCTACGACTACTTCCGCCAGGTATTCGCCCAGGTGACCAACCCGCCGATCGACCCGCTGCGCGAGGCGATCGTGATGTCCCTGGAAACCTGCCTGGGCATCGAGCAGAACATCTTCGAAGAGTCGCCGCACCATGCCAATCAGGCGATCCTCACCACTCCGGTGATCTCTCCGGCCAAGTGGCGCACTCTGATGACGCTGGACCGTCCAGGCTTCGACCGTCATCACATCGACCTGAACTACGACGAGTCCGTTGGCCTCGAAGCGGCCGTACGCAATATCGCCGACCAGGCCGAGGAAGCCGTGCGCGCCGGCAAGGTGCTGCTGGTGCTTTCCGACCGCCATATCGCCCCTGGCAAGCTGCCGGTGCACGCGGCTCTGGCCGTCGGAGCCGTGCACCATCGCCTGGTGCAGACAGGGCTGCGCTGCGACTCCAACATCCTGGTGGAAACCGCCACCGCCCGTGACCCGCATCACTTCGCGGTGCTGGTGGGCTTCGGTGCGTCTGCTGTCTACCCGTTCCTCGCCTATGAGGTGCTGGCCGACCTGATCCGTACCGGCGAAGTGCTGGGCGACCTCTACGAGGTGTTCAAGTACTACCGCAAGGGCATCTCCAAGGGGATGCTCAAAATCCTCTCGAAGATGGGCATCTCCACTATCGCTTCCTACCGCGGCGCTCAACTCTTCGAAGCCATCGGCCTTTCCGACGAGGTCACCGGCCTGTGCTTCCCGGGTACCCCGAGCCGCATCCAGGGCGCGCGCTTCATCGACATCGAGAACGAGCAGAAGCTGTTGGCCTTTGAGGCCTGGAACAACCGCAAGCCGATCCAGCAGGGCGGCCTGTTGAAGTTCGTCTACGGCGGTGAGTACCACGCCTACAACCCGGACGTGGTGAACACCTTGCAGGCCGCCGTGCAGCAGGGCGACTACGCCAAGTTCAAGGAATACACCGCGTTGGTCGACCAGCGCCCGGTGTCCATGATTCGCGACCTGCTCAAAGTGAAGACCCTTGAGCATCCGCTGAGCCTGGACGAGATCGAGCCGCTGGAGTCCATCTTCAAACGCTTCGACGCCGCCGGCATCTCTCTCGGTGCGTTGTCGCCGGAGGCTCACGAGGCGCTGGCCGAAGCCATGAACCGCCTGGGCGGCCGCTCCAACTCCGGTGAGGGCGGTGAAGACCCGGCGCGCTACGGCACGCTGAAAAGCTCGAAGATCAAGCAGGTGGCCACCGGCCGCTTCGGTGTGACCCCGGAATACCTGGTCAACGCCGAAGTCCTGCAGATCAAGGTGGCCCAGGGCGCCAAGCCCGGCGAAGGCGGCCAACTGCCCGGCGGCAAGGTCAACGGCCTGATCGCCCGCCTGCGCTATGCCGTGCCCGGCGTGACCCTGATCTCGCCGCCGCCGCACCACGACATCTACTCCATCGAAGACCTCGCCCAACTGATCTTCGACCTCAAGCAGGTCAACCCGCAGGCGCTGGTGTCGGTGAAGCTGGTGTCCGAGCCCGGCGTCGGTACCATCGCCGCCGGCGTGGCCAAGGCCTACGCCGACCTGATCACCATTTCCGGCTACGACGGCGGTACCGGCGCATCGCCGATTACCTCGATCAAATACGCCGGTAGCCCCTGGGAGCTGGGCCTCGCCGAGGCGCACCAGACCCTGCGCGGCAACGACCTGCGCGGCAAGGTCCGTGTGCAGACCGACGGTGGCCTGAAGACCGGCCTGGATGTCATCAAGGCTGCCATCCTCGGCGCCGAAAGCTTCGGCTTCGGCACCGCGCCGATGATCGCCCTGGGCTGCAAATACCTGCGCATCTGCCACCTGAACAACTGCGCTACCGGCGTCGCCACCCAGAACGACAAGCTGCGCAAGGATCACTTCATCGGCACCGTGGACATGGTGGTGAACTTCTTCACCTTCATCGCCAGCGAAACCCGCGAGTGGCTCGCCAAGCTCGGCGTGCGTAGCCTGGAAGAGCTGATCGGCCGCACCGATCTGCTGGAAGTCCTGCCGGGTGAAACGCCGAAGCAAGGCAATCTCGACCTCACGCCGCTGCTGGGCAGCGACCTGATTCCGGCCGAGAAGCCTCAGTTCTGTGGTGTCGAGAAGAACCCGCCGTTCGACCAGGGCCTGCTGGCCGAAAAGATGGTCGAACTGGCCCGCGACGCCATCGCAGGCGCCAAGGGTGGCGAGTACGAGCTGGATATCTGCAACTGCGACCGTTCCATCGGCGCGCGGATTTCCGGCGAGATCGCCAAGGTCCACGGCAACCAGGGCATGGCCAAGGCGCCGATCACCTTCCGCTTCAAGGGCACCGCGGGCCAGAGCTTCGGCGTGTGGAACGCCGGCGGCCTGCACCTGTACCTGGAAGGCGACGCCAACGACTACGTGGGCAAGGGCATGACCGGCGGCAAGCTGGTCGTTACCCCGCCCAAGGGCAGTCCGTTCAAGTCGCAGGAGTCGGCCATCGTCGGCAACACCTGCCTGTACGGCGCCACCGGCGGCAAGCTGTTCGCCGCGGGCACCGCTGGCGAGCGCTTCGGCGTGCGCAATTCCGGCGCCCACGCGGTAGTGGAAGGTACTGGCGACCACTGCTGCGAATACATGACCGGCGGTTTCGTCTGCGTTCTGGGCAAGACCGGCTACAACTTCGGCTCCGGCATGACCGGTGGCTTCGCCTATGTCCTCGACCAGGACAACACCTTCGTTGACCGCGTGAACCATGAGCTGGTGGAAATCCAGCGCATCAGCGGCGAAGCGATGGAGGCCTACCGCAGTCATCTGCGCAAGGTGCTGGTCGAATACGTGGCGGAAACCGCGAGTGAGTGGGGCGCACATCTGTTGGAGAACCTCGACGACTACCTGCGTCGGTTCTGGCTGGTGAAACCGAAGGCCGCAAGCCTCGGTTCCCTGCTGACCAGCACCCGTGCCAACCCGCAATAAGCGCCCGAAGTCTGAAGAGGTCTTGAAATGTCTGAACGTCTGAATAACGACTTCCAGTTCATCGAAGTCGGGCGCAAGGATCCGAAGAAGAAGCTCCTGCGCCAACGCAAGCGCGAGTTCGTGGAGATCTACGACCTGTTCAAGCCGCAGCAGGCGGCTGATCAGGCCCACCGTTGCCTGGGTTGCGGCAACCCGTACTGCGAGTGGAAGTGCCCGGTGCACAACTTCATTCCCAACTGGTTGAAGCTGGTCTCCGAAGGCAACATCCTGGCCGCCGCCGAGCTGTCCCACCAGACCAACACCCTGCCTGAAGTCTGCGGCCGGGTATGCCCACAGGACCGCCTCTGCGAAGGCGCCTGCACCCTGAACGACGGTTTCGGCGCAGTCACCATCGGCTCGGTCGAGAAGTACATCACCGACACTGCCTTCGCGATGGGCTGGCGTCCGGATATGTCCAAGGTCAAGCCCACCGGCAAGCGCGTCGCAGTGATCGGTGCCGGCCCGGCCGGCCTGGGCTGCGCCGACGTGCTGGTGCGCAACGGCGTGAGCCCGGTGGTCTTCGACAAGAACCCGGAAATCGGCGGTCTACTGACCTTCGGCATCCCCGAGTTCAAGCTGGAGAAGCAGGTTCTCAGCCGTCGCCGTGAAGTCTTCACCGGCATGGGTATCGAGTTCCGTCTCAATACCGAGATCGGCAAGGACGTGACCATGCAGCAGCTGCTCGACGAGTTCGATGCGGTATTCATGGGCATGGGTACCTACACCTACATGAAAGGCGGCTTCCCCGGCGAGGACCTGCCCGGCGTGCACGATGCGCTGGACTTCCTGATTGCCAACGTGAACCGCAACCTGGGCTTCGAGAAGTCGCCGGACGATTTCGTCGACATGAAGGGCAAGCGGGTAGTGGTTCTGGGCGGTGGCGACACCGCGATGGACTGCAACCGCACCTCCATCCGTCAGGGCGCCAAGAGCGTGACCTGCGCCTACCGCCGAGACGAGGAAAACATGCCCGGCTCGCGCAAAGAGGTGAAGAACGCCAAGGAAGAAGGCGTGAAATTCCTCTTCAACCGCCAGCCCATCGCCATCGTCGGCGAGGACAAGGTGGAAGGCGTGAAGGTGGTCGAGACCCGTCTCGGCGAGCCGGACGCCCGTGGCCGTCGCAGCCCCGAGCCGATCCCCGGCTCCGAGGAAATCATCCCGGCGGAAGCCGTGCTGATCGCTTTCGGCTTCCGCCCGAGCCCGGCGCCGTGGTTCGACCAGCACCAGGTGGAAATCGACAGCCAGGGCCGCGTCATCGCCCCGGCCGCCGCGCAGTTCAAGCATCAGACCAGCAACCCGAAGATCTTCGCCGGTGGCGACATGGTCCGCGGGTCCGACCTGGTGGTGACCGCCATCTTCGAAGGGCGGACCGCCGCCGAAGGTATCCTGGACTACCTCGGCGTTTAAGCTGCTGCGCTAGCTCAGGCGGTGCTGGAAACAGGCTCGGAATGCTGATTTGCTGCAGCAAACTCCGCTTCCTCGACTGTTTCCGCCTAACCTGGGCGCCGCTCGCGACACTTAAATCACTGAGGGTCGCAGCGACCAAATGTCGCGATGGACGAAAGGCACGGCACCCGCCGTGCCTTTTCTTTTGGGCTTTGCGAAAATGCCCGCACTTTTTTGTCGGATGCCGTTATGACTGCCCTGAAGAACGATCGCTTCCTTCGCGCCCTGCTCAAGCAGCCCGTCGATGTCACGCCTGTCTGGATGATGCGCCAGGCCGGTCGCTACCTGCCGGAATACCGCGCTACCCGCGCCAAGGCAGGCGACTTCATGAGCCTGTGCATGAACCCGCAGCTGGCCTGCGAAGTCACTTTGCAACCGCTGGACCGTTACCCCCAGCTGGACGCCGCGATCCTCTTCTCCGATATCCTCACCATCCCCGACGCAATGGGGCAGGGCCTGTACTTCGAAACCGGCGAAGGCCCGCGTTTCAAGAAAGTCGTTAGCACCCGGGCCGACATCGACGCCCTGCCGATGCCCGATCCGGAAAAGGACCTGGGCTATGTGATGGACGCCGTGCGCACCATTCGCCGCGAGCTGAATGGCCGCGTGCCGCTGATCGGTTTCTCCGGCAGCCCCTGGACCCTGGCCACCTACATGGTCGAAGGCGGCTCCAGCCGCGACTTCCGCAAGTCCAAGGCGATGCTCTACGACAACCCGCAGGCCATGCACGCGCTGCTGGACAAGCTGGCGCAGTCGGTGACCAGCTACCTCAACGGCCAGATCCTCGCGGGCGCGCAGGCGGTACAGATCTTCGATTCCTGGGGCGGCAGCCTGTCGGCGGCGGCATACCAGGAGTTCTCGCTGGCCTACATGAAGAAGATCGTCGACGGCTTGATTCGCGAGCATGATGGGCGCCAGATTCCGGTGATCCTCTTCACCAAGGGGGGCGGCCTGTGGCTGGAATCCCTGGCCGCGACCGGCGCCGAAGCCCTCGGCCTGGACTGGACCTGCGACATCGGCAGCGCCCGCGCCCGCGTTGGCGACAAGGTGGCGCTGCAGGGCAACATGGACCCGGCGGTGCTGTACGCCAAGCCCGAGGCCATCCGTGCCGAAGTCGCGCGTATCCTTGCGGCATATGGCAAGGGCAGCGGCCACGTCTTCAACCTCGGCCACGGCATTACCCCCGAAGTCGATCCGGCTCACGCTGGAGTCTTCTTCGCGGCGGTTCACGAACTGTCGGCGCAGTACCACTGAGCACGGCACCGAAATGAAAAAGCCCCGCAATGCGGGGCTTTTTCATTGTTCAGAAGTTGCTGAACTTCTTCTCGATCTTGCGCCTTTCCACAGTGTACTGCGCCAGGTCGATTTCCTTGGACGTCAGGCGCTCGTCGAGTGCCTGGAACTCACTCTCCTGCATCTTGTTTACCCGCGCCTTGGTAGCCTGGTAGTTGATGGAGCGGGCGGCGTCATAGCCGCTGACCGGGTCCCACAGGATCGAGATCGGCCAGGTCAGCAGGTTGACTACACCGAAGCCATACTCCCTGCCGTAGAAGGATCCGCCGCCGGGCAGAAGTCCGAGTGCCGCACCCAGGTCTGGGCTCTTTTCGGTGACCGCCATGCCGCGGGCATCGTAGTAGTCCAGTTCGGATTTCTGGGCGGAGTTGAGTCCGGTTGCACAGCCGGTGCAGAGGGCGATGACCAGCGCGGCGAGTAGGGAGCGGGCGTACAAGATGAATTCCTTTTCATTGCCCGGAATGGGCGGCGGCGGAGACTAGCATGGCGTAATGGCCATTGGCTACGCTCTGCTTCCCATGCGCTCTTGCTGGATTGGAGCGATGCAGGTCGCCATGAAAAAGCCCCGCCAATCGGCGGGGCTCTTCATTTCTCTGACGGGGCATCGTACCCCGTCAGAGTGCCTCAGGCGGCGTCGGCAACCAGGCCGGCGTTGCGCTGTGCTTTGCGGCGGTTGGACACCAGCAGGCCCGAGCAGACCACCACGATGGTCAGCAGGGTGGTGGCAACGACTTCCATGCGGTGATCCGGGCGGATCAGCATGGTCACCAGGGCGCCGACGATGAACAGGATCACCGCCCAGGTCAGCCAGGGGAACAGCCACATCTTCAGCTTCAGTTGGTGACCCTGGGCGAGCAGCTTCTTGCGCATGCGCAGTTGCGACATAGCGATCACCAGGTACACCAGCAAGGCGATGGCGCCGGAGCTGGCCAGCAGGAAGTTGAAGACTTCCTCGGGCGCCAGGTAGTTGGCGAAGGTGCAGAGGAAGGCCATCGCGGTGGACAGCAGCACAGCGTAGATCGGGGTACGGCTGGCGCTGGTCACCTGGGCGATCTTCGGGGCGTCGCCGCGCTTGCTCAGGGAGTACATCATGCGCGAGGCGGTGTAGAGCGCGGAGTTCAGGCAACTGGTTACCGAGACGAGGACGATGATATCGACGATCAGCTTGGCGTACGGGATGTGCAGGTGCTCCAGTACGGTCTGGTAGGAGCCCATGCTCACCAGGCGCGGGTCGTTCCAGGGCACCAGGCAGACCACGATCAGGATCGACAACAGATAGAACAGCGCGATACGCCAGATCACCGAGTTGGTGGCCCGGGTGATCTGCTGGGCCGGATCCTTCGACTCGGTGGCGGCGATGGTGACGATTTCCGAACCCATGAAGGAGAACATGGTGGTCAGCAGCGCTGCGAGTACGGCGCCCCAGCCCTTGGGCAGGAAGCCTTCGCTGGTCAGGTGACCGATGCCGGACACTTCATCGTTGGGCGAGAAGCCGAAGATGGCCGCGCAGCCCAGCACCAGGAAGGCGATGATCGAGCAGACCTTGATCAGCGCCAGCCAGAACTCGAACTCACCGTAGTTCTTCACGCTGAACAGATTGGTAACGGTCAGCGCCGAGGTGATCACGAAGGCCAGTATCCAGATCGGCGCACCGGGGAACCAGGCGTGGATGATCGCGGCGGCGGCGTTGGCTTCCAGCGGAATCACCAGGACCCAGAACCACCAGTACAGCCAGCCGATGGTGAAGCCGGCCCAGTGGCCGATGGCGCGGTCGGCATAGGTGGAGAAGGAGCCGCTGTCGGGCTGCGCGACGGCCATTTCGGCCAGCATGCGCATCACCAGCACCACCAGCAGGCCGGCGATCAGATAGGAAATCATTACAGCCGGGCCGGCCTCGGCGATGGCGTGGCCGGAACCCACGAACAGGCCCGCGCCAATGGCACCGGCAATCGAGAGCATCGTGACGTGACGATTTTTCAGGCCTTGGGAAAGGCCGGAAGGAGGAGTACTGCTCATGCTTTACCTACAACTACAGGAGGGAATTGCGTGCTGCGGGAGCTGAGGTCCGTTTCAGGATTCCAACAAAGCGTTCGTTTTTCTTGACGCAAGGATCGCGCCATATTTTGTTACGACTTTGGTTGTAGGTTGAGTAGAAGCTTCACAACGCCCGTGCATGGGGCGTTGTGGTGGAGGAGATATTTGTCCTGGTACGACCGTCTAATGTCGTTTTTAGATAAGTATTGCGAAATGTGTGTAGAAACTACCCGCGCGCGATCGGTGCGGGAATCGCGCGCGGTAACACAGGCAGGCGAGCCAGGTGCAGGGCAACCAGTACCGCGATCACCAGCATGCCGGCGATGAACGAGCCGACTCCGTTCCAGCCGTAGGCGTGCCAGAACACGCCGCCCGCCGTGCCCGCGATGCTGGAGCCGACGTAGTAGCTGAACAGATACAGCGACGACGCCTGGCCCTTGGCTTTCAGGGCGCGGCGGCCGATCCAGCTACTGGCCACCGAATGCGCACCGAAGAAGCCGAAGGTGAACACCAGCATCCCGATCAGTACCAGCGCCAGCGGCTGGAACAGGGTGATCAGCAGCCCGCCGAGCATCAGCGCGATCATCGCCCACAACACCTTGCGCCGGCCCAGGCGGTCGGCCAGGGAGCCGACCCAGGCGGAGCTGTAGATCCCCGACAGGTACACCACCGACAGCACGCCGACCACGGCCTGGCTCAGGTGGTAAGGATCGGCGAGCAGCCGGTAGCCGATGTAGTTGAACAGGGTGACGAACGCACCCATCAGCAGGAATGCCTCGACGAACAGCCAGGGCAGGCCCGCATCGCGGAAATGCCCGCGGAAGCCTTCAGCCAACTGGCGCGGCTTGAGCGGTGCCGGACGGAAGTTCTTCGATTCGGGAAGGATGCGCCAGAACAGCAGGGCGGCGGCCAGCGCCATCACGCCCAGGGTGGCCAGCGCTACATGCCAGTTCACGTAGTCCACCAGCACGCCGCTGATCAGCCGGCCGCTCATGCCGCCAATGGCGTTGCCACCGATGTACAACCCCATCGACAGGCCGATGTGCTGCGGATGGATTTCCTCGCTCAGATAGGTCATGCCCACCGCCGCCAGGCCGCTCAACGACAGGCCCAGCAGTGCACGCATCACCAGCACGCCGTGCCACGTCGGCATCATCGCGCTGCCGAGGGTGAACAGTGCGGCGAGGATCAGCGAGGCAACCATGATGGGCTTGCGCCCGATGGCGTCGGAGATCGGACCGGTCACCAGCAGGCCGATGGCCATCGTGATGGTCGAGATGGACAGCACCAGGCTGCTCTGAGCCGCCGTCAGGCTGAACGCCTTCGACAGCACCGGCATCATCGGCTGTACGCAGTAGAGCAGGGCGAAAGTGGCGAAGCCGCCGGAGAACAGCGCGAGGGAGGTGCGCATGAAGGCCGGGGTGCCTTTCTCGATGTAGCTTTCGATCTCTTCGACAACGCTGATGACGCTGGCATTCGCCTCGCGTGCGGCACTGAGTAACTCGGGTTCGCCCTGTTCGGAAGCCCGCAATGCAGATTGACTCACAACTCACCTCGATTCGGCTCGCGCAGGGGCAGCGAATGGCCCGTGCGGCGGGGATGACGGAAGACTTTGGAGTTGTTATTGGGCTTGTGCTGGAAAGGATAAGGAGGCGCTTTTATTATTTCCAATATATTAATCGACATGTTTGATATGTATTTCGAATCAATGGTGGTGGCATGGAACTGAGGCACCTGCGTTACTTCATCGCTGTGGCGGAAGAGCTGCACTTTGGCCGTGCGGCCGAGCAACTGGGCATTTCCCAGCCGCCACTGAGCCAGCAGATCCAGGCGCTGGAAGAGGAAGTCGGAGCCCGCTTGCTGGAGCGCACCAATCGGCGGGTGGAGTTGACCGAGGCCGGGCGCCTGTTCCTCGCCGAGTCGCGGCAGGTGTTGCAGCAGGTCGAACGTGCGGTGTTGCTGGCGCGGCGTGCACACCAGGGGGAATTGGGAGAGTTGAAGATCGGCTTCACCGCCTCGGCGCCGTTCACCTCGACCATCCCGCGCAGCATCCTGGCCTTTCGCCAGGCTTACCCGGATGTCCACCTGGATCTGCAGGAACTGAGCAGCGGCCAGGCGGTACAAGCGCTACTGGAAGAGCGCGTGCAGGTTGGCCTGATCCGGCCGGTTCCGCTGCCGGAGACCCTGGAAGCGGTCGAGCTGTTCAGCGAGCCGCTGGTGGCAGTGCTGCGGGCCGACCACCCGCTGGCGGAGTCCAGCCTGGACGGCCTGGAAATCGCTGCCCTGGCGGAAGAGCCCTTCGTCTTCTTCCCGCGCAGCTATGGCACCGGCCTCTATGACCAGTTGATCACCCTGTCGCGGCAGGCTGGCTTCAGCCCGCGCATCGCCCAGGAGGCCGGTGAGGCCATGACCATCATCGGCCTGGTAGCGGCGGGGCTGGGCGTCACCATGTTGCCGGCCTCTTTTCGGCGCACGCGGGTGGACGGGGTGGTCTATCGCACCCTGCTCGATCCCGGTGCGACCAGCTCGGTCTGGTTGGTGCGCCGCCGTGACGAGCGCTCGCCGCTGGCACAGTCCTTCATTGATCTGCTGACCCGCGAGGTAGCCGCCTTGCGCGGCTGAGTCGGAATCGTCCGACAGAGAGCTCGCCGTTGTCATGGGCATTGCATAGAATCCGGAGCACTCGAATGGCTTCCGGAGGCAGGCTCATGCGGCGCGTGGTGTTCAATCAGAAAGGTGGAGTGGGCAAGTCGAGCATTGCCTGCAACCTGGCGGCGGTCAGCGCGGCGGAGGGCTATCGCACATTGCTGGTGGACCTGGATGCCCAGGCCAACTCCACTCACTACCTCACCGGCCTGACCGGCGAGGACCTGCCGGTGGGTATCGCCGACTTCTTCAAGCAGACCCTCTCGTCCGGCCCCTTCAGCCGCAAAGGCAAGGTCGATATCTACGAGACTCCGTTCGACAACCTGCACATCGTGACGGCCAGTCCCGAACTGGCCGACCTGCAGCCCAAGCTTGAGCAGAAGCACAAGATCAACAAGCTGCGCAAACTGCTGGACGAGCTGGCCGACGATTACGACCGGATCTACCTGGACACACCGCCGGCACTGAACTTCTACACGGTATCGGCCCTGATCGCCGCCGATCGCTGCCTGATCCCCTTCGACTGCGACAGCTTCTCCCGCCAGGCGCTCTACGGCCTGTTGCAGGAGATCGAAGAACTCAGGGAAGACCACAACGAGGACCTGGAAGTCGAAGGCATCGTGGTCAACCAGTTCCAGCCGCGCGCGAGCCTGCCGCAGCAACTGCTGGATGAACTGGTGGAAGAGGAGTTGCCGGTGCTGCCGGTCTACCTGATGAGTTCGGTGAAAATGCGCGAGTCGCACCAGGCGTGCACGCCGCTGATCTTCCTCGAACCGCGCCACAAGCTGACGCAACAATTCGTCGAGCTGCACAACCTGCTGGAAGCCTGATGCAGCAAGGGATGGGCCGGGCCCATCCCGCGTCATTGCGAAAGAAGAATGTCGCAGGGCGGCCGACGCAGATAGTGACGAACGACGTTGCCCAGGAACGCCTGCTCGATGCTGCCGCGGCTGCGGCTGCCGAGCACCAGGAGGTCTGGCTTCCACTCTCCCAGCGCGCGGTCCAGTACTTCCTTGAACGGCCCGCTCTGCACCGCGCACAGCAGGCGCGGTCCCATGTCCGGAACATGTGCGCGCTCCTCCTGGATCGCCTGGCGCAGCAGGTCGCGCTGGGTGGCCAGGTGGCGCTCGGCCTTGTCCGCTTCCTTGCCCGGTTCGTAGGCATTGAGAGCCAGCAGCTCTGCGCTGCTCGATAGCAGCCGGTATCCCAACCGCCAGGCGTGGCAGGCACACAGGGAGAAATCCATCCCGCTCAACGCCCGCGTATAGGAGCTGACCGACTCGTCCACCGCCAGCAGCAATGGCACGCGGCTGTGCCGGGCGATGCGGTCCAGCGTGGTGCCGTCGAAGCGTTCCAGAAGCTGTTGATGGTGGGCGCCAATCACCAGCAGATCGGCTTTCAGCTCATGCGCGGCCTCGCTGATGGTCGGTGCGGCGCGGCCCTGGCGGATCAGCAGGTGGCAATTGCCAATGGCATTGCTCTGCGCGGCATCGCGCAGCGCGACTTCCGCTGCCTCGCGCACGGTCTGCATCATCCGTTCGGGAAAGTATTCTTCGATGACATGGAGCAGGGTGACGCGCGCATCGTGCAGCCGCGCCAACTGGGCGGCGCGGCGCACGGCGATGTCCGCCTCCACGCTGAGATCGTGGGCGACGAGCAGGTTCTTGTACATGGTAGCTTCCCTCTATGGCAGCACCAATGTCGCGCGCTGCGGGGAAAGCCACCTTGATGCACGGCAACGCCGCGGTTTCAGCGGCTGCGCAGTTGATAGATGGCGTGGCTTTCTGCGACGACGTTACCGTTCTCGTCTTTCAATTGCAGGTCGAGGACGAACTCGGATTTGCCCTGATGAGTGGCTTCTTCGCCGATACGCTGGATATCCGCCTCGCTCAGCCGCGCATCGACCGTCACATCGCTGGCCGCAGGGCGCAGGAAGCGCAGCCCGGCTTCTTTGACTATGGGGTAGAAGCGCCGCGCATCGAAACTGGTCAGCATCAACACACCGCCGGGTAGCTCGGCCACGGTGAACAGCGCGCCGGCATACATGTTGTTGATGTGGTTCTCGTTACCCTTGAGCGGCATGCGCAGGCGCACGTGGCCCGGTTCCAGAACCTCGGCCTTGAGGCCGGTGCGCTTGACGAAGGCAATGTGTTCTTCGGTGAGCTGGCGGATGAAATCTTCGGGATAAGGCATTGAGCGCTCCGTTCGCCTGGACATTGTTTTCGTCCAAGACTAGCCGCACCGCGCGCCCTGGCAATGACCGCACGGATTGACCGGATCGCTCAGCGAACGCCTGCCTCAGACACCGTTGCGCGCCAACCAGTCGAGCAACTGCGGCAGCGGCACGGCACCACTCTGGCGCGCCACTTCCTGCCCGTTGCGCAACAGGATCAGGCTCGGGATCGAACGAATCCCCAGGCGCGTGGACAGGTTCGGGTTGGCATCGCTGTCCAGCTTGGCCAGCCGCACCTTGCCCGACAGCCGCGCCGCCGCCTGCTCGAACACCGGCGCAAAACCCTTGCACGGCCCGCACCATTCCGCCCAGACGTCCACCAGTAACGGCAGATCGCCCTTGGCCTGGGCGGCGAAGCTGGCTTCATTCAACTCGAAGGGCCGGTCGACGATGACCGCGGACTGACAGCGCCCACAACGCGGCGCATCGCCCAGACGCTCGGCCGGAACGCGGTTGAGGCCGTTGCAGTTGGGGCAGGGGATGATCAGGGAGTCGGACATGGTGGGGGCTCCAGAGGCAATGGGGAGCTAGGTGGAGGCGGGGGAGGGGAATATCAAGCGGGACGGTCTGTGGAGGGCTTCTGTTCTGTTGTGACGATACTTCCAGCCAATACATGATCAATCTGGAAATATTGACTCTGAAAAAGAGAGCTTTCCCCATTTTTCTCAAATGCACAAAAAACAAAGCCTGCGAAAGCGGGCTTTGTTTTTTTTGTGCGGAACATCTTGTTAGATAGCTCTAACATATCAGGGGTAAATTCACCCCTGTTGGTTTAGTCAAACAACCCGCGAATAGCTATTTTCTCATTTTCGCCTTGACTTACTTTGA
Source organism: Pseudomonas triclosanedens (assembly GCF_026686735.1). Lineage (NCBI taxonomy): Bacteria > Pseudomonadati > Pseudomonadota > Gammaproteobacteria > Pseudomonadales > Pseudomonadaceae > Pseudomonas > Pseudomonas triclosanedens. The sequence goes on along the minus strand of NZ_CP113432.1, from coordinate 5,615,322 downwards.
GTATGAATTTTGCTGCATGACTAAGTTTTTTTATTTCGCCAGAGTTATTAGGTAGCAGGGCCTCTCCACTAATGATGCCTGCCCATTGCGTGCGTAGTGAGAATACGCACAAGGTTGGATCGATTGTGACTCCTCTGTTTTTATTGTATCTAGCTGAGGTTATCGAAAGTTCCCATAGTTTAATTAGATTTTGTGCCGCTGAGTCGGATATGGGCTTGCTCTTGTACTCACTCCCTGTCTCGTCGCTCTTGGTGTTTGTGAGTGTGAATTCTCTTTTCTTGACTAAAAGCTGAACGGGTTGATCAGGCACTATAGAAAAGGCTTCGTAGTTTCCTGGTGTTCCCCTGATTCCGACCATGATCTCTTTGGACATGCTTGGAAGTATGTGTGCGGTCAACACCACGTCAGGTTGAGAACCCTTGCTAAAGACATGCCTCAATGCCTCGTAGTAATTCCCGAAGCTAAACAGTGGGGAAGCCACGGGGGAAAGATTTCCATTTATCTCACTGGCAGTGGAGGCTAATGGGAATACAAGCGAGGAAATGATCAAAAAATATATGCGCTTTGATATCTGGTTCATTGGCATCCGCAAGCCTCTGGCTCCTTGTTAGGGAGCTGCCGGTATGGGTTGTTAGGATTTTGAGGGTAGTCGTAATATGCGTTAATGCCACTTGGGGTGTTTAAATAAATTCCAATGTTAGAATTTCTAGATGTGGACATATCACCTGGGACGCTCCCGTCGTAGCTTCCTGAGAAGTTTTCTTGGAACATAGTTGGACCAACAGGTGGGTGTGTATGCCAGATTTTTCTTGCTTTTGGTGGGCGCGAACTATCCAGTTTGTCGGGTGGCAGCATTCCACTCTGCCAGTCATCTGCGGGTGGAAGTTCGCCCTCTATAAAATTGTAAGACCAGCAGTTTCCCGCCGGATACACCCAGCCCCCATACTCAATACTCTGATTTCCTCGCTTTCTAGCATATCTAGCTGCATCAATTGCTGCATCGTCTGGGGTCCGGAAAAGATCGCCAGGATCAAGGCCTAGCATGTCTACCAAGCTGAGCGGGTTCGCCGCGACGTAGCCATAAATATTTAGTCCTCCCGCCAACCCAATCGGATCACTCTCCACATACCGCCCAGTCTCCGGGTCGTAATCCCTGAAGTAGTTGTAGTGCAGCCCGCTCTCCCCATCGAAGTACTGTCCCGGGAAGCGCAGGCTCAGTACGGTCTGTTGCCCAGTTCCCTGCGGATCCTGATTGGGTGTGCCGTTGCCGAAGGCATCCGACTGCCATTGCCAGACGATCTGCTGATTCGCCGCCGTAGCCAGGCGCGGCGTATTCAGGTGGTCGCCGTGCAGGTACAGCACCTGCGGTGCGCTGGTTCCCTGGATGATTACGCTGGCCAGCGGCATGCTGTCGAGCCAGAGGTACGCCTGGGTGCGTTGCTGAGCGCCGGTACTGGTGTATTCGCTTTCGCCAAGCAGTTGCCCGTCCGGTCCGTACAGGTAGGTGGTGAATCCCTGTCCGGTTAGCTTGGCCACACGCTGGCCGAGGCTGTTGTAGCGATACTCCGCCACCTGCTGGCCATTGATTTTCACACTGGCCAGGCGGTTCTGTGCGTCGTAGCCGAGCAGTCGGCTGGCGCGATCCTGGGTCAGGTTGCCGGCGGCGTCGCTAGTGACGGCCTGGCTGTCGATGGCGGTCAGGCGGTTGCTGTCGCTGGCGTATTGGTAGGTGGTGGTCGCGGTGGCGCCGTTCTCGGTTTGCTGCCGCTGGGTGCGGTTGCCCACCGCATCATAGCTGTAGCTGCGTTGCTGGCCGGTGCCGTCCTCGCTGGTCAGCCGGTCCAGGGCGTCATAGCCGTAGGTCAGGGTGCCCCAGAGGTTGTTCGCGAGTTCGGTGATGTTGCCGTTGGCGTCGCGCTGGTAGTCGTTGCGCCACGGGCCGACGTCCTGGCGGGTCAGCTGGTAGTCCTGGTCGTACTCGCGCTTGAGCTGGATGCCGTTGGCCCAGGTCAGCTGCTGCAGCGGGCCGAAAGGCAGGTAGTTGATGCCGCTGGCCAGGTTGGTGGCGCTGCCGCCGTTGAGAGCGACGGTCACGCTGGCGACCTGGCCGCCAGTGTTGCGTGGATATCCAACCTGTACCGCGCCCGGATAGCCGATGCCCACCAGTTGATCGGCGGCGTCGTACTGGAAGGTCGCGGTGTCTGTCAGAGCCTGGCCGTTGACGCTGAGGTTGCGCGCCTGCTCGATCAGGTTGCCGCGCGCGTCGTAGCGATAGGCAAGGCTACCGCTGCCGTCCTGAATCGCCGTCAGCCTGCCGATGCCGAAGTTGCCATTGGCGCTGGCGTCATAGCTGTAGGTGGCGTCCAGCGCCGGTGTTGCCGGGTAATGACGTGCGGTCAGGCGGTTCAGCGCGTCGTAGCTGAAGGTGACGACCACGCCGCGGGCGTCGGTCTGCTTGGTGATATTGCCGGCGTTGTCGTACTCGAAGGTACTGGTGCCGCTGTCCGGGCTGATCAGCCTGGTCAGGTTGCCCAGGCCGTCGTACTCGTAGCGGGTGGTGACGCCGCGCGGGTCCTGCACCTGGGTGAGGTTGTCCTGGCCGTCGTAGCCCAGCTGGGTGACGCCGTTCAGGGCATCGGTCTGGCTGACCAGGCGATCCAGTGCGTCGAAGCTGCTGGAGTTGCTGAACTGGCGCGGGTTGGTGTGGCCGGTGGTGTTGTCGTTCAGGTCGTACTGGTAGTGATCGGTCTGCGCGCCGGCGCCGACCGAGCGCAGCAGGCGGCCCAACTCGTCATACACCCAGCTTTGCTGCTGCTTCAGGGTGCCGCTGGCGTCCTTAAGGCGCTGCGCGGTGCGCTTGCCGGCGACGTCGACGTCGTACTCGACACGCTCGCCCAGGTTGTTGGTGATAGCGGTCAGGCGGCGCGCCGGATCGTAGGTGTATTGCAGCCAACTGCCGTCGGCGCGGGTGATCCTGGTCAGTTGCCCGACTGCATCGTGCTCGAAGCTGGTGGTGCTGCCGGCGGTGGTGATGCTGGCTAGCTTCGGGTCGACGCCGCTGTAGGACAGGATGCTGACCACGCCGTTGGCATCGGTGATGGTGCCGGGGTTGCCACGATCATCGTAACTGCCCAGCAGGGTTTCCTGGCCCAGGGCGTTGGTGACCTTGGAGAGGTTGCCCTTGGCGTCGTAGGCGTAGTGGGTGACGTCCTGGACGTCGGTACGCGGGCCGTCCGCGCTTTCGATTCGTCCCTGGGCGGTGTAGGTGTAGCTCCAGCTGCGCTCGGCCGCTGTCGCGGACAAAGCGAGGCCGCAGGCAAGGGCGAGCGCGCCCAGCCTGTACATGGGATGTACCTGCATGATGACTTCCTTGGCGTTAGCGAGGGGTGACGGTCTGGCCGAGAGGGCGGCCCTGGGCGTCGTACTGGTAGGTGGTGATGCGGTTGGGTTCGGTGACTTTGGTTTTCAGGTAAAGGGTTGGATGCCACTCGGTAGTGATGGTGCGCGCCTCGGGCGTGCCGGAGGCTTCGGTGCGGCTCACTTCCAGACCGCGAGTGTTGTAGTCGTAGGTAGTCAGATTGTTCTTTGCGTCTATTTTTGACTCAAGCAGACCTCGACTGTTGTAGGTGAACTTGGAATTGCTGTAGGGGCAGTTTGAGGTAGCCTCGCCTTCAATCGAAGTGATCTGCTTTATTCCATTGATTGTCTGGAATTGATATGTGGAATTCCTGCCGTACTCATTAGTTACGGTTGTGGTTCCATCTCTGTTGTATGAAAGAGACACTCTCTCGGTGCCATTGGCGTGCTCGCTAGATATGGCGAGCCCTTGGCTGTCATAGTCCCATTTTGCATATTGAACTCCATTCTCGTCCGTGATTCCCGTTAGCAGGTTTCTGTTGTTGGAATCGCTGTAGTGATAGTTTCGGAGGCTATGGTTTCCCCCTAGTGTTCGGGTGACAGATAGTAGTCGGTTAATTAACCTGTCTTCTGTGCCATAGGTGTAAGAGGCCTTGAAGCTACCTGCTTGCATGGATAGGGGTTGGTGATTAGGGTCTTCGGTGTAAATTAAGCTATTTCCTGTTTGATCTTGTATGGTGACTTTGTCATCGCTGTAGGTTATTTCGTATTTGTTCCCGGTGGGATCAATCCAATGTGTCATTCTTCCACTTTCGTTGAAAATTATTTCCCCACTTCTTGAGCTTCGATAAATCCAGTTGCTGCCGGATTTTAGAAGTGTTCCAGAATTATTTGATTGCGCTGATATATTATCTCCGGTGATGGTGAAAAAGCTCTCCTTTCCGTCGGGCTGTACTAATGCCAGGCTCCCGAAGTTGGTAAGCCTTAAGTGCGTGGAGAAGTTGTGTCGCCAAATTCCATCTAGGCTGTTGTAGGTGCGCGAGAAATTTAGTGATGGTGAGTTTTCAGATCTGTAGTCTGTTTCTATTTGAAATTTGTTCCCTATCGCTATATTTATAGGGTTGGCAGCACAAGACTTTGAGTCAGGTATGCCTTTCTGCTCATCTCTAGTGCACCCGCCTTTTGTTGGGTTGTATTTCTTGTCAAGTGAGCAGCCAGCACCATCCCTAGTGCTATAGGATGTGTATGCTCCGACCTGAGGGCGGCCAATTTCATATACGCCAACAAAGCAGAGTGCACTGTGGTCCGGGCCGCGATACTCTGAGCCTTTGTATACTATGTTGAATCTTTTGTCGTACGAGTAATATGCTTTGTACCAAGTGAAAAAATTCCAGCACACTTCTTCGGGGGTTGAGCCGGTTATTTCAGTGTTGGCTGTGGATCTCCAGTAATAATCTTCAGCACTTGCTCCTCCGGTAGCGAGAAAGGTTGCTGTGAGTAATAGGGGTAGTCTATTTTTCTTCATCTGTTTGTCTCGTTGGTTATTGCTCTTGTGATCCGGTTGTAGGACTGGGGTAAATGACGAGGGGTATTGATTTTGTCAGGTATTATTTGTTTTTATGATTTGTCTGGGTTTATGGGCGTTTCTGCTGGGGATTTATCTTTGAAGATTTCAGTAATAAGTTGTGGTGTCTAAAGTATTTCGGTGTCGTATCGGTATTAGATAAGTGAGAGTTTCCTTCTCCTCTAAAATCGAGTGCATCCATCTTGTGCATGGGATGTACTTGCGCGGGTTTTTCCGGCGTTAGCGAGGGGTGATGATCTGGCCGAGCGGGCGGCCCTGGGCGTCGTACTGGTAGATGGTGATGCGGTTGGGTTCGGTGACTTTCGTTTTCAGGTAAAGGGTTGGATGCCACTCGGTAGTGATGGTGCGCGCCTCGGGCGTGCCGGAGGCTTCGGTGCGGCTGGTTTCGAGGTTGCGGTCGTTGTAGTCGTAAGTGGTCAGGTTGCCCTTGTTGTCGATCCTGGTCTTAATCAGGCCGTGCTCGTCGTAGGTAAAGCTGGAGTTGCTGCTGGGACAGTTGGTAGTTAGTTCGCCTTCGATGGATGTGATGCGCTTGGTGCCCTGGATTGCCTGGAATTGGTAGTTGGCTCGCTTGCCGTACTCGTTGGTGACAGTGGTGGAGCCATCGCCGTTATAGGTGATGGTTACTTTCTCTGCGCCGTAGGCATGTTCACTGGAGATGGCTCTGCCAAGCGTGTCATAGCGCCAGATGGCATATCGCTCCCCGTTTTCATCGGTGATACCTGTCAGCAGCGAGCTGTTGTTTGTGTCTTCGTAATGATAGATCCGCTGAGTGGTGCCACTTGGGGAGGTACGAGTTAGCTTCGTGAGCCGTCGGTCGCTGTAAGTGAAGGCGATCGTAATGCCCGGTGCGCTGAACGAAAGGGGCTGCTTGTCTGGGTCTACGGTCAGCGTGACAGTGTTGGAAAGGCTATCGGAGATGGTTAGAAGATTTCCGTTGTAAGTAAGTTGTTGAAGGTTTCCATTGGCATTCAGCCAACTCGTCAGGTCTCCGGAATTGCTGAATGTATATGTGGTGTTTTCAATAGATGTATAAGTCCAGCCAGTTTCTGTCTTTTTCAGAACTCCGCTACCGTAAGACGTTGGTGTTATGTTTGTACCGTTGACCGTAAAGTAGCGCTCCTTTCCATTTCCCATGATGAGTGCCACGGACTGGCCATCCTGAGAGATCTGGAGTTGTGTCGAGAAACTGTGTCGCCAGAGACTGTCAGAACTATTGTAAGTGTGTGAAAGATTAAGCTCAGGATTCCCAGGGGCTTGGTAGTCGAGTTCTTCCTGGTATTTGTTTCCTGTTGAGAAATTTACAGGGTTTCCTGCATATGAAGTGGTCGGGGAACAGTGTTCCGGCGGGCCTTTTTCTTCTGGCGGACGACAGGTTTTATTGTAGGGGTTTGCGCTTTGGAAAGCGGTTTCCGGGGGGCAAGTATCGCCGTACCGGTATATTTCAGTCCATGCTGTGTATTTATCAATTTTTCTAAATGATGTGCATCTGAAATTCTTGTCTGTGACTCTCTTTAGGCCGGAATAATAGTAGTCGTACTGCCATCCAGCGGCTGCGATCTGGTCGCATACCTCGGCTGGCGAGTTTCCTTTGTATATGCGGATGTCGTTGTCTGCTCCTATGTGCGGGTTTGATTCCCAGTAGTAATTTGTTGCGCTTGTGGCTGCGGTGGGTAGTGCGAGAGATGTAGTGAGTAATATCGCCTTGACGGCTGAGGTTTTATGCATTATCTGTTGCTCCTTTCCTTATTTTGTCGGGTGGGGAGTCCTGATTCGTCCGTTGGGTTGATGAAAATAAAAAGCCCGGCTCAGAGGCCGGGCTTTCATGTTTCACTCAGTTTTTTGGGGCGTGGGTTTGAAGGTTGACTTGTTTATATTCCACTATTCCTGAGAAGGGAATGATTTCTTGTGCTCGAACTTCAATATGTGGTCATCGCACCATTAATGCAGTGCGGCGGCACGGCCACATGAAGCTGGGGGCGTGCCGCTTTCAGTTCGTGTGAAGTGCTCGGCGCATTATGCAGCGGACCGCAACCCCACCCGCGAGGAGCCGGAGCAGCGCTCCCCGCAGGCCGGCGTCGTTACACGCGGAAGTGGCTGACCAGCGTCTGCAACTGGCCGCCCAGGCGGGCCAGTTCGACGCTGGAGGCGGCGACTTCTTCGTTGGCGGAGGCGGTCTGTTCGGAGACGTCGCGGACGTTGACTACGCTGCGGCTGATCTCTTCGGCGACTGCGCTCTGCTCTTCGGCGGCGGTGGCGATCTGCTGGTTCATCGCCTGGATGTTGGACACGGTGCGGGTGATGTTGCCCAGGGATTCGCCGGCCTGGCGGCTCAGGGCGACGCTGCTGGCGGTCAGTTCGCGGCTGCCGAGCATGACGCTGGAGACCTGGCGGGTGCCGCTTTGCAGGCCGGCGACCAGGGCTTCGATTTCTTCGGTGGATTGCTGGGTGCGCTGGGCGAGGGCGCGCACCTCGTCGGCGACCACGGCGAAACCACGGCCGGCCTCACCGGCGCGCGCGGCCTCGATGGCGGCGTTGAGGGCGAGCAGGTTGGTCTGTTCGGCAACCGACTTGATGACGTCCATGACTTTTCCGATCCGCTCGCTCTCCTGTTCCAGGCGTTGCATGGCGTCGGCGGAGCGCTCGACTTCCTCCGCCAGGCGCTCGATCTGCCCGACTGCCTGGTTCACTACCCGGTCACCCTCCTGGGCTTCGAGGTCGGCGGCGGAGGCGGCGACCGATGCCTGTTCGGCGTTGAGCGCGACTTCCTGCACGGTGGCGGACATCTCGTGCATGGCGGTAGCGACCTGGTCAGTCTCGACTTTCTGGCTGTTGGCGCCGGCGCTGGTTTGTTCGGTGACGGCCGAGAGTTGCTCGGCGGCGCTGGCGATCTGGGTGACGCCGTCGCGGATGCCGCCGATCAGGTCGCGCAGGCTCTGGCTCATGCGCTGCATGCTCTGTTGAAGGCGGCCAAGTTCGTCGCGCCGGGTGACACGGATGTCCTGCGACAGGTCGCCGGCGGCGATGCGGTCGACCACCGCCATCGTGTCGTGCAGCGGCCGGGTGATCTGGCGGGTGATGATGACTGCTGCCAGTGCGCCGAGCACCAGGGTCAGCAGTGTGAAGAACATTTGCAGGCTGCGGGCGCGGGTGCTTTCCACGTCGCGGCGGTCGAGCTGCAACTGGTAGAGGTTCTCGCTGATCTTGACGATGTCCTGGCCCTGGACGGTCATTTCCTTGCGCGCCTGGACGATGCCGGCAATGTTCGTGCGCAGGCCCTGCACGGCCTCGCGGTAGGCACGCAGGGCGTCGCCCAGTTGCTGCACGCGCGTGGCCTGGCTGGCGCCGAGCACGCTGTGCAGCTCGGGCAGGCTGGCGATACTGGCGTCCAGTTGGGCGGTCACGCCATTGCCGTCGCTGGTGAGTGCGTCGGCAAGGTAGTCGCGCACGTCGTAGCGGGCCTGCAACAGTTCCTCGCGGGTGCGGCTGATGGCTCGGTAGCGGGCGGCGCGTTCTTCGTCGGCGGGGGCCTTGAGCACTTCATCCTGCAGTTGCGCGGTGAGTTCGGTGGCGCGTGCGGCGTTCTCTTGCAGGGCGCGGCGGGTGTTTTCGGCGCTCTGGTAGCCCGAACGCATGTCGGCCAGGGATTTCTCGTAGTCGGCGATGACGCCGCCGAGCTGGTCGAGCATGCGCACATTGTCCGGGCTGGTGAAGTAGCCGCGTAGTTGCTGTTGATGGGCCTTGAACTCGCCCAGGGTGGCCATGACATTGGCAGCCTCCTGATCGGCGCCGTCGGCGATCATGTATTGCAGGCGGGCGATGCGCAGTCTGGTGAGGCGCGAGTTCAACTCGGTGATGTCGCTCATCCAGTTGCTGCGGTCGATCAGCGAGCCAAGGCCGACCCAACTGACTGCCGCGAGGATGGCGGTGAAGGCGAGGACGAGGCCGAAGCCCAGAGCCAACTTGAGGTTAACGCTCAGGTTGGATATCCAGCTATTCATTGACGATCTCCAGGAAAGGTTGTGTGAAGTCAGGCCGTTCGGAGATTGTTCTTGTTGGGGGCCAGTGGTGGCGAAGCACGCCAGGACCCTATCGGCAGGGTTTGGCGGAACCGGATGGTCACGGGCGAAAAAAGTTCTCCACCGACCGGCGCCGGAGGCGGATCGGGATGGAAAGGTCTTGGGGGCGGGAAGGACGCTGATGGCCGCGCAAATCCCTTTTTCGCTGGCGTATCGGTTGGTGCGGTCGCGGGGTTGCCCGTGCGCCGGGTCTGCCGGTCGGCAAGCGGGCAGCGCGCGATTCTACGCGAGCTGGCCGCGCCAGTCTGCACGGTGATGGCGTCGGGGTATCACGGGAGGCGGGTGCGAGGCACCGGAGTGGTGCCTCGCGCCACTGGCATCAACCTTCGGCGGCCTGCAGGGCCTGGTTCAGGTCGGCGAGGATGTCGTCGATGTGCTCGATGCCGATGGACAGCCGGACCATGTCGCGCGGGACGCCGGCTTTCTCCAGCTCCTCGTCGTTCAACTGGCGGTGGGTGGTGGAGGCGGGGTGGCAGGCCAGCGACTTGGCGTCGCCGATGTTCACCAGACGCACCACCAGCTTCAGTGCGTCGATGAAGCGCGCGCCGGCCTCCTGGCCGCCCTTGATGCCGAACGAGAGGATGGCCGCCGGCTGGCCGCCCATGTAGCGCTGGGCCAGTGCGTGCTCGGGATGATCCGCCAGGCCGGCATATTTCACCCAGCTCACTTGCGGATGCTGTTGCAGGTACTGCGCGACTTTCAGGGCGTTGTCGCAGTGGCGCTCCATGCGCAGCGCCAGCGTTTCCAGCCCTTGCAGGATGAGGAAGGCGTTGAACGGCGAGAGCGCGGCGCCAGTGTTGCGCAGTGGCACCACGCGGCAGCGGCCGATGAAGGCGGCGGGGCCGAAGGCTTCGGTGTAGGTCACGCCGTGGTAGGACGGGTCGGGGGTGTTGAGCAGCGGGAAGCGCGCCTTGTGGTCGGCCCAGGGGAATTTGCCGGAGTCGACGACGATGCCGCCGATGCTGGTGCCGTGCCCGCCGATGTATTTGGTCAGCGAGTGCACCACGATGTCCGCGCCGTGTTCGAACGGACGGCAGAGGATCGGTGTGGCGACGGTGTTGTCGACGATCAGCGGCACGCCGTGGCGGTGAGCGGCGTCGGCCAGGGCGCGCAGGTCGACGATGTTGCCTGCCGGATTGCCGATGGATTCGCAGAAGATCGCCTTGGTGCGCTCGTCGATCAGCGCTTCGAGCGCGGCGATGTCGTCGTGTGCGGCGAAGCGGGTCTGGATGCCGAAGCGAGGCAGGGTGTGGGCGAACAGGTTGTAGGTGCCGCCGTAGAGCTTGGCCACCGAGACGATGTTGTCGCCGGCCTCCGCCACGGTCTGGATGGCGTAGGTGATGGCCGCCATGCCGGAAGCCACCGCCAGCGCCGCCACGCCGCCTTCCAGCGCTGCTACGCGCTCCTCCAGCACGGCGTTGGTCGGGTTCATGATCCGCGTGTAGATGTTGCCGGCGACCTTCAGGTCGAACAGGTCGGCACCGTGCTGGGTGTCGTCGAAGGCGTAGGAGGTGGTCTGGTAGATCGGCACCGCCACGGCCTTGGTGGTCGGGTCGGGGCTGTAACCGGCGTGGATCGCCAGGGTTTCCAGTTTCATCGCGCGTGTTCCCTGTGGGCGTAAAAGAGCAGGGAGCATGCGAGGCGGCTCGATGGCCGGTCAATGACCGGGAGCAATTTCCGCCTCCTGTGGCTAGAACCCTTGCGCCTGAGCTTATAACCGCGTCAGGAGGAACAACTGATTTCCAGGTGGCGTCCCCAGTCCGGCGGGCGACGGGTGAAGGCTTCGGCGCCGGCCTGTTCCTCGAACGGGCGGCTGAGCACTTCGTGCAGGCGGCGCACCACGCTGTAGTCGCCTTGCTCGGCGGCGGTAATGGCTTCCTGCGCCAGGTAGTTGCGCAGCACATAGAGCGGATTCACCGCGTGCATGCGGATGCGCCGGGCGTCCTGGCTGTCGTCTTCGCTCGCGGCGCGGGCACGGTATTCGGTGGCCCAGGCATCGAAGGCAGCCAGGTCGACGAAGTCGTCGCGCAGCACCGCCAGTGCCTGCTCTGGCGCCTGTTCGCCGAGGCGGCGGAAGAACAGTGAGTAATCCACCGCACCCTTCTGCATGGCCTGCAGCAGGCGCTGGACCAGTTCCAGGTCGCCGTCCTGGGCGGTGGCGAAGCCGAGGCGGCGGCGCATCAGGCTGAGGTAGTGCGCCTGGTAGAGTGGCAGGAACAGGTCGAGCGTGGCGCGCAGGTCGTCGACGGCGACGAACGGCGTCAGCGCCTGGCCCAGCGCCGCGAGGTTCCAGTGGGCGATGGGCACCTGGTTGCTGAAGGAGTAGCGGCCGGTGTCGTCGGAGTGGTTGCAGATGTGATTGGCGTCGAAATCGTCGAGGAAGGCGTAGGGGCCGTAGTCGAAGGTGATGCCGAGGATCGACATGTTGTCGGTGTTCATCACTCCGTGGCAGAAGCCGTAGGCCTGCCACAGCGCGATCATCTCGGCGTTGCGTTCTACCACCTCGCGGAACAGCGCGAGGTACGGTTTTTCGTCCGCCAGGCACTGCGGGAAGTATTCGCGCAGGACGAACTGGGCCAGGGTCTCCAACTGCTCCTGCTGCTTGGTGTAGTAGAAGTATTCGAAGTGACCGAAGCGCACGTGGCTGGGTGCCAGGCGCAGCAGCATGGCCCCGGTTTCCTTCGTCTCCCGCCATACGGTGGTGCTGGAGCCGGTGACGCACAGGGCGCGGCTGGTGGGTATGCCCAGCGCGCAGAGGTATTCGCTGGCGAGGAATTCGCGGATCGACGAGCGCAGCACCGCGCGGCCGTCGCCCATGCGCGAGTAGGGGGTCAGGCCCGCGCCCTTGAGGTGCAGGTCCCAGTGCTCGCCGGCGTCGTTGAGCACTTCGCCCAGCAGCAGGCCGCGGCCGTCGCCCAGGCGCGGGTTGTAGGAACCGAACTGGTGCCCGGAGTAGACCATCGCCCGGGGCTGGGCGGTGTCCCAGAGCTTGTGGCCGGAGAAGATTTCCGTGAACAGCGGGGTGTCGGCTTCGCTCGGGTCGAGGTCGAGCAGCGACATGGCCGCCGGGCTGGCGACGACCAGGCGCGGGTCGGCGATGGGATCGGGCAGGACTTCGGTGGAGAAGGCATCGCCGAGGCGGGCGAAGCGGTTGTCGAAGGTCAGTTCGTCGAGCTTTTTCACACATATCTCCCTAGGGCCTGCTCCCGTTTCGGCGCGAGCCGCGCTGAAGCGGGAGCAGGCTCATTGTCCGAGCATTGTGCTCGGACTTATCGGGAGGCGTCCAGCCTCAGGCCTTGTCGCCGCCGGGTTTCTCCGGCGTTGGCTTGACCTGCACCGGTACGGCGGCCGCTTGTTGCTGGCCGATGATGAGTTGGGCTTCCTGGCCTTGGAGGTTCTTCACGAACACGTCGACCTGGTTGAAGGCCATCTCGATGTTGTGGTCGCGGAAGGCCAGGGCGATGCGCGTCAGGGTTTCGTCCACCGCCGGGTTGCGGTCGCCCAGTTCGCGCACGTGGAAGCGCAGTTCATAGTCGAAGGTGCTGGCGCTGATCGTGGTGAAGTACAGCACCGGCTCCGGGTCACGCAGGATGCGCGGGTTGGCGTGGGCGGCGTCGAGCATGAGCTTGCGCGCCAGCGCCAGGTCGCTTTCGTAGGCCAGGCCGATCTTGACCGTTACGCGGGTCACCGTGTCGCTCAGCGACCAGTTCACCAGTTGGCCGGTGATGAACGTCTGGTTCGGGACGATGATTTCCTTGCGGTCGAAGTCGGTGATGGTGGTGGCGCGGATGCGAATCCGGCTGACGGTGCCGGACAGGTTGCCGATGGTCACCACGTCGCCGATCCGCACCGGGCGCTCGAAGAGGATGATCAGGCCGGAGACGAAGTTGGAGAAGATCGCCTGCAGGCCGAAGCCCAGGCCGACGGAAAGCGCGGCCACCAGCCATTGCAGCTTGTCCCAGCTGACCCCCAGGGTCGACAGCGCGGTGACGATGCCGACGCCGCTGATCGCGTAGGACAGCAGGGTGGTGATGGCATACGCGCTGCCCTGGGCCAGGGTCAGGCGCTGCAGCACCAGCACTTCGAGCAGGCCCGGCAGGTTGCGCGCCAGGGCCAGGGTCACGGCGGCGATCACCAGCGCGATGATGAAGTCGCTGAGGCTGATCGGCGTGGTGGAGGCTGCGTCGCCGGTGCCGCTGGTGTACTGGTAGAGGGTCACGTTGTCGAGGTAGGACACCACGCTGATGAGGTCGGCCCAGACCCAGTAGAGGGTGACCACGAAGCCGATCAACAGGCCCAGACGGATCAGTCGCATCGACTGTTCGTTGATCTGTTCGATACCCAGTGTCGGCTCTTCCACCGCGATCTCGGTGCCCTCGATACCTTCCTTGGGCTGGTTCTGCCGCTTCGCCAGCGCCCGCTGGTAGGCCAGGCGGCGGGCGGCTACGCCCATGCCGCGCACGAAGGTGGCTTCCACCACCATCCAGAACATCAGCAGGAACAGCGTGTCGATCAGGCGGTCGGTGAGCTTGAGCGCGGTGTAGTAGTAGCCGAAGCCGACGGCCAGGAACAGCGCCACCGGCAGGGCAGTGAAGCCCAGGCCGACGATCATCTTGATCATCGACGGACGCTCGCTGGAGGGGCTGTTGAACAGCAACTGGGCGAGCAGCCAGGTCATGGCGCCATAGCCGAACAGCACCACGGCGATGCCGATCACGTCGTCGGCCAGCGCCGCCGGCTGGTGTTCGGCGACGGTCACCACCGCCACCAGTGACATCACCACCAGGCCCAGTCGGCGCATGATTTTGCCGAGGAACTGGACCTGCGGCGGACTCCAGTGGAAGTGCCGCTCGGCGATGCTGCCGGGGCGCAGGATGCGGTGGGCGGTGTAGAACACCATCCAGACCTGGGCCATTTCCAGCAGCGCGCTGCCCAGGGTGGCGTTCTGTCCGCGGGCATCGAGCAGCAGCGCGAGACCGCCGATGGCCAGCGCGAGGGTGCCGGGCAGTGCCAGCAGCATTGCCACCAGCAGCGCCAGCGGGGTGTGCAACTGGCTGTCGCGCTTGAAGTGGCCGATGTCGTCGTTGAGCGAGGCGAGCTTGTCGTAGAGGTACTTGCGCTTCCACAGCAGGCCGGCGACCAGCAACAGCAGCGGCAGGAACAGGAACGGCCGGTCGATCAGGCCCTCGCCCAGCTCGGTGATGCCCGAGCCCCACGGTACTTCCGAGAGCTGATGGTGGAGCAGCGCCGGAGTCATCTTGAACCACGACAGGTCCAGCGGGCGGTTGCTGGGAATCCAGAACATCTGCTCGTCGAGCGTGGCGCGCAGCTTGTCGCTGGTCTGCTTGAGTTGCTTCTGGTTGAGCTGGAGGGTGATCGCCTCGTTGAGCAGGGCGTTCAGCTCATGGTTCAGGCGGTCCATCAGCTCCAGGCGGGTGTCCACCAGTTCGGTGAGGTCCTGGCGCAGGCGCGGCGTGAGGTTTTCGCTCGGTTGCTGGGCGAGCTGGCTGTCGATGTAGACCTGGGTGTCGTTCAGTTCGTCGCGTTTCTGATTCAACTCGAACTGATACAGGCGCAGGTCGGCGATTTCGTCTGCCAGGTCCTGGTCTGTCTTGATTACCGGCAGTTGCTGTTTCTGCTGGTAGAGGATCTTCGACAGCAGCAGGCTGCCGCGCAGGACGTTGATCTGCTCGTCCAGCGCCTGCTCGCTTTGGGTCAGGTTGTCGAGCTGCTGCTTGGCTTCGAGATTGCGCCGGGTGAGGGCGTTGAGGCGGTCGGTGGTGCGCAGCAGGTAGTCGGAGAGGCGCAGGTTGGTCGCACTTTCCTGGCTCAACAGGCTGTCAGTCCCCACGGCCTGCCCGGCGTCCTTGGAAAGCTCGGCGACGGTCTTCTCGGACTGCTCGCGACGCTTGTCGCTGATCATCGCCTGCAGCGCAAGGGTATCGCGCTCCTGCCGCGCGATACGCTCGGCGAGGAGGTCGCGCTGGCTGGCGGCGAGGTCCTGGAGCAGGTTGTTGCCTGCCAGTTGCTGGCGCAGCAGCAGGTTCTGCGCGGTCAGCGCGGCCTGTTCGGCCAGCAGCTCGCCGCGATGTTCGTCGCTCACCGGCTTGCCGCTTTCCTTGCCGGCCTTGAGTGCGGTGCCAATGTCGAGCAGGCGGCTCTGGTTCTTGCTCAGGTCGGCCTGGGCGCGCTCAGGGCGGGTCTGTGAGGTGATGATCTGGCTCTTGGCGTCGATCATCTGCTTCTGCCAGGCGGCCAGCTCGGTGGATTGTTCGTTGAGCAGCATCTCCAGCTGGGTGGTGCCGTAGGCGCCATAACGCTGGTTCGCCGGCTTGTCGCTGCTGGCTTTCAGGCGGGCGAGCGCGCGCTGGTTCTCGGTGATCTGCCGTGGCGCGTCGGCAAGCTGGCCCTTGAGGTCGGCGAGCTGTTTCTCGCTGTCGGCCTTGCTGGCGAGGAACTGGAGGGTGTTCTCCAGGCTGGTCTTGACGACCTTCAGGTCCGCTTCCGGGAGCTTGCGGTTGGCGAGGCTGTCGAGGCTCTGCTGCACCTGGTCGGCGCTGGGCGGAGTGTTGTCGGCGGCCATCGCGGGCAGGCCGATGAGCGAACCGCCCAGGAGGACGGTGGCGAGGAGAGTACGCAGCAGGAATGACATGGTCGCGTTCAGCGGCTCGTGCGGAGGTGGTGTGAGGGTAGTTCTGGCTGCCCGGCGCCCGCAAGCGGGCGCCGGTAGGCGGTCAGAGGAACAGACCGGGACCGGGGCGACCTTCGGGGAATTTGACCCCGACCTTGCGGATCTTGTTCCCGTCCAGGGCGGCTACCGTCCAGGTCAGGCCGTTCCACTCGACCTGGTCGCCGATGATTGCCTGGCCGCCGATTTCGTGGGCGATGAAGCGGCCGAGGTTCTGCTCGCCGTCGACGCCTTCGAGCTTCAGGCCGTACAGCGAGGCGACAGCGGAGAGCTGGGCATCGCCTTCCAGTACGAAGTCGCCGAAGAAACGCGCGCTCAGCCCGCGATCCGGCGCCTGGCTGAACAGCTTGCCCAGCGCAGAGAGGTCATGTTCGTGGCCGATCACGCAGAGAATGTCGTCGGCTTCGAGAATGGTACTGCCGGAAGGGTGCAGCAGTTGGGTACCACGGAACAGTGCAGCGATGCGGGTGCCTTCAGGCATCTTCAGCTCGCGCAGGGCGGCGCCGATGCACCACTTTTCCTTGCTCAGGTGGTAGACGAACAGCTCCCACTCGCTGGTCGGGTGGACTTCCAGGCCGGCGCGGGAGATCGGCGCCGGGTCCGGCGGCACCACCACGCGCAACAGCTTGGCCGCCCACGGCAGGCTGGTGCCCTGCACCAGCAGCGATATCAGCACGATGAAGAAGGCCACGTTGAAGAACAACTGGGCATTCGGCAGGCCGGCCATCAGCGGGAACACCGCGAGGATGATCGGCACCGCGCCGCGCAGGCCGACCCATGCGATGAAGGCTTTCTCGCGGGCATGGAAGGCTCGGAACGGAATCAGCCCGACCAGCACCGAGAGCGGACGGGCGAAGAGGATCATCCACAGCGCCAGGGCCAGCGCCGGCAGGGCGATTGGCCAGAGATCGTGGGGCGTGACCAGCAGGCCGAGGACCAGGAACATGCCGATCTGCGCCAGCCAGGCCATGCCGTCGAGCATGTGCAGGATGCCGTGGCGCGAGCGGATCGGCTGGTTGCCCAGCACCAGGCCGCACAGATAGATGGCGAGGATACCGCTGCCGTGCACTGCGTTGGCTACGGCGAAAATCAGGAGGCCGCCGCTGATCACCAGCAATGGGTAGAGGCCGCTGGCCAGGTGCATGCGGTTGATCACCTGCAGCAGCAGCCAGCCACCGCCCAGGCCGAGCAGCGAACCGATGCCGAACTCCCGCAGGAAGTGCCAGAGAAAACTCCAGCTCAGGCCGGCTTCGCCGTGGGCGAGCATGTCGATCAGGGTGACGGTGAGGAAGACCGCCATCGGGTCGTTGCTGCCCGACTCGATTTCCAGGGTAGCGGTAACCCGCTCGTTGAGGCCCTTGCCGCCGAGCAGCGAGAACACCGCCGCGGCGTCGGTGGAGCCGACGATGGCGCCGATCAGCAGGCCCTCCATCCAGCTCAGCTTGAACAGCCAGGCGGCGGCGATGCCGGTCAGGCCGGCTGTGATCAGCACGCCCGCGGTTGCCAGGGAGAGCGCAGGCCAGAGGGCCACGCGGAAGCTGGCCACCCGCGTGCGCAGGCCGCCGTCGAGCAGGATCACGGCCAGCGCCAGGTTGCCTACCAGGTAGGCGATGGGATAGTTGGAGAAACCGATGCCGCCGGGGCCGTCGGTGCCGGCAAACATGCCCACGGCGAGAAAGATGACCAGGATCGGGATGCCCAGTCGCGAGGACAGCGAGCTGACCAGGATGCTCATGCCTATCAGCACAGCAGCGATCAGGAAATAGCTGTTGATGGCCACGGCATCCAAAGTGTCGACCTCCTGGGAAATGGGGTGGCGACGCTACGAGGGATGGGATGCAGGCCGCATGCCAACCGATTCTAACCTGCGGATTTGCAAGGCTGTCAAAGGCTAATTGCGTGGCTTGGGACGAAGCTTTCAGCGGCCTTTCAGAAGGATGGCGACGCGTGCTGCGCGGGCTGCCCCGGAAGTGGGCACGGCGCTCGGCGCGCGGGCATAAAAAAGCCCCGGACGTGACCGGGGCCAGAGGGGCATGCGAGACCTAGAACCAGGAATCCCGCATGGTTGAACAGGTGTCGTCGCGGGCTTCGAGCAGCGCCAGCTCGTGGTGGCAGGACGGCACTTCCCAGGTCAGGAAGTAGCGCGCGGCCTGCAACTTGCCGTGATAGAAGTCCGCGTCCGCGGCATTGCCTTCGCTGCTGCGGATCCGCGCCAGGCCTTCCTCGGCGCGAATCGCCTGCTCCAGCCAGCGCCAGCCGATCACTGCGTGCCCGAAGACCTTCAGGTACAGCGCGGAGTTGGCCAGGCCCTGGGCCACGCGACCCTGCATCAGATCGCCGAGCAGGCTCAGGGTGGTAGCCGACAGGCGCGCCATCAGTTGTTCCAGCGGCTGGCGCAGCTTGTCCAGCTCCGGGAATGCCTGGGCGCGCTCGCAGCATTGGTTTATCAGGCGGGTCAGTTGCTTGAGGCCCGCGCCGTTGTTCTGTGCCAGCTTGCGGCCGAGCAGGTCCAGCGACTGGATGCCGTGGGTACCTTCGTGAATCGGGTTCAGGCGGTTGTCGCGGTAGTACTGCTCCACCGGGTATTCGCGGGTGTAGCCGTGGCCGCCGAGAATCTGGATCGCCAGCTCGTTGGCCTTCAGGCAGAACTCCGAGGGCCAGGATTTGACGATCGGAGTCAGCAGGTCCAGCAGCTCATGGGCCTGCTTGCGTTCTTCCTCGGTGGCCAGTGTCTCGCAATCGTCCACCAGCCGCGCGGCGTAGAGGCCGAGGTCGAAGGCGCCTTCGACGTAGGCTTTCTGGGTCAGCAGCATGCGCTTGACGTCGGAGTGCTCGATGATCGAGACCTGTGCAGAGGTCGGGTTCTTGGCGTCCACCGGACGTCCTTGCGGGCGCTCGCGGGCGTACTCCAGAGAATACAGGTAGCCGGCGTAGCCAAGCATGATGGCGCCCATGCCGACGCCGATGCGCGCCTCGTTCATCATCTGGAACATATAGGCCAGGCCCTGGTGCGGCTTGCCCACCAGATAGCCGACACACTCGCCCTTGTCGCCGAAATTCAGCGCGGTGGAAGTGGTGCCGCGCCAGCCCATCTTGTGGAACAGCCCGGCCAGGGTAACGTCGTTGCGTGCGCCCAGGGAGCCGTCGTCGTTGACCAGGAACTTGGGCACGATGAACAGGCTGATGCCCTTCACCCCGGCAGGGGCGTCCGGCAGCTTGGCCAGCACCATGTGCACAATGTTCTCCGACAGCGGGTGGTCGCCGCCGGAAATGAAGATCTTGTTGCCGCGGATCCGGTAGCTGCCGTCGGCGGCCGGTTCGGCGCGGGTGCGGATGTCCGCCAGGGAGGAGCCGGCGTGCGGCTCGGTCAGTGCCATCGTGCCGAAGTAGCGGCCTTCGATCATCGGTTGCAGGAACAGGCGCTTCTGCTCGTCGCTGCCGAAGGTCTCTATCAGGTGGCTGGACCCCATGCTCAGCATCGGGTACGACGAGGTGGCGATGTTGGCCGACTGGAAGTGCGCGAAGCAGGCGCGCGACAGCAGGTGCGGCAACTGCATGCCGCCTTGCTCGAAGCTGCGCGAGGCGTTGTGGAAACCGGCCTCGTTGAAGGCGTCCACGGCCGGCTTGACTTCGGGGATCAGCACGGCGGCGCCGTCCACGTACTGTGGCTCGTTCTCGTCGTTCTTGCGGTTGTGCGGCGCGAACAGTTCCTCGGCTATGCCGCGGGCAGTGCCCAGGGCGGCATCGAAGGTTTCGCGATTGTGTTCGGCAAAGCGTTCGCGCTGGGTCAGGGCCTCGGCATCGAGCACTTCGTAGAGTTCGAAGGCGAGGTTACGGGAGCTGAGCAGGGTCTCGGACATGGTCGACCTCCGTTGGAATCGCCGCAGTCTAGTCTGGTGAATGAAGCGCGCACAGAATCATCCATGAGCGTGATAAAGGGTTAAAACATCACGACTCGGGACGCAGTTGCCGACGGCGGACTCGCGCCGCCCCCTCGACACGACCTAAACTGCGCGCCTCGAGGAGCCCGCTACCCATGAATTACCGCCACGCCTACCACGCCGGCAACCACGCTGACGTGCTCAAACACATCACCCTCGCGCGCATCTTCGCGCTGATGGCGCGCAAGGACACGCCCTTCGCCTACCTGGACAGCCACTCCGGCGTTGGCCTGTACGACCTGCTGGGCGACGAAGCCAGCCGTACTGGCGAGTGGGAGTCGGGCATCGGCCGTCTATGGGGGCGCGGCGACCTGCCGGAACTGATTCAGGATTACCTGGACGTGTTGAGTGCGCTCAATCCCGATGGCGGCCTGGAGTTCTATCCCGGCTCGCCGGAGTTGGCACGCCGCCTGACCCGTCCGCAGGATCGCGTGCTGCTCAACGAACTGCACCCCGAAGATGGCCGCCTGCTCAAGGCCAACATGGCCGGCGAACGCCGTATTGCCGTGCATCAGGGCGATGGCTGGCTGTTGCCGCGAGCCTTCCTGCCGGTGGCGGAAAAGCGCGGGGTGCTGCTGATCGACCCGCCGTTCGAGCAGGGTGACGAGCTGCAGCGCTGCGTCGCCGCGCTGGAAGAAGCCATCCGCCGCATGCGCCAGACCGTGGTTGCGATCTGGTACCCGATCAAGGACCGCCACCAGCTCAGGCGTTTCTACCAGGGGCTGGAAAGGAGCTCTGCACCAAAGCTGCTGCGCGTGGAGTTGTGCGTGCACCCGGCCGACAGCGCCGACCGCCTGAACGGCTCCGGGCTGGTCATTGCCAACCCGCCGTGGCCGCTGGAAGACGAGCTGCGCAGCCTGCTGCCCTGGCTGGCCGAGGTGCTGGCACAGAGCGAGGGAAGCTGGCAGCTCGACTGGCTGATCTCCGAATGAAAAAAGCCCCGGCAGTGCCGGGGCTTTTTCTTTGGGCTCTGCGCAGGCGTGGATTCATCCACGATGTTCCTGACGCGATTTCCTTCCTGGGCGCAGTCATGCGGCGAGGCGCCCGCGGGATGGGGGGAGCGACGCGATACCGATGCTGCCCGTACTCGGGCGGTGACAGGCTTCGCTGCGCTCTACGTCAACTTGCCGATGCGTTGCCATTACGCCGGCAGGCAGACACCCGTGCCGCCCAGGCCGCAGTAACCGTTGGGATTCTTCGCCAGGTATTGCTGGTGGTAGGCCTCGGCGTAGTAGAACGGCGGCACTTCACGGATTTCCGTGGTGATCTCGCCGTAGCCACGGGCGCTCAGTTCCTTCTGAAAGGCGGTGCGGCTGGTGTCGATGGCGGCTTTCTGGGCCTGGTCGTACCAGTAGATCGCCGAGCGGTACTGGGTACCCGTGTCGTTGCCCTGGCGCATGCCCTGGGTCGGGTCATGGGATTCCCAGAACACCTTCAACAGGGCCTCGATGCTGGTTTCGTTCGGGTCGTAGACTACCAGCACGACTTCACTGTGGCCGGTCAGGCCGGAGCAGACTTCGTCGTAGGTCGGGTTCGGCGTGTGACCGCCGGCGTAGCCCACGGCAGTCACCCACACGCCCGGCTGTTGCCAGAAGCGTCGTTCGGCACCCCAGAAGCAGCCCAGGCCCAGCACGATCTGCTGCAGGCCAGCGGGGAACGGAGCGCTCAGCGGGCGGCCATTGACGTAATGCGCTTCGGGCACTGGCATCGGGCTTTCCCGGCCCGGCAAGGCCTGGGCGGAGCTGGGCAGTTCCAGCTTGTGGGCAAGTATTTGCGAGCGCAGGACCATGGCATTCGTCTCCTCTGGATGGGGCGGCAATAGACTCTCGTACTCGCCGAAGATTACAGCGTTTTGGCACCGCTGCGGGGATCAGTGCGGACGGCAGGGGTAGCGCAGCAGGCTGGACGAAAGGTCGGTGCCGGGAATGGGGCGGTCGAACAGGTAGCCCTGGCCGATATCGCAGCGGTTGCGGCGCAGGAAGGCCAGTTGCGCGGCAGTCTCCACGCCTTCGGCGACCACTTGCAGCTTGAGGTTGTGGGCCATCGCGATCACTGCCGAGGTGATTTCCATGTCGTCCTGGTTGTCCGGGATGTCCTTGATGAAGCTGCGATCGATCTTGATCACGTCGATGGGGAACTTCTTCAAATAGCTCAGCGATGAGTAGCCGGTGCCGAAGTCGTCCATTGCCAGGGTCAGGCCGAGGTTCTTCAGGCGCTCCAGTTGCTGGCGGGTGTCGTCGGTGGCGTCCAGCAGCAGGCTTTCGGTCAGCTCCAGCTCCAGTTGGCGTGCCGGGATGCCTTCTTCCTGGAGAATCGCGGCGATGGAACCGACCAGGTCCGGGTCGCTGAACTGCTTGGGCGACAGGTTGATGGCGATGTGCAGTTCGCCCAGGCCCTTGCTGGCAAGCTCGCGGACCTGCCGGCAAGCCTGGCGGATCACCCACTTGCCGATCGGGATGATCAGCCCGGTTTCCTCGGCCACGCTGATGAACTGGTCCGGGCGGATCATGCCTTTTTCCGGGTGCTGCCAGCGCAGCAGGGCTTCGAGGCCGAGCAGATGACCGCTGCGCAGGCACAGCTTGGGCTGGTAGTGCACCGCCAGTTCGTCCTGTACCAGTGCGCGGCGCAGGTTGCTCTCGACGAACAGCTTGTAGCTGGCCTCGGCGGTCATCGCCTCGGTGAAGGTCTGCACCTGGTGCTTGCCGTTGGCCTTGGCCTTGTGCAGCGCGAGACCCGCATGCTTCATCAGCGTCTGCGGATCCTCGCCGTGCTGGGGTGCGTAGGCGATGCCGATGGAACCGGTGATGCTGATCAACTGGTTGTCGACGAACAGCGGTTTGTCGAGGACGCCGAGGATCTGCGCGGCGATCTGTTCGCCACGGCCGGCGACGGACTCCTCCAGCAGCACGGCGAATTCGTTGCTGGCGAAGCGCGCCAGGGTGGCGCTGTCGCTCAGGCTGCTGCGCAGGCGCCGAGCCAGGTTGGCCAGCAACTTGTCGCCGGTCTGGTGGCCGAGGCTATCGTTGATCCGCTTGAAGTTGTCGATGTCCACCAGCAGCAGGCTCAGCGAATGCTCGCTGCCAGCCTGCAGGCGCTCTTCGAGGGCGCTGATGAAGTAATGACGGTTGGCCAGCCCGGTGAGGTTGTCGCGGTAGGCGAGCTTTTCGATGTGCTGCTGGGCCAGCTTGCTCTGGGTGATGTCTTCGTAGATGCCGATGTAGTGCGTCAGCTCGCCCTTGTCATCGTAGACCTTCGACAGCGACAACTGGCCCCAGTAGGGTTCGAGATTCTTGCGCCGGCTGCGGAACTCGCCCTGCCAACTGTTCTGCGTAACCAGGGTGGAGCGCGCGTCGAACAGCAGCTCGCTGAGGTTGGCCAGCGCCGGCAGTTCCGGCAGGCGGCGGCCGCGCACTTCGTCGGCACCGTACTGTGTGATGGCGGTGAAGCTGGGGTTGACGTACTCGACCAGGCCATCGCGGTCGATCAGCAGGAAGGCGCTGGCGCTCTGCTCGACGGCGCGCTGGAACAGGTGCAGGGCACTGGAGACGTTGCGCCGCTCATGGTTCATCAGCACCTGGGCGTACTGGTCGGCCAGTTCGCCAGCGAAGGCGATTTCGTCGCTCTGCCACATGCGCACTTCACCGACGTGCTCCAGGCAGAGCACGCCGACCACCTCGCCGCCGACACGGATGGTGGCGTCGAGCAGCGCACTGATGCTCTGCGGACGCAGGTAGCGCTGCGCCAGTTCCTGGGTGCGCGGGTCCTGCAGGGCATTGTGGGCATCGATGGCGCGGCCGCTGTGGACTGCTTCGAGGTATTTGGGGAAGCGGCTGGCATCGATGTCAGCCGGCTTCTCGTACTGGTCGGTATCGCGGCGGTAGATGGTCACCGCTTCCAGGCGATTCTCCTGGCTCAGCCGCCAGATACCGGCGCGGGCGACGTCATAGGCTTCGCAGGCGGCTTGCGCGATGAGCTGCGCGGCTTCCAGCAGCGGGTCGCTTGACAGGTAGCGGTGGCGTGCCAGGCGCACGATCAGATTCTGCTGGGTGCGTGAGCGCACCAGGTGCTGCAGGTGTTCGTCCTGGGAGCGCTGGTACATCTCCAGCGACATCTTCAGGCGGATGTTCTGCGCTTCGAGATCCAGCAGGCGAGGATCCAGTTCGGCGGACTGCGCATCGCCGTCGTCCTGCAGCAGGTAGCCGTGCAGCAGTTGCCGTCCGTGCTGCTGGAAGGCTTCGCCGACTTCCAGAATGTTCAGCGTGCCGCGCGGCGAGTGCAGGCAGTAGCGCACCCGGTAGCGACCGTCTGCGAGCAGTTGCTGCTGCACCTGCTCGTGCAACCGATGGCGCGCTTCGGGCTCCATCAGGCTGGCGTAGGGTGAGTCGAGAATGCCGCACAGATCCTGGGCGGGAACGCCGATCTGTCGTTCGCAGACCGGGTCGAGGAAGAGCAGGGTCCAACTGGGTTCATTCAGGCGCTCGAAGCGCAACATCCCGAGCCGCGAAGGGACGGGGAGCTGCGTGACAACCTCGGCCGCCGAACGGCTGGCGGCATCGGGATGACTCTTCATGCGCGGCGGATTTCCAGGTGCTGGCGAGGTACATGGCCTCGGCCGACTTCGATGGGCGTTGGCAAGATTTGCATGATGCGCAGTGCGCTGACAAGCCAAGTCTGTATCGGCCATTCGGCAAGGAAGTTGAGTGCCCTGCGGGCCCGCGCGCAGGTTGCGTCAGCAGTACGCCCGTGCAAAAAAAGAAGCCCTGCCGTCCGGCAGGGCTGGAGAGAACGAGCGTGGCGTGCTCGTCGAGAGGAAGGGCCGGATGCGACCGGCCCCTGACAACGCTTGCAGCGGTGACGCGATTACAGCAGCAGGGTGCGGATATCGCCCAGCAAGTCGGACAGTCGCTTGGTGTAGCGCGCGGCGGCCGCCCCGTTGATCACGCGGTGATCGTAGGACAGCGACAGCGGCAGCATCAGGCGCGGCTGGAAGGCCTTGCCGTCCCATACCGGCTGGATGGTCGCCTTGCTCACACCGAGGATCGCCACTTCCGGCGCGTTGACGATCGGCGTGAAGCCGGTGCCGCCAATGTGGCCGAGGCTGGAGATGGTGAAGCAGGCGCCCTGCATCGCGTCGGCGGAGAGCTTCTTGGTGCGCGCTTTCTCGGCCAGTTCGGCGGCTTCGGCGGCGAGCTGCAGGAGGCTCTTCTGGTCGACGTTCCTGATGACCGGCACCAGCAGGCCGTCGGGCGTATCCACGGCAAAACCGATGTGCACGTACTTCTTGCGGATCAGCGCCTTGCCGCTGGGGGCCAGGGAGCTGTTGAAGTCCGGCATTTCCTTGAGCAGGTGTGCACAGGCCTTGAGCAGGATCGGCAGCACGGTCAGCTTGACGCCGGCCTTCTCCGCGACGGCCTTCTGCGCAATGCGGAAGGCTTCCATCTCGGTGATGTCGGCGGAGTCGAACTGGGTCACGTGCGGCACGTTCAGCCAACTGCGATGCAGGTTGGCGGCGCCGACCTGCATCAGGCGGGTCATCGCCACTTCTTCCACGTCGCCGAACTTGCTGAAGTCGACTTCCGGGATCGGCGGGATGCCCGCGCCAGCGGTAGCGCCAGCCGGCGCGCCTGACTTGCCGCGCTGCAGTTGTTCTTTCACGAACGCCTGCACGTCTTCCTTGAGGATACGGCCTTTCGGGCCGGTACCCTTCACTTCGGCCAGGTCGACACCGAACTCGCGGGCAACCATGCGCACGGCGGGGCCGGCGTGAACCTTGGCGCCGTCACGACTGGGCGCGCCCACCGGGCTTGCATCGACAGCTTTGGCCGGTGCGGCGGCAGCCGGCGCTGGAGCTGCGGCAGGAGCAGCAGCGGCCGGAGCTGCAGCCGGAGCTTGAGCTTCGGCTGGCGCAGCAGCACCTGCGACCTTGAGCTTGAGGATGAGGTCGCCGGTGCCGACTTCGTCACCGACCTTGATCGACACGCTTTCCACCACGCCGGAGGCCGGCGAGGGGATTTCCATGCTGGCCTTGTCCGATTCCAGGGTGATCAGCGACTGGTCGGCTTCGACCGTGTCGCCGGCTTTCACCATGACTTCGATGACGTTGGCCTTGCCGGCCGAGCCGATGTCCGGGACATGGATGTCCTGGACGCTGGCGCCGGCGGCCGGAGCGGCAGCCGGTGCCGGGGCAGTGGCCGGAGCTTCTGCCTTCGGTGCCTCGGCGGCCGGTGCCTGCGCTTCGGCCTTGGGGGCTTCGGCTGCAGCGGAACCGCCTTCGACTTCCAGTTCGAGGATTTCGTCGCCTTCCTTCAGGGTGTCGCCCACCTTGACCTTCAGGCTCTTCACCACACCGGCTTTCGGCGAGGGAATCTCCATGCTGGCCTTGTCCGACTCCAGGGTCAGCAGGCTCTGGTCGGCTTCGACGGTATCGCCGACCTTGACCAGCAGCTCGATGACTTCACCCTGGCCATTGCCGATGTCGGGTACACGAATCAGTTCGCTCATCGTGCCTCTCCTCAGCAGTCCAGCGGGTTGCGTTTTTCGGGGTTGATGCCGAACCTGGCGATGGCTTCGGCCACCACCTTGGGTTCGATATCACCACGGTCGGCCAGGGCTTCCAGCGCGGCCAGAACGACCCAGTGACGGTCCACTTCGAAGAAGTCGCGCAGCTTGCGGCGGCTGTCGCTGCGGCCGAAGCCGTCGGTGCCCAGCACCTTGTACTCCTTGCTCGGAACCCACTGGCGGATCTGCTCGGCGTAGAGCTTCATGTAGTCGGTGGAGGCGACGACCGGGCCCTTGCGGCCGGAGAGGCACTCTTCGACGTAGCTCTGCTTGGGCTTCTGGCCCGGGTGCAGGCGGTTCCAGCGCTCCACGGCCAGGCCGTCGCGGCGCAGTTCGTTGAAGCTGGGTACCGACCAGACGTCGGCGCCGATGCCGAAGTCGTTGCGCAGGATCTTCGCGGCTTCCTCCACTTCGCGCAGGATGGTGCCCGAGCCCAGCAGTTGCACGTGGTGCGCGGCTTCCTTCTTGTCCTCGTCGAGCAGGTACATGCCCTTGATGATGCCTTCCTCTACACCCTTGGGCATGGCCGGCTGGACGTAGTTCTCGTTCATCACGGTGATGTAGTAGAAGATGTCCTGCTGCTCTTCGATCATCTGGCGCGAGCCTTCGCGGATGATCACCGCCAGCTCGTAGGCATAGGTCGGATCGTAGGTACGGCAGTTCGGAATGGTCGCGGCCAGCAGGTGGCTGTGACCGTCTTCGTGCTGCAGGCCCTCGCCGTTCAGGGTGGTACGGCCAGCGGTGCCGCCGATCAGGAAGCCGTGGGCGCGGCTGTCGCCTGCGGCCCAGGCCAGGTCGCCGATGCGCTGGAAGCCGAACATCGAGTAGAAGATATAGAACGGCAGCATCGGCTGGTTGTGCGTGGAGTACGAAGTACCCGCCGCGATCCAGCTGGACATGGCGCCGGCTTCGTTGATGCCTTCTTCGAGGATCTGACCTTTCTTGTCCTCGCGGTAGAACATCACCTGGTCTTTATCCACCGGCTCGTACAACTGGCCTACCGAGGAGTAGATGCCGAGCTGGCGGAACATGCCTTCCATACCGAAGGTACGGGCTTCGTCCGGGACGATCGGGACGATGCGCGGGCCGAGCTCCTTGTCCTTGACCAACTGCGAGATGATCCGCACGAAGGCCATCGTGGTGGAAATCTCGCGGTCGCCCGAACCATCGAGAATAGCCTTGAGGGTTTCCAGCGGGGGAACCGGAACCTGGAAGCTCTTCTCGCGGCGAACCGGCATCACACCGCCCAGGGCGGCACGGCGGGAAGCCAGGTACTTGGCTTCGGCGCTGCCTTCTTCGGGGCGGTAGAAAGGCAGGTTTTCCAGGTCGGCATCCTTGATCGGGATGTCGAACTTGTCGCGGAACGACTTCAGGGACTCGACGTCGACCTTCTTGACGTTGTGCGCGATATTCTTCGCTTCGCCGGAGCCTGTGCCATAGCCCTTGATGGTCTTGGCCAGGATGACGGTCGGCTGGCCCTTGTGGTTGACCGCCTGGTGATAGGCCGCATAGACCTTGTAGGGGTCATGGCCGCCACGGTTGAGCTTCCAGATCTCTTCGTCGGAGAGATCCTTGACCATCTCCAGCAGCTCCGGACGCGCACCGAAGAAGTGCTCACGCACGTAGGCACCGTCCTTGGCTTTGTAGTTCTGGTACTCGCCGTCGATGACTTCGTCCATGCGCTGCTGCAGCAGGCCGGCGGTGTCCTTGGCGAACAGTGGGTCCCAGAAGCGGCCCCAGACCACCTTGTTGACGTTCCACTCGGCGCCGCGGAATACGCCTTCGAGTTCCTGGATGATCTTGCCGTTGCCGCGAACCGGGCCGTCGAGGCGCTGCAGGTTGCAGTTGATGACGAAGATCAGGTTGTCCAGCTTCTCGCGCCCGGCCAGGGAGATCGCGCCGAGGGATTCGGGCTCGTCGCACTCGCCGTCGCCCATGAAGCACCAGACCTTCTGCTTGCCGGCGGGGATGAAGCCGCGGCTTTCCAGGTACTTCATGAAGCGCGCCTGGTAGATCGCCTGGATCGGGCCCAGGCCCATCGATACGGTCGGGAACTGCCAGAAGTCCGGCATCAGCCAGGGGTGCGGGTAGGAGGACAGGCCGTTGCCGTCCACTTCCTGGCGGAAGTTGTTCAGTTGATCTTCGCTGATGCGGCCTTCAAGGAAGGCGCGGGCGTAGACGCCAGGGGATGCGTGGCCCTGGAAGAACACCAGGTCGCCGCCGTGCTCTTCGGTCGGGGCCTGGAAGAAATAGTTGAAGCCGACGTCGTAGAGGGTCGCCGAGGAAGCGAAGGAGGAGATGTGGCCGCCCAGGTCCGGGTCGTTCTTGTTGGCCTTCATCACCATCGCCAGGGCGTTCCAGCGCACCAGGGAGCGGATGCGGCGTTCCATGAACAGGTCGCCAGGCATACGGGCTTCGTGGGTGACCGGGATGGTGTTGCGGTACGGCGTGGTGATGGCGTAGGGCAGTTGGGTACCGGTGCGGGTAGCCAGTTCGCCCATGCGGGTCATCAGGTAGTGAGCGCGTTCCTCACCTTCGCGGTCGAGAACGGATTCCAGGGCGTCCAGCCACTCCTGGGTTTCGACGGGATCGAGGTCTTGCATGGCTTGCTCCAGGGCGGAAAGGCTTCCAGAATCGGAAGCCAGTAGATCGTTGCCGATAGCTGCGCCGGCCTCGTGGGCGACGCGGCGAATTCTTGGAAGTACTCCGGGGGTACGCCCGGCGGGTTGTAGTTTTACTACAAATCGCCGGCAGATACACCCCTTCGCCAGAAAAAGTTAGTAGTAAAACTACAGGGGCGCGAAAAGACAGGAATGCCGGCGCCTCGCCGACCTTTCAGGATAGAACATGAGCCTGCCGTCCCTGGCCGCCCTCCCGGCCACGTTGAAGCCCCTCGCCGAACGAGCGGAGCAGAATTTCCGCACCGCCGTTTCCCAGCTTTCTCCCGAACAGATCGCCTGCTTCGACAGTTGGCCCGACGAGCGGCGCGCCGATTTCGCCCGCGTGACCGCCGGCAGCGACTTCGTCGCCGAGCAGGTCCAGCGCGACCCTTCTTTCTTTCTGGAGCTGGCCGCGACCGGCGAGCTGGAGCGCGCGCTGCAGCCGGGCGAGATGCGCGCCCAGCTGGAAGCGGCGCTGCTCGGCTGCGCCGACGAGGATGAACTGGGGCGCCGCCTGCGACGCTTCCGTCGGCGCCAGCAGGTGCGGATCATCTGGCGCGACCTGACCCGCCGCAGCGACCTCTCCGGCACCTGCCGCGACCTCTCCGACCTCGCCGACACCTGCATCGACCAGGCTTACCATTGGCTGTACATCCGCCATTGCCAGCAGTTCGGCACGCCGATGGGTAATCGTTCCGGCCTGCCGCAGCACATGATCGTGCTGGGTATGGGCAAGCTCGGGGCCGGTGAGCTGAACCTGTCGTCGGACATCGACCTGATCTTCGGCTACCCGGAGGGCGGCGAGACCGAGGGCGCCAAGCGCGCGCTGGACAACCAGGAGTTCTTCACCCGCCTGGGGCAGAAACTGATCAAGGCGCTGGACGCCATCACCGTCGATGGCTTCGCCTTCCGTGTCGACATGCGCCTGCGTCCCTACGGCTCCAGCGGCCCGCTGGTACACAGCTTCGCGGCGCTGGAGCAGTACTACCAGGACCAGGGGCGCGACTGGGAGCGCTACGCGATGATCAAGGCCCGGGTGGTCGGCGGCGACCAGGATGCCGGCCAGCGCCTGCTGGAGCTGCTGCGGCCATTCGTCTATCGCCGTTACCTGGACTTCTCCGCCATCGAAGCACTGCGCAGCATGAAGCAGCTGATCCAGCAGGAAGTCCGGCGCAAGGGCATGAGCGAGAACATCAAGCTCGGCGCCGGTGGCATTCGTGAGGTGGAGTTCATCGCGCAGGCCTTCCAGTTGATCCACGGTGGCCGTGATCTCAGCCTGCAGCAACGACCATTGCTCCGGGTGCTGGCGATCCTCGAAGGGCAGGCCTACTTGCCGCCGCAGGTGGTCGCCGAACTGCGCGAAGGCTACGAGTTCCTGCGCTACGCTGAGCACGCGCTGCAGGCCATCGCCGACCGGCAGACGCAGATGCTGCCGGAGGATGAGCTGGAGCGGATTCGCGTCGCCTTCATCATGGGCTACGCCAATTGGTCGGCGTTCCACCAGGCGATCAATCACTGGCGTGACCGCATCGACTGGCACTTCCACCAGGTCATCGCCGACCCGGACGAGGACGAAGACGGCAAGGTCGACACCACCATCGGTGGCGAGTGGATCCCGATCTGGGAAGAGGCGGTAGACGAGGAGTCCGCCTGCCGGCAGTTCGCCGATGCCGGTTTCACTGCGCCAGCGGCGGCCTGGAAGCGCCTGACCGACCTGCGCCACGGCGCACAGGTGCGCGCCATGCAGCGCCTGGGGCGCGAGCGTCTCGATGCTTTCATGCCGCGACTGCTGAACATGATTGCCGAGCGCGGCCCGGCGGATGTGCTGCTGGAGCGGGTGCTGCCGCTGATCGAGGCGGTGGCGCGGCGTTCGGCCTACCTGGTGCTGCTCACCGAGAACCCCGGTGCGCTGGAGCGCCTGCTGACTCTCTGTGCCGCCAGCCCGATGGTGGCCGAGCAGATCGCCAGGTTCCCCATCCTGCTCGACGAGCTGTTGAATGAAGGGCGCCTGTTCCGCCCGCCGCAGGCCGTCGAACTGGGGGCGGAGCTGCGCGAGCGGCTGATGCGCATTCCCGAGGACGATCTCGAGCAGCAGATGGAGACCCTCCGCCACTTCAAGCTGGCCCACGGCCTGCGCGTGGTGGCGTCGGAAATCGCCGGTACGCTGCCGCTGATGAAGGTCAGCGACTACCTGACCTGGCTGGCCGAGGCGATTCTCGAACAGGTGCTTTCCCTGGCCTGGGACCAACTGGTGCAGCGCCACGGCCGGCCGAGCCGCGCCGACGGCACGCCGTGCGATCCTGACTTCATCATCGTCGGTTACGGCAAGTCCGGCGGCCTGGAGCTGGGCCACGGCTCGGATCTGGACCTGGTGTTCATCCACGACGGCGACCCGCAGAGCGAGACCGACGGCGCCAAGCCCATCGACGGTGCGCAGTTCTATACCCGCCTGGGGCAGAAGATCATCCACCTCCTCACCGCACAGACGCCATCCGGCACGCTGTATGAGGTGGACATGCGCCTGCGCCCGAGCGGCGCGTCCGGGCTGCTGGTCAGCTCCCTGCGTGCCTTCGAGGCCTACCAGATGGGCGAGGCATGGACCTGGGAACACCAGGCGCTGGTGCGTGCCCGCGTGCTGGCTGGCTGCAGGCGGGTGTCGCTGGCATTCCAGGCGATCCGTGCCAGGGTCATCGGCCAGCAGCGCGACCTGGCCGGGCTGCGCAAGGAAGTCAGCGAGATGCGCGCCAAGATGCGCGACAACCTGGGGACCTCCAGCACCGCCGCCGGAACCGCGGCGAATGCCTTCGAGGCCACGGCGCCGTTCGATCTCAAGCAGGATGCCGGTGGTATCGTCGATATCGAATTTATGGTGCAATACGCGGCCCTGGCCTGGTCGTGGCAGCACCCGGAACTGGTGGAGTTCACCGACAACATCCGCATCCTGGAAGCGCTGGAGCGGGTCGGATTGATGTCCGGCGAGGATGTCCTGAAGCTGCAGGATGCCTACAAGGCCTACCGGGCGGCGGCTCACCGCTTGTCCCTGCAGAAGCAGCCGGGCGTGGTGAGCGGCGACCGCTTCCACGCGGAGCGGCGCATGGTGATGGCGATGTGGAAGGCCTTCGAGCTGACCTGAGGCGCCCTCTCGGATTCCCCACGAAACACCCCGGACGACCGGCGGGAGCGCATCCGCCGGATCACCACGGGCTGCCGGGCAAGGCGGGAATCAGGCGCATGATGCCATTGCGCCAGGTCACAGGGAGTGACGAAATCCGCCCGGCCGGCGTTCCGGCTGGGCTAGACTGCGGGGCATTCGATGCTCGGCACCCGCCCGTAAGGCCCGCGCCGTACGGCTGGATGAATGGAATACGGGGAGGCGAGAGCCTCCCCGGTCGTTTCTGGAAAACGCATGAGAATTCTGATCGTAGGCCCCTCCTGGGTGGGCGACATGGTGATGGCCCAAACGCTGTTTCATTGCCTGAAGCAGCGCCATGCCGACTGCGTGATAGACGTGCTGGCGCCTGACTGGAGCCGGCCGATCCTCGAGCGCATGCCCGAAGTGCGCCAGGCGTTGAGCTTCCCGCTCGGGCATGGCGTGC
Organism: Pseudomonas triclosanedens; assembly: GCF_026686735.1. Lineage (NCBI taxonomy): Bacteria > Pseudomonadati > Pseudomonadota > Gammaproteobacteria > Pseudomonadales > Pseudomonadaceae > Pseudomonas > Pseudomonas triclosanedens. Next base: position 5,582,858 of record NZ_CP113432.1, on the reverse strand, counting down.
TGGATGTAGCCGCGCGCCGGCGCATCGGTAAGTCGCTCAAGGGGCAATACGACCAGGCGATCCTGTTGCCGAACTCGCTGAAGTCGGCGCTGGTGCCGTACTTCGCCGGCATTCCCAGGCGCACCGGCTGGAAGGGCGAGATGCGCTACGGCCTGCTCAACGACATCCGCACTCTGGATAAAGAGCGCTACCCGCTGATGATCGAGCGCTTCATGGCCCTGGCCTATGAGCCGGGCGCCGCGCTGCCGCAGCCCTACCCGCAGCCGCGCCTGGCCATCGACCCGCAGAGCCGCGACGCCGCGCTGGCCAAGTTCGGCCTGAGCCTGGATCGCCCGGTGCTGGCGCTGTGCCCCGGCGCCGAGTTCGGCGAAGCCAAGCGCTGGCCGGCGGAGTACTACGCCAAGGTCGCCGAGTTGAAGATCCGTGCAGGCTGGCAGGTATGGATCTTCGGTTCGAAGAACGACCACCCCGGCGGCGAAGACATTCGCATGCGCCTGATTCCCGGCCTGCGCGAGGAGTCGGTGAACCTCGCCGGCGAGACCGCCCTGGCCGAAGCCATCGACCTGATGTCATGCGCTGGCGCGGTAGTCACCAACGACTCCGGCCTGATGCACGTGGCTGCCGCGCTGAATCGCCCGCTGGTGGCTGTCTATGGCTCCACTTCGCCGCAGTTCACCCCGCCCCTGGCCGACCAGGTGGAGATCGTCCGCCTCGGTCTGGATTGCAGCCCGTGCTTCGACCGTGTGTGCCGTTTCGGCCACTACAACTGCCTGCGCGAGCTGAAGCCGCGTCCGGTGAGCGAGGCGCTGGACCGACTGGTCGCCGATCCGGTTGATGTGGAATGAGGGTGCTGTTGATCAAGACGTCGTCCCTGGGCGACGTCATCCATACGCTGCCGGCGTTGACCGATGCCGCGCGTGCGATTCCCGGCATCCAGTTCGACTGGGTGGTTGAGGAAGGCTTCGCGGAGATTCCCGCCTGGCATCCGGCGGTGGCCCAGGTGATCCCAGTGGCGATCCGCCGCTGGCGCAAGAGCCTCTGGCAGACCATCAGGAACGGTGAGTGGAGCCGCTTCAAGCGCCGCCTGAAAGAGGTCGACTACGACCTGGTGATCGATGCCCAGGGGCTGCTCAAGAGTGCCTGGCTGACCCGCTATGTGCGCCGTGGCACGCGCGTTGTCGGGCTTGACCGCGAGTCCGCCCGCGAACCGGCCGCCAGCCGCTTCTACCGTCACGGCTATCCGGTGGCCTGGGGGCAGCACGCGGTGGAACGGGTGCGCCAGTTGTTCGCCCAGGCGCTGGACTACCCGCTGCCCGCCAGTACCGGCGACTATGGCCTTGACCGCAATCGCCTGCTGGACGCTGTGGAAGCCGAGCCCTACCTGGTATTCCTCCACGGCACCACCTGGGTGACCAAACACTGGCCGCAAGCCTACTGGCGCGAACTGGCCGAGCGCATGGGCGAGCGTGGCTGGTCGGTGCGCCTGCCGTGGGGCAACGAAGCCGAGCGCGAGCGCGCCGAGCGGCTGGCTCAGGGCCTGGAAAGCGTTTCCGTGCTCCCCAGATTGTCCCTGGCAGGCATGGCCAAGGTTCTGGCCGGCGCTTCCGCCTGTGTGGCGGTGGACACCGGGCTTGGGCACTTGGCGGCCGCCCTGGACGTACCGACGCTGTCGCTGTTCGGCCCGACCAACCCCGGATTGACCGGCGCCTACGGGCGCTCGCAGGTGCACCTGGCCAGCGACTGGCCGTGTGCGCCCTGCCTGCAGAAGACCTGCACCTACCAGCCGACGGCTGACGACCAGCGCCAGTTCGACCTGCGGCATGAACAGCCCCTGTGCTTCACCCGCCTGAATCCCCAGCGCGTGGCGACCCAGCTCGAGGCCCTGCTGCTGGCTCCGGAGACGCTTCGATGACCCTGGCTTTCGTCCTCTACAAATACTTCCCGTTCGGCGGGCTGCAGCGCGACTTCATGCGCATCGCCCTCGAATGCCAGCAACGCGGCCACGCCATTCGTGTCTACACGCCGATCTGGGAAGGTGAGGTGCCGCCCGGCTTCGATGTGCGCGTGGCGCCGATCAAGGCGCTGTTCAATCATCGCCGCAACGAGAAGTTCAGCGCCTGGCTGGCCGCGGACCTCGCGCGCGACCCGGTGGACCGGGTGGTTGGCTTCAACAAGATGCCAGGGCTGGATGTCTACTATGCCGCCGACGGCTGCTTCGAGGACAAGGCGCAAACCCTGCGCAACCCGATCTACCGCCGCTGGGGGCGCTACAGGCACTTCGCCGACTATGAGCGCGCAGTGTTCGCCCCGGAGTCGAAGACCGAGATCCTGATGATCTCCGAGGTCCAGCAGCCGCTCTTCATCAAGCACTACCGCACGCCGGTTGCGCGTTTCCACCTGCTGCCGCCTGGCATCGCCCAGGATCGCCGCGCGCCGGCCAATGCCGCTGAAGTCCGCGCCGAGTTCCGGCGTGAGTTCAGGCTGGCCGACGATGACCGGCTGCTGGTACAGATCGGCTCCGGCTTCAAGACCAAGGGCCTGGATCGCAGCCTCAAGGCATTGGCCGCACTGCCGCGCGCGTTGCGCAAGCGTACCCGGCTGATCGCCATCGGCCAGGACGATCCCAAGCCTTTCCTGTTGCAGGTCAAGGCGCTGGGGTTGTCGGAGAATGTGCAGATTCTCAAGGGGCGCAGTGATATCCCGCGCTTCCTGCTGGGCGCCGACCTGCTGATTCACCCGGCCTACAACGAAAACACCGGCACCGTGCTGCTCGAAGCGCTGGTGGCCGGGCTGCCGGTGCTGGTCACCGATGTCTGCGGCTACGCCCACTACATCGCCGAGGCTGACGCAGGGCGGGTGATACCCTCGCCATTCGATCAGGAACGGCTCAACCGCATGCTGGTGGAAATGCTCGAAGACGACGCGGCGCGGGCCGCCTGGTCGCGCAATGGCCTGGCCTTCGCCGATAGCGCCGATCTCTACAGCATGCCGCAGTACGCGGCTGACGTGATCCTGAAGGAGCGCGCATGAAGCTCGAACTGCTCGAGCCCTTCAAGAGCCTGTGGGCCGGCAAGGACCCCTTCGTCGAAGTGGAGCGCCTGCAGGGCAAGGTTTACCGCGAGCTGGAAGGCCGCCGCACGCTGCGAACCGAGGTCGACGGACGTGGTTTCTTCGTGAAGATCCACCGTGGCATCGGCTGGGGCGAGATCGTCAAGAACCTGCTCAGCGCCAAGCTTCCGGTGCTTGGCGCCGGCCAGGAGCAGCGCGCCCTGGCGCGTCTGCACCAGGCTGGCGTGGCGACCATGACCTCGGTGGCCTATGGCGAGCGCGGCGGCAATCCGGCCAGCCAGCACTCGTTCATCATCACCGAGGAGCTGGCGCCGACCATCGACCTCGAAGTCTTTTCCCTGGACTGGCTCAAGCAACCGCCCGAGCCGCGCCTGAAGCGCGCGTTGATCGCCGAGGTGGCGCAGATGGTCGGTACCATGCATCGCGCCGGCGTGAACCATCGCGACTGCTATATCTGCCACTTCCTGCTGCACACCGACCGGCCGGTCAGTGCGGGCGACCTGCGCCTGTCGGTGATCGACCTGCACCGCGCCCAGACCCGCGAGACCACGCCGCGTCGCTGGCGCAACAAGGATCTGGCCGCGCTGTACTTCTCGGCGCTGGACATCGGCCTTACACGCCGAGACAAATTGCGCTTCCTGCGCGGTTACTTCGGCACGCCTCTGCGTGACATCCTGCGCGACGAAGCCTCTCTGCTGGCCTGGATGGAACGCAAGGCGGCCAAGCTGTATGACCGCAAACAACGCTACGGAGACCTGCTCTGATGGCGGGCTGGACACTCGCTGATGACTATCGCCACCTGGACGCCGAGTTCGGCAGCCTGGAGGCCGTGTTCGATCTGGAGGGCGAGCGCATCACCCGCGACGCCATCTCCGAGGTGATCCGCATCGAGCGCGAAGGTGTGCGCTACTACGTGAAACGCTACCGCAACGCCGGCAAGGGCTATCGCCGCTACCTGGCCCGCCCGCGGGTGAAGGCCGAGTGGCAGAACCTCAAGCAGTTCGCCAAATGGGGGATTCCCACCGCCGACGTCGTGGCCTACGGACTGGAGCGCGAGCGCGGCGCCTTCAAGCGCGGCGCGCTGGTCACGCGCGAACTGGTCGGCACCGACGATCTTGCGCGGCTGGCCAAGAAGCGCGATCCGCGCCTGAAGGATCGCGTCTGGGTCGAGCACATCATGCAGCAACTGGCTGCCTATACGCGGACGATGCACGATCACCACTTCACCCACAACGACCTGAAATGGCGCAACATCCTGGTCGACGGCGAAGGCAAGGTGTTCTTCATCGACTGCCCGATCGGTGACTTCTGGATCGGCTTCATGCTGCGCTACCGCATCACCAAGGACCTGGCGACCCTCGACAAGGTCGCTAAGCGCCATCTGTCCGCGACCCAGCGGCTGCGCTTCTACCTGCTGTACCGTCGGCGCGAGCGCCTGAACGCTTCGGACAAGAAGCGCATCCGCCACATCGTTCATTTCTTCGAGGGACGCGAGTGAAGGACTTCATCGCCAGCGACGACCAGGGACTGCTTCAGCAGAACGCCCTGGCCGACTTCGATGCCCTGTGGGACCTGCAGCTGGAGGCCGTGGACGAGCCCAACACCGAGCGCGGTGGCTGGAGCAGCGTGTACCGCCTGGAGCTGGAGGGCACCAGTTACTACCTCAAGCGCCAGAGCAACCACCTGACCCGCAGCCTGCTGCGCCCGCTGGGCGAGCCGACCTTCGCCCGCGAGTTCCGCAATATCCAGCGTTACCGGCAGCTCGGCATTCCATCGATGCAGGCGGCCTTCTTCGGCGTGCGGCAGGTTGCTGGCGAGCGCCGGGCGATCCTGATGACCCGCGCGCTGGAAGGCTGGCGCGACCTCGATAGCCTGCTGCAGGGCTGGTCGAACCTCGCGCCCGAGCGGCGCCAGGCCATCCTGCGAGCCTGCGGCATGCTTGCGCGCCGCCTCCATGAAGCGGGACAGATGCATGGCTGTTTCTATCCCAAGCACATCTTCCTGCGCGAAACCGACGACGCCTACGAGGCGACCCTGATCGACCTGGAGAAGACCCGCCCGCTGTGGTTCGGCCAGCGCGACCGCGTGCGCGACCTCGAACCGCTGCTGCGCCGCGCGCCGGACTGGAACGAAGGCGACGTGCGCAACCTGCTGGCGGCCTATCTCGGCACTTCGTCCACGGGGCCTGAGGTCGACGACTGGTATCGTCGCCTGGGGGCGCGCCGCAAGAAGAAGGAATCCCGCGCATGAGGCTGTCGGCCCTGCGCGAAGCTGGCCGTACGCCCTCTTTGCCGCTGCGCATCGAGCTGGAGGACGGCGCTGGCGCAGCCGAGCTGCGCCTGGACAGCCTGCTGCGCGTGCTGCCGGGGCAGCGCTATGTAGGCGCGGCCAACTGGCGCGGCCGCCCGGTGCTGGCCAAACTGCTGGTCGGCGGCAAGGCTGCGCGGCACTTCCAGCGCGAACGCGAAGGCGTGCGCCTGCTGGCCGAGCAGGGGCTGACGACGCCGCTGCTGCTGGCTGACGGCCTGAAAGACGGCGAGGGCGGCTGGCTGCTCTTCGAGTTCCTCGACAACGCCCAGAGCCTCTGGGAGGCCTGGCGCGCAGTGGAGGGGCAGCCGCTGCTGTGCGCCGAGCAGGAGGCGGTGATCGGCGAAGCGCTGGTGGCCATCGCCCAGTTGCACGCCAAGGGGCTGTGGCAGGAAGACCTGCACCTGGACAACCTGCTGCGCCACGACGGCAGGCTGTACCTGATCGACGGCGCAGGCATCCGGGCGGAAGTTCCGGGCCAGCCGCTTTCGCGCAAGCAGGTGCTGGAAAACCTCGGAGTGTTCTTCGCGCAGTTGCCGGCCGGGCTCGATCCCTATCTGGAAGAGTTGCTGGTGCACTACCTGCTGGCCAATGGCGAGCACGCCTTGCCGCTGGAGGCGCTGCAGAAGGAGATTGCCAAGGTCCGGCGCTGGCGCGTTCGCGACCTGATGAAGAAGATCGCCCGCGATTGCAGCCTGTTCAGTGTCCTCAAGGGGCCGTTCGGTCTGCGTGCGGTGCGCCGCGAGCAGGAGTCTGTGCTCGAACCGCTGCTGGCCGACCCCGATGCGTTCATCGCCAAGGGGCACATCTACAAGACTGGCGGCGCGGCGACTGTCGCGCGGGTCGAGCTGGATGGCCGACCGCTGGTCGTCAAACGCTACAACATCAAGAACCTGCTGCACTGGCTCAAACGCTTCTGGCGCCCCAGTCGCGCCTGGGCATCGTGGCGCGAGGGCAATCGCCTGGACTTCCTCGGCATCGCCACGCCGCGCCCGCTGGCGGTCGTCGAGCGCCGCTGGCTGTGGCTGCGCGGCCCGGCCTTCCTGATTACCGATTACCTTGCGGGTCAGGATATAATCGCCCGTTTCAAACCCTACCTGGACCAACCGGAGGGGGGCGGCCTGCCGCCGGAAACAGACCTTGCGGCCCTGGACAGACTGTTCGCGGCGCTGGTGCGCGAGCGCATCAGCCACGGCGACCTGAAGGGGCACAACCTGTTCTGGCAGGAGCAGGGCGAAGGTGGGCAGTGGGCGCTGATCGATCTGGACGCCATGCACCGTCACTCGCACCAAGCGAGTTTCGCCCGCGCCTATGCCCGCGACCGTGCGCGCTTCCTGCGCAACTGGCCGCAGCACAGCGCACTGCACCAGCTGCTCGACGAACGTTTACCGCGGGTGCCAGCGCACCCGCCCAGATGAAAAGAGGCTAGACCCTGTGGCATTGACCATCCTCGGCCTGTCCGGCGCCGTAAGCCATGACCCTTCCGCCGCCCTGTACATCGACGGCAAGCTGGTCGCGGCCGCCGAAGAAGAGCGCTTCGTCCGCGACAAGCACGCGAAGAACCGCATGCCCTACGAGTCGGCCAAGTTCTGCCTGGAACAGGCCGGGATCAAGCCGTCCGACGTTGACGTGGTGGCCATTCCGTTCGCCCCCATCAGCATCTTCGACAAGGCCCGCTGGCACTACGCTAAGCGCTACGCCTACGCCCCGGATCGTGCGCTGGACGCCATCCTGCTCGGCAACCGCCGCTACCACCGCTACTACAAGCGCATCCAGTGGTGCCTGCAGCAACTGGGCTTCGACCTGAAGAAGACCAAGATCCAGCCGGTGGAGCACCACCTGGCCCATGCCTCCAGCGCTTACCACTGCTCCGGCTTCAAGGAGAAGACCGCGATCCTCGGGATCGACGGCAAGGGCGAGTACGCCACTACCTTCTTCGGCTATGGCGAGAACGGCAAGATCCACAAGATCAAGGAGTTCTACGATCCGGACTCCCTGGGTGGCCTGTACGGCGCGCTGACCGAATACCTCGGCTTCGACATGCTCGACGGCGAGTTCAAGGTCATGGGCATGGCGCCTTACGGCGATGCCAGCAAGTACGATTTCTCCCGCCTGGCCAAGTTCGAGAACGGCGAGCTGATCATCAACACCGACTACGCCAACGTCATCGGCTTCCGTCGCTACAAGGAAAAGGGCAAGGGCTATTACTTCTCGCCCAAGCTGATCGAGTGGCTCGGCCCGAAACGCGAAGGCGACATCGCCGACGATCCGTACATCCATTACGCCGCCAGCATCCAGGCCCTGTTCGAGAAGCTGGCGCTGGAGATGATGGATTACTACCTGGGCGACATCATTCGCGAGACCGGCAAGATTGCGTTCGCCGGCGGCTGCGCACTGAACGTCAAGCTCAACCAGAAGATCATCGCCCGTCCCGAGGTCAAGGAACTGTACGTGCAGCCCGCGGCCAGCGACGCCGGCACCGCCGTTGGCGCCGCCGCGTACGTGTCCTGGGAGCGCGGCGTGCCGGTCGAGAAGATGGAGCACGTCTACCTCGGCCCGGAGTACAGCAACGAAGACGTCATCGCCGCCTGCGCCCGCCACGAGGCCAAGCCGCAGTGGCGCAAGATCGACAACGTGCCCGAGTACATCGCCAAGGTGCTGGTCGAAGGCAATCCGGTGGCCTGGTTCCAGGGCCGCATGGAGTTCGGCCCGCGCGCCCTGGGCGGCCGCTCGATCATCGGTTGCCCGAGCATCGCCGGCGTGGCCGACCGCATCAACGCGCAGATCAAGTTCCGCGAGCGCTGGAGGCCCTTCTGCCCGTCGATGCTCGATACCGTCGGCCCGCAGATGTTCAAGATCGACCATCCGGCCCCGTTCATGACCTTCACCTTCGAGGTCAACGAGGAGTGGAAGACCCGTGTGCCGGAAGTCGTCCATGAAGACGGCACGTCCCGTGCCCAGGTGCTCAAGCGCGAGTTCAACCCGCGCTACTACGACATGATGAAAGAGCTGGAGAAGCTCACCGGCAACGGCGTGGCGTTGAACACTTCGCTGAACCGCCGTGGCGAGCCGATGATCTGCTCGCCGACCGATGCGCTGAACATGTTCTACGGCTCGGACCTGCAATACCTGATCATGCAGGACATCCTGGTGGTCAAGGACGGCGTTCAGTGATCGGCGGAGCGCCTGCATGCGTGTTCTGATCATCAACCGGGCCGAGCGTGCTCGTTCGCTGGATACCCTCTATGAAGGCGTGATCGCGCTGAACCCCGGTTCGCGGATGATCAAGCTGACCAAGGAGGAGATCCACGACCTGCCGCGTACCCTGGCCCAACTGGACACCAGCGGGTATGAGCGAGTGCTCTTCGACATCCCCCTGCGCCGCGCCGCGCACGCCTTCGACAGCGTGCGCGCGTTGCCGGGCCTGGTGTACTACGAAGAGGACGCGTACCAGGAGTTCATGGGCGAGAGCAAGTTCTACGGCAAGTTCCTGCGCTTCTTCGAGTCCCTGCGTGGCGCGCCGGTGATCTACACCAGCGAGTCCGTGCGCACCTATTTCGCCAGACAGGGCGTCAACGCGCACTTCGTGCCCAAGGCATTCGACGACCGCCAGCTCAAGGACCTCGGCCAGCCGCGGGATATCGACCTGGCCTTCGTCGGCCGGATCAAGAGCAAGGTCTACGGGCGCCGCAAGGAGTTGCTCGACCGGGTGGCGGAAGCGACACCCCTGCAATTGCTGCGCACCGAGAATCCCGACGAGTACCTGGCGGTGCTCAACCGCATTCGCTTTTTCCTCAGTGCCGATATCGGCTTCAACGAGTACATGGCCAAGAACTTCGAAGCCATGGCGTGCGGCTGTGTTCTGGTTGCCAAGCGTCAGCCCACCGAGGACGGGTTGCTCGGGCTTGTCGATATGCAGAACGTGGTGCACTACGACACCGTCGAGGAACTGCTGGAGAAGTACCGGCAACTGCTGGCTGCTCCCGGGCAGGCGCAGGCCATCGCCCAGGCGGGACATGACCTGGTATTCGAGCGTCACCGCCTGAGCCAGCGCGCCGAAGCTTTCTCCAGAGTGCTTGCGCTGCCTCACCCAAATCCCCAAGGAATCAGCCGCCCGAGTCTTCTCCGGCGGCTGGGGTCGCTGTTCTCCCGCGCTTGATGTGCGGGCGGGCGACCTCGCAACAGCAGGGTCTCAGCATGAAAATCACGATCTTCGGTAGCGGTTACGTCGGCCTGGTGACCGGGGCCTGCCTGGCGGATGCCGGGCATCAGGTCATTTGCGTCGACACCAACAGCGAGCGCACCCGGATGCTGTCTCAGGGACAGATTCCGATCTATGAACCCGGCCTGGACGTCATGGTGCGCAGCAACCTTGCCGCCGGACGTATCAGCTTCACCGAGGATGCCGCTTCGGCTATCGCCTTCGGCACGCTGCTGTTCATCGCCGTGGGCACGCCGCCGGACGAGAACGGCTCGGCCGACTTGACCCATGTGCTTACCGTGGCGCGCACCATTGGCCAGCACATCGATAGCTACAAAGTGGTGGTGAACAAATCCACCGTGCCGGTCGGCACAGCCGACAAGGTCCAGGCCGCTGTGCTCGACGAGCAGCGTAAGCGCGGCGTGGACGTGCGTTTCGACGTTTGCTCGAACCCCGAATTCCTCAAGGAAGGCGCGGCAATCGAAGACTTCACCCGTGGCCCGCGTATCGTCGTCGGTACCGACTCGGAAGAAGTGCGCACCCTGATGCGCGAGTGCTACGCGCCGTACAACCGCAACCACGACAAGCTGTTCTTCATGGGCGTGCGCGCCTCCGAGCTGACCAAGTACGCCGCCAACGCCATGCTGGCGACCAAAATCAGCTTCATGAACGAAATCGCCAATATCGCCGAGCGCGTTGGCGCGGACATCGAACAGGTACGCATGGGGATCGGTTCCGATCCGCGCATCGGCTACCACTTCATCTACCCCGGCTGCGGCTATGGCGGCTCCTGCTTCCCCAAGGATGTCCAGGCCCTGGCGCGCACCGCCGAGGAGATCGGCTATGACGCCGAGCTGCTGCGAGCGGTCGAGCAGGTCAATGGCCGGCAGAAGAACATCCTCCTGCAGAAGCTGGCGCAGGCCTTCGATGGCCAACTCGCCGGACTGACCGTGGGGATCTGGGGCCTGGCGTTCAAGCCCAACACCGACGACATCCGTGAGGCTCCCAGTCGCACGCTGATGGAAGCTCTGTGGGAGCGTGGTGCCCGCGTCCGTGCCTATGATCCGGTCGCCGCGCACGAGATCGCCCGGGCCTATGGCGAGCGCGCCGACCTGGAACTGGTCGGCAGCCGCGAGGCGGTGCTGCAGGGCGCCGACGTGTTGGTGATCTGCACCGAGTGGAAGGAGTTCCGCGCGGTGGACTTCGCCTATATCGCCTCGACCCTGCGCCACCCGGTGATCGTCGACGGTCGCAACCTGTATAACCCCGACGAAGTGCATGCCGCCGGCCTGCGTTACTACGCCATCGGCCGTGGCGACTCGCTGGAGCACGGCGCCTGATGGGTCGCCACGCAGGAAGCTCGAAACTCGCCAGGAAGGTTCGCAAGTACCGCACCCGTCTGCAGCGCAAATACCTGTTGCTCAAGTACGCCCTGGTCAACCGCTTCGGCACGCGCCGGGTGGTGGCCGAGGGCGGGCCCGTGGTGTCGCTGACCAGCTACTCCACCCGTCTGCGCCGCGTGCACATCACCTTGGAGTCCATCGCTGCCGGTGCGCTGTTGCCGTCGCGGCTGATTCTGTGGGTCGACGAGGAACCTGTTCTGGCTGACCTGCCCGCGCCGTTGCGGCGTCTGCAGGCGCGAGGCCTTGAGGTAAAGCGCTGCAATAATTACGGGCCGCACAAGAAATACTTTCCGTACGTCCAGGGTGAGAGAATCGGCGCGCCGCTGGTGACCGCCGACGATGATGTGCTCTATCCGCAAACCTGGCTCGCCGGCCTGCAGGCCGCGCACGAGCGAACACCGGACCAGGTGGTCTGCTACAAGGCCAAGCAGGTGGGCATCGAGGATGGCGTGATCCAGCCCTACCACGGCTGGATGACCCAACTGGATAAGGCGCCGAGCCTGCGCAACTTCGCCATCGGGGTGTCCGGCGTGCTGTATCCCGCGGCGTTGCAGGAGGTGCTGCGGCGCGAGGGCGATGCCTTCGTGCCGGTGACGCCGAAAGCCGACGATATCTGGCTGCACTGGCACGCCCTGCGTTCCGGCGTGCGGATCCGGCAGATTTCCGATACCGACGAACACTTCCTGAGTGTTCCGGGTACTCAGGACATTGCGCTGTACAGCGCGAACCTGAAGCAGGGTGGCAATGACCTGGTCATTGCGAAGCTGTATGCGGCGGAGGATATCGCCGCGATGTTGAAGGACTGAACCCGATGCTGTCGGCTGCTCAACAATCACTGGAACGCCTGTCGCCGGAGTTGCTGGCGCGCATCGAGGCGTCGCGCCGGATCGTGCTGCTGGCCAATAACCCGGCCATCACTCGCGAGCATATCGATGCGCTGGCGCTGGGGCCGGATGACCTGGTGGTGAGCTTTAACAAATGCCGCAACCGCGCGTTGCTGCGCCGCCAGTTGCACAACCTGTTCATTCATCGTCACAACTACCGCAAGGGCGGCTATTTCGGCTTCCCTTACAAGGGCTGGCTGCGGCTGTTCCCTTGGTTCAACCAGCGTTTCCACAGCGTTCTGCTGGGCGGCGACGCCGACAGTCTGCCGGAGTCGCACCGTGGTGTTTCATTCCTGCCGTTGCGCCAGCCGTTCCCGGCTCTGGAAGGCTATCCCTACGAGATGCTGCCGACCCGTGGCGGGCCGTCTACCGGCTTCTACGCCGTGGCCTTCTTCGATTACGTGAAGCGTTTGAAACAGGCCGACTACGAAATCGTGCTGGTGGGCTTCTCCGATGAGGGCGGCTCTTTCTGGGATGGCCACGCCTGGGATTTCGAACGGGAATGGACGCGCTCTTCCGGCGTGACCGTCATCAAACTCTAACTCCGGGGCCGGCACCGGCCGGCTCTCGACAACTGACTTGCCAGCGTGGATTTATGCAACTCGAAAGACGGTCGGATTGGTTGAAACTGGTGGGGCTCGCCTTTGCGGTCGTCACCCTGAGCATGCTGGTGGTGGGCCGCTTCTGGTGGCCGACGGAGAACGGCGACTGGCTGAAAAGCATCCGCTTGGGCGCGTTCCTGGCGGTGATCTTCCTGTCGCTGGAACTGTTCCGCGAGAGGGCGCGCCTGGCATCCCTGGCGTTCCTGCTCTATCTCGTGTTCTGGATGGGCTTGATGCTCAACGCCATCCTCACGGACTCGCCCAGCTCGGTCAAACAACTGCTGGTCATCCTGTTCTTCACCTGGGTGGTGATGGTGATGGGCGGGCGCGAGAGTCGCCCGTGGCTCTTCGTGCTTGGCCTGGACGCCCTGGCTGGCGCTGGTTTCGCTGGTTTCTCGCTGCTGAACAAGGCTCTGCAGGGGCAGTTCGAGCTCGGCTATCGGGTGATGAACATCAAGGACTCCGGTATTCCCGGCATCGCGGATTTCGGCATCACCATCGAGGCAGGCATGCACTACGCATTCTGCTTCATCGTCGCTGTCTGGCTGCTGCTTCGTGCGCGCAACTGGGCCATGCGGCTGCTCTGGCTGGTCTGCACGCTGGTGCTCTTCGTCTATCTGTACTTCACCTTCGCGCGTTCCGCCTGGGTTGCCGGCCTGATGGGCGCCAGCGTGCTGGTGCTGTGCATGACCGAAGGGCGCCAGAGGATCTATGCAATCGGCCTGGCCGTGCTGGCGGGCATCGCCGTGCTGGTGTTCGGTTTCGAACAGGTGGTGTATGAGTTCGGCTCCCGCGGGCTGACCAAGCGTGACGAGATCTGGCGCGTGGTCTTCGAGCGTATCGGCGAGGCCTGGTGGTTCGGCCACGGTTCGCACACCGAGCTGGGCAGGGTCACCCTGTCCACCGGCCAGGTGGTGCGCAACCCGCACAGTCTTTACCTGGAGGTGCTCTATCAGTTCGGCCTGGTGGGACTGATCACCATGCTGCTGGCGATGGCCGCCTGCCTGTGGGGCGCGTGGAAGGCGCGCACTGACTTCGCGCGGCTGTGGTTCTCGGTGATGGCGGCGGCTGCCGTGGTCATGACCGTGGAGCTGCACTTCTTCGTGGCGGCGCCGAACCTTGTGTGGATGTGGTTCTGGCTGCCGATGGCCGGCTGCCTGGCGGTGGCGACCCAGTACCGGGTCGAAAGGCGGATCTGAGGGCGACGGGCCGTCACGCGCTGGCGTGGCGGCCCGTTTCGATCACCGTCCGAACAGGCGGCTCAGCAGGCCGCCGCTCTTCTTGCCGCGGGTAACGTCGTTACCCTTGTAGTTCTTCTGCGACGCCTTGGTGATGGTGCCGAAGCGCTGCTTGACCTTGTAGTTGTCCAGCGAATAGCCGGCGGCCAGGGCTTCGGCCAGGTAGCGGTCGAACAGCTCGATCAGGTCCTTGCGCGGATGATCGAACACCGCCCCGTCGAACCAGTGCTTCTCACCCTGGCTTTCCAGGCGCTTGAACGAGTGCTTGTGCGATAGCTGGGTGCCGATGTCCGAGTAGTGCAGGATCTTGATCGCGTCGATCGGGTGACCTTCACCGTCGATATTGTTGAACTGAGTGTCGAACGCCTGGATCAGCTGGGTATGGTGGCGGAAATAGTCACGCAGCTTGTGGTGCGCCTTGCGGTCGCCACGGATTTCTTCCAGCGGTGGCAGGTGTGCCTTGGCCGCGGCGCAGTCCCACATCGACACACAGAAGCGCCAGGATTCCTCGCCGCCCTTGGCCATCACGATCTTGCCCTGCTCGAACGGGGTGTTCCACAGTTCGGCGATGTCGCTGAGGATCACGACGTCGGCGTCCATGTAGATGGCCCGGCCTTCGAAGTTGCAGAACGCCGGAATGCTCCAGCGAAAGCCCGAGAAGGGCGTGGTCCAGTCGTCGCTGCGCCAGCCTTCACCGGCTTCGGGCTTGGAGTACCAGAAGCTCGAGGGATCGTGGGACAGTTGCATCCAATGGATTTCGACCGGCTGCGAAGCATGTTTGCGGAGGCTGTATTCGAGCACCATCATCTGTTCGAGATCGCAGTCGTTCGGATCACAACCGACGAAGATCTTTACCGTATCGTTCATTTCCGGGCATTCCCTGATCTGGGGTGGAGCCGTGCTCCCATTGTCTGTGTCACGCCCTGGAAGCGTCGTACTCGGAGGCGATCTCCTGGCCGTCCAGGGGCGTAGTCGAGTTCTTGTTGTAGTGGTCGAAGAAGGCTGTCAGACCCAGTTTCCGGATCAGTGCAATGTCCTTCTTGTAGCGCAGCAAGTGCTTGAAATTACGTTTTCGCTTGGCCCGCGACAAGGGGAGAACGCTGGTTCGCAGGTCGGAAATATCTATCAGTCCGTAGGCCCCGGATGGCGTGAGGATGACATTGCCCAGATGCAACGAGCGGAAGTAGATCCCCTTGTCGTGCAGATGGGCGATGAACGCCGCCACGTCGCGGAGTATCTCTAGCTGGCGCTCGGGCTCCTGCGTCGGGATGTAGCTGCGCAGGGTATGGCCTGGAAGGGGCTCGTAGCGCACGGCGGTGCGTTCGATTTCGGGAAAGTTGTAGGTGCGAAGCGCGCGCGGACAGGGAATGCCCTTGTCGGCGAGGATGCTGCAGTTGTTCAGGAAGCGCTTCTCCGGCGGCGAAATGATCGCTGTGGAAAGCAGGCGCTTGCGGCGGAACAGCTTGAGGAAACTGCCATCGCGCAGGTGCAGGACCTTGTCGCCATGAGGATCGCGTTCGATCACTTCGGCGCCGTCGACGAGCGAGTGATAGGAGGAGTCGTCGAGGGCATTCATGGGAAACGGACTGTCAGACCTGGGGGCAGCATGGAATGGGACTGGGGTGGTATCATCCGCAGTCTTCTTACGACAAGGCAGCTTGCACTTCATGAGTGATTCTCCCCGGAGCGCCCAGCCGGTGTCCAGCGTCAAGATCTACTTCCGTCTGCTCTCCTATGTGCGCCCTTATGCGGGCCTGTTCGCACTGAGCATTGTCGGTTTCCTGATCTTCGCCGCCACCCAGCCGATGCTTGCCGGCATCCTCAAGTACTTCGTCGACGGCCTGACCAACCCGGACGCCGCGTTGTTCCCAGACGCTCCCTGGCACTGGTTGCGTGACCTGGAACTGCTCTATGCCGTACCGCTGCTGGTGGTGCTGATCGCCCTCTGGCAGGGTGTTGGCTCGTTCCTCGGCAACTATTTCCTGGCCAAGGTTTCCCTGGGCCTGGTCCACGACCTGCGCGTGGAACTGTTCAACAACCTGCTGACTCTGCCCAACCGCTACTTCGACCGGCACAATTCCGGCCACCTGATTTCGCGCATTACCTTCAACGTGACGATGGTTACCGGTGCCGCCACCGACGCCATCAAGGTGGTGATCCGCGAAGGCATGACCGTGGTGTTCCTGTTCGGCTCGCTGCTGTACATGAACTGGAAGCTGACCCTGGTGATGCTGGCGATCCTGCCGGTCATCGCGGTGATGGTGACCAGCGCCAGCCGCAAATTCCGCAAGCAGAGCAAGAAGATCCAGGTGGCGATGGGCGACGTCACCCATGTTGCCTCGGAGACCATCCACGGCTACCGCGTGGTCCGCAGCTTCGGCGGCGAGCCCTACGAGAGCAAGCGTTTCCTCAAGGTGAGCAGCGAGAACACCAAGAAGAACCTGCGCATGAACAAGACGTCGGCGGTTTACACGCCGATGCTGCAACTGGTGATCTACAGCGCGATGGCCGTGCTGCTCTATCTGGTCCTGCTGCTGCGCGGCGATGCCACCGCGGGCGAGCTGGTCGCCTATATCTCCATGGCCGGCCTGTTGCCCAAGCCGATCCGCCAGCTTTCCGAAGTCAGCTCCACCATCCAGAAGGGCGTCGCCGGCGCGGAGAGCATCTTCGAGCAGTTAGACCAGCCGCAGGAAGTGGACAAGGGCACCATCGAGCGCGACCGCGTCAGCGGCCGCCTGGAAGTGAAGAATCTCAGCTTCACCTATCCGGGCACCGAGAAGCAGGTGCTCAACGACCTGAACTTCACTGTCGAGCCGGGCCAGATGGTCGCCCTGGTCGGTCGCTCCGGCAGCGGCAAGTCGACCCTGGCGAACCTCATCCCGCGCTTCTACGCCCATAGCGACGGGCAGATTCTGCTCGATGGCGTGGATGTCGAGGAGTACCGGCTGCGCAACCTGCGCAAGCACATCGCCCTGGTCACCCAGCAGGTCAACCTGTTCAACGACAGCGTTCTGAACAACATCGCCTATGGCGACCTGGCCGACAAGCCGCGCAGCGCAGTGGAAAAGGCCGCTGACGACGCCTTCGCCCGCGAGTTCATCGACCGCCTGCCCGAAGGCTTCGACACCGAGGTCGGCGAGAACGGCGTGATGCTCTCCGGCGGTCAGCGCCAGCGCCTGGCGATCGCCCGTGCGCTGCTCAAGGACGCCCCGGTGCTGATCCTCGACGAGGCCACCTCGGCACTGGACACCGAGTCCGAGCGGCATATCCAGGCCGCCCTGGAGAAGGTGATGGAAGGCCGCACCACCCTGGTCATCGCTCACCGCCTGAGCACCATCGAGGCGGCGGACATGATCCTGGTGATGGATCAGGGCCACATCGTCGAGCGCGGCTCCCATGACGAACTGATCGCGCAGAATGGCTACTACGCCCGCCTGCACGCTCGTCAGTTCGCCGACGACCCGGTCGACGGGACTGAAGAAGCGCCGGTCGAGCAGCCGGTATGACGGCGTGGAATAGCCGTACATGCTGAATCGTCTGCGAGTCTTCCGCGAGCGCGGCTGGACGCCCATCGCGGCGGCGGATTACGCCGCCGCCTGGCAGCGTTTCGGCGGTAGCGTCGCTACCCACCCCGAAGTGGTTGAGCGCCTGGCCGGTCTGGCCGGCATCCCGGTGCGCTACCTGGGCTGGTTCGACGGCGACGAATTGCGCGCCGCAGTGCCGACCTGGGGGCGCAACCTCGCGCTATCCAAGGACGTGCTCAAGCGCCAGGGCAAGAAGGCGTTGTTCGACCTGGGCAATGCCGAGATCATCCTGCCGATTGCCGAAGGCGCGCACATCGAGCTGCGCCATCAGGTGCGTTACCTGTCCGAGCTCAACCGCGAGCAGGTCCGCGGTGCCCGCGAGCAGCCCGAGCAACTGGCGATGAACCGCGCGCCGGCAGATTTCTCGAAGAAGTTCCGCTACAACCAGCGCCGCGAACAGCGTCTGCTGGAGGAGGCCGGCGGCGTGCTGCAGCCGATGAGCGAGCTGAGCCCCGAGGAACAGGCGCGCATCTATGCCGATCTGTTCCAGCGCCGCTGGGAATTCGAGGTGCCGGGCAAGGCGCGGCTGGCCGAAGTGTTCGGCCTGATGCGCGAATTCATGCGCGGCTCGCTGGTGCGTCTGGACGGCGAGCCGGTGGCGATCCAGATTCTCTATCGGGTCGAGTCGCCGAAGTGGATCAGCGTCGAGTACATCAACGGTGGTGTCGCACCGGAAAACCGCGAGTTCAGCCCCGGCAGCGTACTGAGCTTCGTCAATACCCAGGAAGCCTGGGCCGAAGCCGAGGCGCTGGGCAAGCCGTTGCGCTATTCCTTCGGTCGCGCCGACCGCGAATACAAGGACCGCTGGTGCCACCGCGTGCCGGTGTTCCAGGTCTGACCCGGAAGCGCCGGCCTCCTGCGCAGCGCCAGCTGAGCCAACAGTAGGATTACGGAGAACCATCGATGAGCGCCCGTAAGCAGCAACTGCTCAAACAGCACCGCCGCAAGAAGCGCGCAGTCCTGCTCGTTGCCGTGCTGGCGCTGATCCTGCTGGGCATCTTCGCGCCCTGGTGGAGCGTGCCGCTGGCCGTCGTCCTCGGTTGGATCGCCCATGAAGCGTGGTTCGCCGACCACCTGTTCTATTCTCCGCGCGACGACTACCGCTACGACTTCCCGCAGGGCTCGATGGCCTTGCCGGTCTCCCTCGGCCCGCATGGTCTGCATGTCGCCACGGGCGCGCTGCCGGTGGACGAGGAAACCCTGCTGCTGGAACTCGACGTCAAGGCGTCGCTGCTGGGCCGCTGGCTCGATCCCCAGGTGCTGATCGACGGCGTCGAGAGCGACCGCCAGGACTTCGAGCGCGGCGTCAGCGGCAAGCGCTACATCAATCTGTCTGGCCAGGGCGAGGCCCTGCGTGCCGGCCGTCTGCGCCTGCGTGGCCGCCATTGCCGGCTGGCGCAACAGGGCGTGCTGCACGCCTTCCGCAACCCCGACTATGCCAGCCAGCGCCTGCTGATCATCGCGCCCCACGCCGACGACGCCGAGCTGGCAGCCTTCGGTCAGTACAGCCGCTGCCCGGAGGCGTGGATCGTCACCCTGACCCAGGGCGAGATAGAGGCCGAGCACTATGAACGCCTGGGCCTGGACAAGGCCGCCGCCGCGCGCCTGAAGGGCCGCCTGCGAACCTGGGACAGCATCGCCGCGCCGCTCTGGGGCGGCGTGCCGGCCGAGCGTTGCGTGCAACTGGGCTACTACTGCCTGCAACTGCCCGGCATGGCCGCCGAGCCGAGCCAACCGTTCGGCTCGCGCGATTCGGGCGACAGCGACACCCGTACTGCGCGCGGCTTCAACGCCTTGCGTCTGCCCGGAGACACCGACGGCGCCCCCACCTGGCTGAACCTGGTTGCCGACCTGACCGCGCTGCTCGATCACATTCGCCCCGATGTGGTCCTCACCGCTCACCCGGAACTCGATCCGCACGCCGACCACGTACACGCCACCCGTGCGGTACTCGAAGCCATTGGCCGCAGCAGTAGCTGGAAGCCGCAGACCCTCCTGCTCTACGCCAATCATCTGCACGACAACGACCGCTGGCCGATGGGCCCGGCCGACGGCGGCATCGCCCTGCCACCTTGTATCGAACCGTTGCCGGCCGATCCGCTGTGGAGCCCTGTGCTCGATGCCGCGACACGCATCGACAAGGCCGAAGCTCTGGCGCTGCAACATGACCTGCAGACCCCGCTGAGTGCCAAGAAGCGCCTGCGCCGGCTGATCCAGCGCGCTCTTGCAGGGCGCCGCTGGCCGGTGACCGGCGACGACGAGTTCTTCCGCAAGGCCGTGCGCCGTCATGAGCTGTTCTGGGTGCGCAAGGTCGACTGAGCCTGGCGCGGAGCGTCGAATGCGCCGCCAGCTCGGCGCAAGTCGCACCAGGCGGCTATGGTATTATCCGCGGCGATTTCGACCTGCGGAGTTCCCATGAAACTGACCATGCCCCGATTCGATCAGGCCCCCGTGCTGGTGGTTGGCGACGTTATGCTCGACCGCTACTGGCACGGCGCGACCTCGCGCATTTCGCCCGAGGCGCCGGTGCCCGTGGTGCGGGTCGAGCAGCATGAGGACCGCCCCGGCGGCGCCGCCAACGTCGCGCTGAACCTTGCCGCCCTCGGCGCACCGGCCTTCCTGGTCGGCGTCACCGGCATCGACGAAGCCTCCGACAGCCTCAGCGACAGCCTGCAGGCGGTGGGCGTCACCACCCGCTTCCAGCGCATCGCCGGCCAGCCCACCATCGTCAAGCTGCGGGTCATGAGCCGCCACCAGCAACTGCTGCGCGTGGACTTCGAAGAGCCCTTCCGCACCGACGCCGCCGCCCTCTCCGCAGATGTCGAAGCGCTGCTCGAACAGGCGCGCGTGCTGGTGCTCTCGGACTATGGCAAGGGCGCGCTGAAGAACCACCAGCAATTGATCCAGGCCGCCCGCCAGCGCGGCATCCCGGTGCTGGCCGATCCCAAGGGCAAGGACTTCGCCATCTACCGTGGCGCCAGCCTGATCACTCCGAACCTCTCCGAGTTCGAAGCCATTGTCGGCCGTTGCACCGACGAGGCCGATCTGGTCGCCAAGGGCCAGCAACTGATGACCGAGCTGGAACTCGGCGCGCTGCTGGTGACTCGTGGCGAGCACGGCATGACCCTGCTGCGTCCCGGCCATAGCGCCCTGCACCTGCCGGCCCGCGCCCGCGAGGTGTTCGACGTCACCGGCGCCGGCGACACGGTGATTTCCACCCTGGCCGGCGCCCTGGCCGCCGGTGAAGACCTGCCCCAGGCCGTGGCCTTGGCCAATCTTGCCGCCGGTATCGTGGTCGGCAAGCTGGGTACCGCTGCCATCAGCGCCCCGGAACTGCGCCGTGCTGTCCAGCGCGAGCAGGGCTCCGAGCGCGGCGTGCTGAGCCTCGACCAGTTGCTGCTGGCGATCGAGGACGCACGTGCCCACGGTGAGAAGATCGTCTTCACCAATGGCTGCTTCGACATCCTCCACGCCGGCCATGTGACCTACCTGGAGCAGGCGCGCGCCCAGGGCGACCGCCTGATCGTCGCAGTCAACGACGACAGCTCGGTGACCCGCCTGAAGGGCCCGGGCCGCCCGATCAACAGCGTCGACCGTCGCATGGCCGTGCTGGCCGGCCTCGGCGCGGTGGACTGGGTCGTCAGCTTCGGCGAGGACACGCCCGAGCGTCTGCTTACCGAAGTCCGCCCGGATGTGCTGGTGAAAGGCGGCGACTATGGCGTCGAGCAGGTGGTCGGCGCAGATATCGTCAAGGCTTATGGCGGCGAGGTCCGCGTGCTGGGGCTGGTGGAGAACAGCTCCACTACCGCCATCGTCGAGAAGATCCGCCACCAGGGCTGACCTGGCTCCGGCCCTGGCGGCGAGAGCGGCGCCCGGCGAGGGGGCCGGGCGATCCTCATCGACCCGGTGGCGCCACGCATGAAAGCGCCTGCGGACCTGCCAGGACCGTCCCTCCGGCAGGGCGCGCGAACCGGCCGTCAGGCCGGTTTTCCTTTGCTGCGGCACTGACCGCTCTGCCAGCGACCGGCGGCAAAGCGGTCATGGTTCCTCCCACAATTCCCGGCGCATGATCGACGGCATCCACCCTCCGCGGAGCGAGATGCCATGACCACCGACGTGCAGGGCCGTGCCCTGGCCGTGCTGAACCGTGTCGCCCAGGCCGACTGGCCGGACCGCCTGAAACTGCGCAAGCCATTCGAAAAGCTGCTCTATAGCGGTAGCCGTACGGGCTTTCGCATGGTCAGCGAGCGCGCTGCGAAACAGAGCAAGATGCCGAGGAAGGTCGACCCTGACGGGCTGTTCGACCTGTCCCTGTCCGATGAACAGCAGATGCTGGTGGAGATGCTCGAAGGCTTCGCAGCCGACGTGCTGCGCCCGGCTGCCCATGATGCCGACGCCAGGGCCAGCCTCAGCCTGGAGCTGCTGTCCCAGGCGCAGGAACTGGGGCTGACCCACTACGGCGTCGGCGAAGTGCACGGCGGCATGGCCGGCGAGCGCACCACCCTGACCAACGCCCTGATAGCCGAAGCTCTCGCCCGGGGCGACATGAGCCTGGCCGCCGCGTTGCTGGTGCCGCTGTCGGCGGCCAACTGCATCCGCCGCTGGGCCTCTGCGGAGCAACAGTCGCGCTGGCTGCCGGCCTTCGTGGCCGAGGAAGCGGCGCCGCTGATCGCCATCGCGGTGAACGAGCCACAACTTCTGGCCGACCCGCAGCGGCTGTCCGCCAAGGCGCGCAAGCGCGGCGGGCACTACCTGCTGTCGGGCGAGAAATGCCTGGTGCTGCGTGGCGTGGATGCGCAGAAGCTGATCGTCGCCGCCGACTCCGGCGACGGGCCGGCGCTGTTTCTGGTGGATGCCCGCGCCAAGGGTGTGGAAGTTCGCTCCGAGCCGGCGATGGGCCTGAAGGCGGCCGGCACCGCGCGGGTTCGCTTCAAGAGTGTGAAGGTGCCCACCGAACACCGGCTGGCGGCGGAGCACTTCGACTACACGGCGTTCCTCGATCATGCGGCGCTGGCCTGGTGCGCGCTGGCGGTGGGTACTGCGCAGGCCGCGCTCGACTATGTGATCACCTACTGCAACGAGCGCGAGGCGTTCGGGGAGCCGATCAGCCATCGCCAGGGGGTGGCGTTCATGGTCTCCGACATCGCCATCGAGCTGGATGCCATGCGCCTGATGGTCTGGCGCGCCTGTGCGCTGGCCGAGCGCGGGCAGCCGTTCCACCGCGAGGCCTACCTGGCGCGGCTGCTCTGCGCGGAGAAGGCCATGAAGATCGGCACCGATGCCGTGCAACTGCTCGGTGGCCACGGTTTCACCCAGGAGCATCCGGCCGAGCGCTGGTACCGCGACTTGCGCGCGGTCAGCCTGATGGCTGGCGGCCTGCATCTCTAAGGAGCTTTTCCATGTATCTCGAAACGCCGAAGAAGTTCCGAACCCTGCAGAACCAGGCCCGCCAGGTAGCCGAAAACTATCTGCGCCCGATATCGCGCAAGTACGACAAGTCCGAGCATGCCTATCCCAAGGAACTCGACCTGCTGGCGGCCTTGCTCGACGGTATGAATGCCGGCTCGCCGGACGCCGTGGGCGCCAGCTCCGCCAGCAAGCGCAAGGGCGCCGTGGAAGAGGGCGTGAAGAATGGCGGCAACCTTTCCGCCTGCCTGGGCGTGATGGAAATGTGCTGGGGCGACGTCGGCCTGCTGCTGGCCATGCCGCGCCAGGGGCTGGGCAACGCCGCCATCGCCGCGGTGGCCAACGAGGAGCAGCTCAAGCGCTTCTCCGGAACCTGGGCCGCGATGGCCATCACCGAGCCGGGCTGCGGCTCGGACTCTGCGGCAATCCGCACCACGGCCACCCGCGATGGCGACCACTATGTGCTCAATGGCGAGAAGATCTTTGTCACCTCCGGCGCGCGGGCCGATGCGGTAGTGGTCTGGGCGACCCTGGACAAGAGCCTGGGCCGTGCGGCGATCAAGTCGTTCGTGGTGGAAAAGGGTACGCCGGGCATGACCGTTACCCGGCTGGAGAAAAAACTCGGTATCAAGGCATCGGACACCACGTCCATCAGCTTCAGCGACTGTCGCGTGCCGGCAGCCAATCTGCTGGGCAACGCCGAAATCGATGTGCAGAAAGGTTTTGCCGGGGTAATGGAAACCTTCGACAACACCCGCCCGCTGGTGGCAGCGATGGCAGTGGGGGTGGCCAAGGCTTCTCTGGACCGCACCCGCGAACTGCTGAAGAAGGCCGGTTGCCGCTTCGACTATCGCCAGCCGCTGCTCTGCGCCAGCCACGCAGAGGCCACGCTGTATCGCCTGGAAGCCGAATGGGAAGCCGCACGGCTGCTGACGCTGAAGGCCGCCTGGATGGCCGACAATCGCCTGCCCAACTCCAAGGAGGCCTCCATCGCCAAGGCGAAGGCCGGGAGGGTGGCCAACGAGGTGACGCTCAAGTGCGTGGAACTGGCCGGCGCGCTGGGTTACGCCGAGGAAGAGTTGCTGGAGAAGTGGGCGCGCGATTCGAAGATTCTCGACATCTTCGAGGGCACCCAGCAGATCCAACTGCTGATCATCGCGCGGCGGCTGCTGGGCAAAAGCTCCAGCCAGTTGAAGTGATGGACGCCGGCCGGCTTCCATTCCGGCGTGCGATGCTCCCGCGGGAGTGGATCTATCCGCGATCCGGCCGGCAAGCCGGCCTGATCGCCGAAGGGCCTGTCAGGCCGTGCGCCGCCCGCTGCCGGAGTTACCGTTGGCGGGCGGCCACTGCTCCATCCATTCGCGGAAGCGAATGCGCTCGTTCCGCACCAGCCAGCCGTCCTGCTCGGCGAAACTCTCCGACAGCCACAGGCCGCGGGTACTCGCCTTGCACAGTTCACCCTTGCTCAGGGTGAACAGCTCGCCGGTCGGCTGACCGTGCTCCAGCGGCAGCAGGTAGATATCCGGGCGACGGCGATCAAGACGCGCAACCAGCGGGCCGCTTTCGAGTTTCTCGTCGACATGGAACAGGCTGACGTCGCGCACATCCCTTGGAAGCTCCATGCGCAGGTCGTAGACCAATTGCAGCGAAGCGGTCGGCAGGTGCACATACGCCTGCGGGCGCTCCAGCAGGCGCAGCGCGCCGGCCTGCACCGGGCGGGCGGCGCCGGACAGCGGGGTCAGGGAGAACTGGCTGGCTTCGCGGTAGCGCAGGATGCCTTCGTACGGCGTCGGCAGCCAGGTATCGCCGAAACGTCCGCCCAGCCAGCCGTCGGCGGTCTCCACCAGGCACTCCTCGGCGACTTCCTGGATGGCGGTGAGTAGCGGAAGGTTCAGTTCGTGGGCCGGAACATAGCCGGAAATCAGCTTGAGTACTGTGTCGCCACGGTCGAGGCGACGCTGGCGCACCAGGATCCAGTGGTCGCGGCCCTGGAAGTTCAGGGTCAGGCGCACCGAGACGCCGAGGTTGGCCAGCTCGGCGACGAAGCGTTCGTTGTCGTCGATCTCGATGGGGCGGCGCCGTTCCAGTACCTGGGCGAAGTTCAGCGGCTTGCCGAGGGTCTGGTAGGCGAGGCCATCCGCGCCGGCTTCCACCAGCAGCGGCAGTGTCTTGAAGGCGGTCGGATCCTTGCGGGCGAGCGTACGGGGCATGTTGGCTCCTTCTCGTACAGGGCGCCGGGTTGCGCCGGGTATGTCGTTCTCTGCTGGACGACGCCGACGCGAACGCTGACCGTCCTTGCAGGACGGTCCGGCCGATCGATTCTATGGAGTCGCTACAGCCTCGCACCGATCCCGGTGCTATCGAAAATCAAAAGGATTTCCGGATTTTTCCCTGAAAGGCTTGGACATTCCGTGGTTTTTACTGGGGAATGGCCGGCTGGCGACACTTTCTGTGCCCGCGATTTCCTCGGGGGACTCTGAGCATGGCACAGGAATATTCAATCCACATGACCGCTGATCAGCGGTCGAGCACCTCGGCGGCGATGTTCACGTTGTGGCGCAGGTGCAGCGGGTTGATGGTGCCGACGATGGCGCTGGCGACCCCGGGATGGCCCAGCACCAGCTCGAAGCTGGCGCGTATCGGGTCCACGCCGGGGGCGAGGGCGGCGTGGCCGCTGGCCAGGGCTTTCTTGATCAGGATGCCGCGGCCGTTGGCCTGGGCGTGGTCGATCACTGCCTTCTCGGCCTGTTCCCTGAGGTTGTAGGTGACCATCGCGCAGTCGCCGCGCTCCAGCGCCAGCAGGCCGCCGTCCACGGTCTTGCCGGAGAAGCCGAAGCCGCGGATCAGGCCCTCCTGCTTCAGGCGTTCGAGTGTCGCGTAGACTTCGGTGCCGCGCAGGATGTCCAGGTCGTTGCCATCGGAGTGCACCAGCACCAGGTCGATGTAATCGGTTTCCAGGCGCTTGAGGCTGCGTTCCACCGAGCGGCGGGTATGGGTGGCGCTGAAGTCGAAGTGCGACTGGCCGGCCTCGAATTCCTCGCCGGTCTTGCTGACGATCACCCAGGCGTCGCGCTGTCCGCGCAGCAGCGGGCCGAGGCGCTCCTCGCTGTGGCCGTAGGCGGGCGCGGTGTCGATGAGGTTGATGCCCAGGTCGCGGGCGGTGGCAATCAGGTTGGCGGCCTCGCGGTCATCGGGAATGCGGAAGCCTTCGGGGTATTTCACGCCCTGGTCGCGGCCGAGTTTCACGGTGCCCAGGCCCAGCGGCGAAACCTTCAGCCCGGTGGCGCCCAGCAGACGGTGCAGGTGATGCAGAGTGTTCATCCGAACAGTTCCTCCCAGACCGGACGGGCCGTGGCCGGGCGCGGCAGGTCCGGCAGGGCGGCGCTGGCTTGCGGGCGGATGCCATGCTTGTGCAGCGATTCGACGACCCGGTCGGCGAAGTTCGGCGCCAGTGCCAGCTTGGTCGGCCAGCCGACCAGAAGCGCGCCGTCTTCGGCGAGGAAGGCGCTGTCCGGGCGCAGCAGGTTGCTCTGCGCCGGCTCGGCGCGGTCGACCCGCAGAGTGGCCCAGCGGGCGGCGGAGAGATCGATCCACGGCATCAGCTTGTGCAGTTCGCGCTGCGCTTCGGCAATCTGCTCGGCCTCGTCGCGGGCTACGCCGCCGGCTTCGGCGATGTCGCCGCCGAGGTACCAGACCCACTGGCCGTTGCCGAGCGGATGGGTGGTGACGGTGACGCGGGGTTTCGGCCCGCCACCCAGGCAGTGGGCGTACAGCGGTTTCAGGGTCGGCGCGGTGACCAGCACCATGTGCAGCGGGCGGCGCTGCATCTCGGGACGCTCCAGGCCCAGATCGCGCAGCAGTGCTTCGTTGCCGGCCCCGGCGCTGAGCACCACGCGCTGGGCGCGGATCTCACGGCCATCGACCCGCAGGCCGGCCAGCTTGCCGTCCTCGCGCAAGGCTTCGAGGCGCTCGCCGGCCAGCAGGCTGTCGCCGGCCAGTTCGGCAAGCCGCGCGATCAGGCTGGGAACGTCCAGCACCAGTTCGGTGAGGCGGTAGGCTTTGCCTTTGAAGGCTTTGTCCTGCAATGCCGGCGGCAGTTCCGCGCCTTTCACCTGGGCGACACGGCTGCGCACTGCCTTGCTGGCGAAGAAGCTGGTGAGGTTGCCGGCCAGGCCGCCGGGCGACCACAGGTAGTGCGCGTCGGAGAGCACGCGCACGCCGCGCAGGTCCAGCTCGCCAGTGCCGGCCAGGCAGTCGCGCCAGAGCGCGGGCATGTCGGCGATGGCTTCGGAGGCGCCGGTCAGCGCGCCGTGCAGCGCGTACTTGGTGCCGCCATGAATGATTCCCTGCGAGCGCATGCTCTGCACGCCGCCCAGTGCAGCGTTCTCCACCAGCACGGTGGAGAAACCGGCGCGCCGCAGGCGGGCGTTGAGCCAGAGACCGGCGATGCCGCCGCCGACGATGAGGATGTCGGTGCTCAGGGATTCGGACATGAAAGCGCCTCGTGGGGAAAACGAAGCGCGCAGTATAACTCTCTCGGCTGCGCTGATCGCGCGAGCCGGGGCGAGGCCCTTCCAGCGCGCCTGGTCGACGCGCAGCCTGCGGAACTCAGTGGCCGGCGTTGCTGGAGAACAACTGGATCACCACCACGCCGCTGACGATCAGGCCCATGCCCAGCAGCGCCGGGGTATCGAGCTTCTGCTGGTAGAGCACCAGCGCGGCGATGCTGACCAGCACGATGCCCAGGCCTGCCCAGATGGCGTAGGCGATGCCGACCGGGATGCTGCGCACTACCAGCGTTAGCATCCAGAAGGAGATCGCATAGCCGACGATCACCAGCACCAGGGGCAGCGGGGTGGACAGGCCCTTGACCGACTTCAGCGAAGCGGTGGCGATGACCTCGGCGACGATGGCGATGGCGAGATAGAGGTAGCCGGGCATGTCATGTCCTCCCCGGAAGCGGCGCGCCGCAGTGTGCGGCGAGTGGGTTGCGTTCGAAACTGTCCGGCATTCTAGTCTTCCGGTCGATGGGATAAAGTCATTACCTATCTTCCCTGGAGATAGGTAATGGAGTGGAATCTGGACCAGTTGCGGCTGTTCGTCTGCGTCGCCGATCAGTCTTCGTTCTCGGCGGCGGCACGCCAGTTGAGGCGTGTGCAATCGGCGGTCAGCTCCTCCATCGCATTGCTGGAAAGCGATCTGGGCGTGACCCTGTTCGACCGCAGCAGCGGCCGCCAGCCGGTACTCACCGTCGAAGGCCGTGCGTTGCTGGATGAGGCGCGGGAAGTGCTGCGCCAGTGCGATCGTCTGGAAAGCCGGGCGCTGGCCCTGGCGCGAGGCGCCGAGCCCTTGCTGCGTCTGGCGCAGGACGAGGCGATGCCCTACCAGCCGGTACTGGCGGGGCTGCAGGCGCTGGCGCGGGAGTTCCCCGTGCTGGAGGTGCAGTTGGCCAGCGGGGCCCAGGGTGACGTGGCGCGCAAGCTGCTGGAGCGCCGTGCCGACCTGGGCCTGCTGTTCCACCATGAAGGCATGCCGGCGCAACTGGAGCGGCAGCGCCTGGGTACCATCGAGATGGTCACCGTGTGCGGCGCCGGCCACGAGTTGGCGAAGCTGGACTATGCCGACCGCCGCGAACTGGCGCGGCACCGCCAGTTGTTGATGGCCCCCCAGGACAGCCACTACCCCGGAGGCGAGCAGATCAGCCCGCTGGTCTGGCGCGCCGACAGCTTCTACGCGATGGCCGAGCTGCTGATGCGCGATCTCGGCTGGGCCTGGCTTCCGACCCACGTGGCGCAGTACCCGGCGTACCAGCCCCTGCTGATCGAGCTGGCCAGCGACTGGACGCCGCCGCGACTGGTGGTGGAGCTGGTCTGGCGCCGCGACGAGCCACTGGGGCCGGCGGCGCAGTGGCTGGGCGAGTGCTTCGCCGAACATCTTGCTGCGCCGGTCTGAAGAACTTTTCGTAGGGCGAATAACCTGGAACAGGTTATCCGCCGGCTCTTGCTCGGCGGATAACGCTGGCGCGTTATGCGCCCCACGACTGGCGCGGCTCTGACGGATTCTGCGGCGGGGGATGAGGGGAATTTGCTACTCTCCGCCGCCATGAACCGGACTCTCTATACCCTGCTGTTCCACCTGGGCCTGCCGCTGGTCGCGCTGCGCCTGTTCCTGCGTTCGCGCAAGGCACCGGCCTACGCCCGGCGAGTCGGCGAGCGCTTCGCCATCGGCCTGCCGCCGCTCAAGCCCGGCGGTATCTGGGTGCACGCGGTGTCGGTGGGCGAGAGCATTGCCGCCGCGCCGATGATCCGCGCGCTGATGCAGCGCCATCCCGATTTGCCGATCACAGTCACCTGCATGACGCCCACCGGCTCCGAGCGCATCCGCGCGCTGTTCGGCGACCAGGTGCAGCACTGCTACCTGCCCTACGATCTGCCCTGGGCGGCGGCGCGCTTCCTCGACCGTGCCCGCCCGGTGCTCGGCGTGATCATGGAAACCGAGCTGTGGCCCAACCATATCCACCAGTGCGCCAAGCGTGGCATTCCGGTGGCGCTGGCCAATGCGCGGTTGTCCGAGCGCTCGGCGCGGGGCTATGCGCGCTTTGCCGGGCTGACCCGGCCAATGCTGGAAGAAATGAGCTGGATCGCGGTGCAGACCGAGGCCGAGGCCGAGCGCTTCCGCCTGCTCGGCGCGCGCCCGGCGTGCGTGAGCGTCACCGGATCGATCAAGTTCGACCTGGCCATCGACCCCCAGTTGCTGGTGCGCGCCGCCGACCTGCGTGCCGCGTGGCAGGCGCAGCAGCGTCCGGTGTGGATCGCCGCGAGCACCCATGCCGGAGAGGATGAAGTCATTCTCGCCGCACACCGCCGCTTGCTGGAGAAGCACCCGCAGGCGTTGCTGATCCTGGTGCCGCGCCATCCGGAGCGTTTCGACGCGGTCTTCGAGCTGAGCCGCCGCGAAGGTTTCAGCAGCCAGCGCCGCTCCAGCGGTGAGCGGGTGGCTGCCGAAACCCAGGTGCTGGTCGGCGATACGATGGGTGAGTTGCTGTTCCTCTATGCCCTGGCGGACGTCGCCTTCGTCGGTGGCAGCCTGGTGCCCAACGGCGGGCACAACCTGCTGGAGCCGGCGGCGCTGGGCAAACCGGTGCTGTCCGGCCCGCACTTGTTCAACTTCCTCGAAATCGCCGCGCAATTGCGCGAAGTCGGCGCCCTGCGCGAGGTGGCGGATGCGCCGTCACTGGCAGTGGCGGTGGCGGCGCTGTGGGACGAGCCCGCGGCGGCGCAGCGCATGGCCGAAGCCGGCCTGGGCGTGATGAAGGCCAATCAGGGGGCGCTGGAGCGATTGCTCGGCGGACTCGGGCGCCTGATCGAGGACTGAGCGGGGGCTCAGAATGTTGGCGGGGTGATTACCCAGATCACCACCGCATCCACCTCCCCGGGGTTGCCGTAGCGGTGCGGCTCCTGGCTCGAGTAGCTGAAGCTGTCGCCTTCGTTGAGCAGGAAGTGGCGCTCGCCAACCCAGAGTTCGAATGAGCCGCTGAGCAGGTAGCCAGCCTCCTCGCCATCGTGGCTGTAGCTTTGCTGGCTGTAGGTACCCGGCGGGAAGCGCGAGTGAAGGATTTCCAACTCGCGGCTGGGTTGCGGGCTGAGCAGTTCGTCGACGATGCCGTCTTCGTAATGCACGCTGGTGCGCGCATTGCGCCGCACCACGTAGCCGGCGTCGGCGGGGTCGACCTGCACCTCGCTGGCGAAGAACCACTGGATGGTCACGCCCAGGGCGCGGGCTATGTTGAATAGCGCGGGAATCGACGGGTAGGCGAGGTTGCGCTCCAGTTGGCTGATGTAGCCGGCGGTGAGCTGACTCTGCTCGGCCAGCTCGGCCAGGGTCATGCCGCGCCGCTTGCGCAGTCCGCGAATGCGGGTGCCAAGGAACTGCGCTTCGGCGCTGACGGGTGCTTCCTGCGGGGCTTTGCGGCTCATGCGGCGGTGGTCCTGGCGATTGGCGTCGTGGGGCATTCTAAACAATGCGCCGGCTCATCGTTGGGTGCAGTTCGGCTCACGGTGCGTGAGGTAATAGAGGATGTAACCGGAGTAGCGAAGCGATCCTGCTTCGACTTCCCGGTTGAAACACTCCTTGAGGGCCGCCTCGTCGGCAAAGCCGTAGTCGGGCAGGCGTTCATTCGCGAAACCGGCAAGACGCCAGAGATCGAACCCGTCTATTTCGCCGTTGGCACCAAAGTCGAAGTCCACCGTGCCAGCCGGCAGGTGTACGGCACAGCCGTAGCCGTGCTTGAAGTAGCGTACGTTGCCTGGAAGTTCTCCTCGTTGGGGAATGCCGAGAAATGCCCATTCGCCATTGCTGGAGGGGCGCGCGATGCCTGCTTGTTCGAGCAGTGTGACCGCCAGGCGTACGGCGCGCTGGTAGTCGGCGATGAGTCTGGACAGACCTGGATTCATGGCTTCAACGACTGGCTGCAAGGCTGCCATTGTAGAGCGCAATTCCGGTTGATGGGCCGGGGACGGATTGAGCCGCCCCCGGGATTGGCGCGGGTTCAGATCGCCCAGCCCGCCTTGAGCCCCTCGTAGATGGCTTCTTCCGCCGTGCGTGGCGCCAGGCAGTCGCCGATGCGCTGCACCTGGGCGAGGCCGGCGATTTCGTCGGCAAGGTCGTCCACTGGCTGGTGGCCCTGGCAGAGCACCAGGGTGTCGATGCCCTCCACCAGCATCGGCTCGCCGCTGGCGGTGTGTTGCAGGTAGACGGTGCTGTCGTCGCAGCCGTACAGGCGCGCATAGGGGGTGATGGCGATGCCCAGGCGGTGCAGTTCGCCGGCCAGGTGGTCGCGCACGTAGAGCGGCAGGCTTTCGCCCGCGTGCGTGCCGTTGACCGCCAACTGCACCTGGTGACCGTCGCGCACCAGGCGCTCGGCGATGCCGGGGGCGATCCAGTCGGCGCGCCAGTCGGTGACCAGCACCGAGCGGCCTATCTTCACTTCGCCGCGCAGTACCTGCCAGGCGTCCACCACCTGCAACTCGCCGGCGCGCTCGAAGGGCGGCCAGTAGGGTTGGGCGCCAGTGGCTACGATCACGACGTCGGGACGCTCCTGCTCTACCAGCGCGCGGTCGACGCGGGTGTTGCGGCGTACTTGGACGCCTGCCAGTTGCATCTCCCGTTGCAGGTTGGTGGAGGCGCCACCGAACTCCGCACGGCGCGGCAGCAACTGGGCGAGGTTGACCTGTCCGCCGAGTTGCCCGCTGGCTTCGCAGAGGGTCACTTCGTGGCCGCGTTGGGCTGCCACGGCGGCGGCTTTCATGCCCGCCGGTCCGCCGCCGGCCACCAGCACGCGCTTGCGCTGGGCAGCCATCTGACGCTCGGCGTAGATCAGCTCGCGGCCGGTTTCCGGGTGCTGGATGCAGGAGATCGGATAGCCCCGGTGGAAGTGGCCGATGCACGCCTGGTTGCAGGCGATGCAGGCGCGTACGTCCTCGACATGGCCGCTTTCGGTCTTGCTCGGCATCTGCGGGTCGCAGATCAGTGCGCGGGTCATGCCGCACACGTCGGCCTGGCCGCGGGCGACGATCAGCTCGGCTTCCTGCGGCTGGTTGATGCGTCCGGTGACGAACAGCGGGATTGCCAGGCTGCGCTTGAAGGTGCCGGCCTCGTTGGCCAGGTAGGCCGCGTCGATGGCCATCGGCGGGACGATGTGGATGGCACCGCCGAGGGAGGCTGAGGTGCCGGCGACGATATGCACGTAGTCCAGTTCGTTCTGCAGGGATTTTACCGCCTGCAGCGATTCGTCTTCGGTGAGGCCTTCGGGGTCGCGCTCGTCGGCGGAAATCCGCAGGCCGACGATGAAGTCGTCATCGGTCGCGGCGCGTACGGCGGCGATCACCTCGCGGGTGAAGCGCAGGCGGGCGTCGAGGTCGCCGTTGTAGACGTCGTTGCGTCGGTTCACTCGCGGGTTGAGGAACTGCGCCGGCAGGTAGCCGTGGCTGGCCACCACCTCCACGCCGTCTATGCCGGCGGCGTGGAGGCGGCGCGCGGCGGCGGCGTAGCCTGCGACGATCTCGCCGATCATCGCCTGGCTCAGTTCGCGGGGCATCACGCGGAAGCGTTCGTTGGGCGAGGCGGAGGCGGAGTAGGCGACCGCCAGCAGGCCGTCGCTGGATTCCATGATCTCGCGGCCCGGATGGAACACCTGGGACAGCACCACTGTGCCCTCGGCATGGCAGGCCTCGGCGATGCGCCGGTAGCCGGGGATGCAGGCGTCGTCGGTGGCC
This sequence comes from Pseudomonas triclosanedens, assembly GCF_026686735.1. NCBI lineage: Bacteria > Pseudomonadati > Pseudomonadota > Gammaproteobacteria > Pseudomonadales > Pseudomonadaceae > Pseudomonas > Pseudomonas triclosanedens. The sequence goes on along the minus strand of NZ_CP113432.1, from coordinate 5,549,890 downwards.
ATCAGTACGTGGGAGGTGTAGCGCGCGCTGTCATGCACGCCGGCGACCTGCAGCACGATCAGGCCGACGCCGCCCTTGGCGCGGGCGGTGTGGTAGGCCACCAATTGGTCGTTGACCAGGTTGTCGGTGGGCATCGAGGTGTCGTGCCCGGTGGACATGATGCGGTTCTTCAGCGTTTTGCCGCGAATGCGCAGCGGGCTGAACAGGTGGGAAAACTGGCTCATCGGGCGACTCCGGATTCTTGTTGTTGATATCGCGCTGGACATTGGCACGCGCAGCGTACGGCCGGTCGATCGACTAGCCGTTGCGCGCCTGCCAGTCCACCGGATAGAGGGCATAGAACACGCAGGCTTTCTCGCCTTCGTAGGCCAGCGGGGTGCGCTCGGGAACCCAGATCACGTCCCCCGGCTTCGCTTCGATGACCTGATCGGCCAAGCGCAGGCGGAAGTGTCCTTCGAGCACCACGATCAGTTCGTCGTAAAGCACCGTCCACTCGATGGATACACCGTCGAAGCGGGCGAGGCCGGCGCCCATCGTCTGGCTGTCGGCCGGGCCGATCAGGCGACAGATCGCGGCACGCTCGATGGGCTCGCCGGCATAGGACTGGAATTGCAGGGCGGATTGCTGGAAATGGCGGACCTCGGGCACGGTGGCGTCTCCTGGCGGCGCGGATGGTTATCTAAGTTATTTCTATGGAAATTTACCAACAGTAAAAAATCAACTTGTTTTTTTAAAAATGACTGAGTAGTTTCATTTCCGCACCCGGACTTCTCCGGGGCATCCGCGACGTGCTCCACAACAACTACAAGAGGAGAGGCGCATGAACCGTTCATTACGGTCCCCCCTCGCATTGCGGGCCTGCCCGCAGGCCATCGTTACACCTCTGCCCGTTGTTCCGGCGCACCCGTCCAGTGCGTGCACGGCCTTGCCCGTCGTGCCCGCTGCCACCTACGACATGGGGTATGCCCGATGACTTTCCGCAAGAACGCTGTGCAACCGTTGCTGCTCGCCCTCGGACTGTGTTGCGGTGCCGTACAGGCCGCTGAAAACATGGTGGTGGTCGGCTACGGCGGCGCCGGCCAGAAGGCTCAGGATGAGGCCTTCTTCCAGCCTTTCAGCAAGGAGTCCGGGGTCGGCGTGACCCAGAGCGAGTACAACGGCGAAATGGCCCGCATCAAGGTGATGGCCGACACCGGCCACGCCGACTGGGATGTGGTACAGATCGAGGGACCTGACCTCGCCCGCGGCTGCGACGAAGGGCTGTTCGTGCCGCTGGACTGGCAGAGCATCGGCGGCAACGATCAGTTGATTCCCAACGCCGCCAAGGACTGCGGTTCCGCCGCGCTGGTGTGGGGAGTGGCGATCGCCTACGACGCCGACAAGCTCAAGCCGGCGCCGACGTCCTGGGCGGATTTCTGGGACGTGAAGAAGTTTCCCGGCAAGCGCGGCCTGCGCAAGCGCGCCATCTACAACCTGGAGTTCGCCCTGCTGGCCGACGGGGTGAAGCCCGCCGATGTCTACAAGGAGCTGACCACCCAGGCCGGCGTCGACCGCGCCTTCGCCAAGCTCAACCAGATCAAGCCCTACGTGCAGTGGTGGGAAGCCGGTGCGCAGCCCGCGCAGTGGCTGGCGGCTGGCGATGTGGTGATGACCTCGACCTACACCGGACGCATCGCCGATGCCTACAAGGGTGGGCGTAACCTGCAACTGGTCTGGCCGGGCAGCCTTTACGGAATGGACTACTGGGCGATCATCAAGGGCTCCCGGCACGTCGATGCGGCCAAGCGCTTCATTGCCTTCGCCAACCAGCCCGATGCCCAGGTCGACTACGTGAAGCGCATTGCGTATGGTCCGACCAACAAGCAGGCCGCTGCGCGCCTGCCGGCGGAGCTGGCAGGCTGGGTGCCGACCTCGCCGCAGAACCTGAGCCAGGGGCTGGCGATGGACGATGAGTTCTGGGTCGACCACGGCGAGGAGCTCGAAGAGCGCTTCAACGCCTGGGCCGCTCAATGATCGCGTTGCCGGGGCCCAGGTGCCCCGGCATCTTTCGCGCAGGAGGAGAAACCATGACGTCGCTGCAGGCGCAGGCACCGAGCCGCGCCACCTGCCCGCCCGAGGAGTGGAGGCTGCGCGAGGAGCTGGCAGCCTGCTATCGGCTGATCGCGTACTTCCGCATGAGCGATCTGATCTTCACTCATATCTCGGTGCGCATTCCCGGCCCCGAGCATCATTTCCTGATCAACCCCTATGGCCTGATGTTCGAGGAGATCACCGCATCCAGCCTGGTGAAGATCGATCTGTCCGGCCACGCGGTGGAGCCTACGCCGCACCTGGTCAATCCGGCGGGCTTTGTCATCCATAGCGCGATTCACGGTGCCCGCGAGGATGCGCAGTGTGTGTTGCATACCCACACCCGCGCCGGCTGCGCGGTTGCTGCGCAGGCTTGCGGGCTGTTGCCGCTGAACCAGATGTCGATGGAATTCTATGGGCGCCTTGGCTACCACGATTACGAGGGCATTGCGCTGTCGATGGACGAGCAGGAGCGCCTGGTGCGTGACCTGGGGGACCACCTTGGCCTGGTGCTGCGCAATCACGGCTTGCTGACCGTGGGCGATAGCGTGAAGCAGGCGTTCCTGCGCATGTACTACCTGGAAAAGGCCTGCGATATACAACTGGCGGCTCAGGCCGGCGGTGAGCTGGTTATTCCGCCGGACGAGGTATGCCTGCATACCGAGCGACAGTTCAACGCGCCGCAGCGGCCGCTGGCCGAGGGCGAGCTGAGCGATCCGGATGGCTACGACCTGGCCTGGGCCGCGTTGCTGCGCCTGCTGGAGCGGGTGGCGCCGGGGTATCGGGACTGACCGACGGGGCGGGCCAGTTCTGCGACTGCGAGCCTGCCGCGTCTCTTGTGGCAGCGGCTGCCCCGGCTGTTGCTTGGCGGCATGACGGCAGCAAAGAAAAAGCCCCGCGATGCGGGGCTTTTTCGTGGTGCGCGATCAGTACTTGGTGTTGGACTTCAACTGGGCCTCGGCAGCCTTGGCCAGGTCCGGTGGGAGGAAGTCCTTGTCCGGGTTGTAGTCCGGCTTCAGGTACGCGCTCAGGGCCTGCAGGTCGCTGGGCGCGAGGGTGCCGGCGGTCTGCTTCAGGCGCAGGTTGTCGAGGATGTAGTCGTAGCGGGTGTTGTTGTAGTCGCGCACGGCGCTGTACAGCGAACGCTGTGCGTCGAGTACGTCGACGATGTTGCGGGTGCCTACCTGGTAGCCGATCTCGGTGGCTTCCAGCGAGCTCTGGTTGGAGATGATCGCCTGGCGACGCGCCTTGACCTGCTCCACGTCGGTATTCACCGCGCGGTGCTGGTTGCGGGCGTCCTGCACCACCTGGCGGCGCTGGCTCTCGCGCAGTTGCTCGCTCTGGCTCAGGCGCTGGTAAGCCTCGCGGACCTGGGAACTGGTCAGGCCGCCGCTGTAGATCGGTACGTTCAACTGCAGGCCGATGCTGCTCTGGTCGACCCATTTGCCGTAGTGCGGCGGGGCGCCGTCGTTGGCGAAGCCCAGGGCGTCGTTGTCGCCCTTCTGGTACTGGGCCACGGCATCGACGGTAGGCAGGTGGCCGGCCTTGCGCTGGCGCAGGGTCTCTTCGGCGGCGTCGACCGCGTAGTTGCTGGCCTGCAGGTTGAGGTTCTGCTGGACCGAGGTGTCTACCCAGGCTTTCGCGTCGTTGGGCATCGGCGCGACCACCGGCATCGAGTGCAGGATGCCTTCGAGGGAGCTGTACTCGCGGTTGGTCAGGGTGACCAGGGCCTGGAATGCGTCATCCACCTGCTGCTCGGCAACCATGCGGTTGGCGCGCGAGGTGTCGTAGCTGGCCTGGGACTCGAGCACGTCGGTCTTGTCCGACAGGCCTACGTCGAAGCGCTCGTTGGACTGGTCGAGCTGGCGCTTGAACGCCGCTTCCTCGGCCTTGCTGGCGGCCAGGTTGTCCTGGGCACGGAGCACGCCGAAGTAGGTCTCGGCGGTCTGCAGGATGAGCGCCTGCTGGGTCGCGGAGAATTCGAGCTGGGCCTGTTCGCTGACGTTTTCGGCGGCCTTGAGCTGGAACCATCGGTCAGCGCGGAACAGCGGCTGGCTCAGGGTCGCCTGGATCACCTGGCTGTTGCGGTTCAGGGTGACGTTCGGCTCGTCCAGCGAAGTACGGGTGGAACCCGTGCTGGCCCCGGCGTTGATCTGCGGCAGCAGGCCGGAGCGCGCTTGCGGCACGGCCTCCTTGCGGGCCAGATAGTCGGCTTGCGCGGCGGCAAGGTCGGCGTTGTTATCAACGGCATCCTTGTAGACGCTGATCAGGTCCGTCTTGGTCGGCAGCGGGGATGCCGCCGGGGTGGGCTGGGCAGCCCAGGCAAAGCCTGTAGTAGCGGCCACGGCGACAGCCAGGGAGAGTCTGCGCAGCATTCGTTCGTCCTAGAAAGTGATGCGAGGTTGGGCAAGGCTACGGGTGCCGCACATGGCGGTCAAGGCACCGCAATGTGGGCTTTCAGGATGTGCAGTGTAGATGGCCGCGTCGAACCCGGTGGGAGCCGCACGCAAAACTTTCGGCTCGGCGGTATTGGCCTGGGCGGGGCGTGTTGATTAGACTGCGGACGTTCTTGTCGGGGTGCCCCAATGCGAGGGGCTGAGATCGGATAGTTCCGGATCCCGTTGAACCTGATCGGGTTAAGACCCGCGTAGGGAACAAGAAGTACGCATCCCCGGCGCCTTTCCGCCCCGGCCCCAGCCCTTTCGGGATGCGCCTCTTCGCCGCTCGGTGCGGCTCCTTCGAAGTCCAGGTTCTCCCCCGGCAAACACCCCCAGAGGAGAGCCAGGATGAGCACCCAGAAAAACAACGTAACCCGCCTTGAACAACTGGATCGTCAGTCGACCCAGCCCTTCCCGAATTCGAAGAAGGTCTACCTGACCGGCTCGCGCCCTGACATCCGCGTGCCGGTGCGGGAGATTTCCCTGGCCGATACGCCCACCGCATTCGGCGGCGAGAAGAACGCGCCAGTGATGGTCTACGACACCTCCGGCCCCTACACCGACCCCGATGTGCACATCGACCTTCGCAAGGGACTGCCGGACGTGCGTTCGCGCTGGATCGACGAGCGCGGCGATACCGAGATCCTCCCCGGCCTCACCTCCGAGTTCGGCCAGTCCCGCCTGGCGGATGTCAGCCTCGACGCCCTGCGCTTCGCCCACGTGCGTACGCCGCGCCGTGCAAAGGCTGGGCATAACGTCACGCAGATGCACTACGCGCGCAAGGGCATCATCACGCCCGAGATGGAGTACATCGCCATCCGCGAGAACATGAAGCTGCAGGAAGCCCGCGCAGCCGGCCTGCTGGATGCCCAGCATCCCGGTCAGAGTTTCGGCGCCAGCATCCCGAAGGAAATCACCCCCGAGTTCGTCCGTGACGAAGTGGCACGCGGCCGCGCGATCATCCCGTCGAACATCAACCACACCGAACTGGAACCGATGATCATCGGCCGCAACTTCCTGGTGAAGATCAACGGCAATATCGGCAACAGCGCACTGGGTTCCTCCATCGAGGAGGAAGTCGAGAAACTCACCTGGGGCATCCGCTGGGGCGCCGACACGGTGATGGACCTCTCCACCGGCAAGCACATCCACGAGACCCGCGAGTGGATTCTGCGCAACAGCCCGGTGCCGATCGGCACGGTGCCGATCTACCAGGCGCTGGAGAAGGTGGGCGGCATCGCCGAGGACCTGACCTGGGAAATCTTCCGCGATACCCTGATCGAGCAGGCCGAGCAGGGTGTGGACTACTTCACCATTCATGCCGGTGTACTGCTGCGCTACGTGCCGCTGACCGCCAAGCGCGTCACCGGTATCGTCTCTCGCGGCGGTTCGATCATGGCCAAGTGGTGCCTGGCGCATCATCAGGAGAATTTCCTCTACACCCACTTCGAGGAAATTTGCGAAATCATGAAGGCCTACGACGTCAGCTTCTCGCTGGGCGATGGCCTGCGTCCCGGTTCGGTGGCCGACGCCAATGACGCTGCCCAGTTCGGCGAACTGGAAACCCTTGGCGAGCTGACCCGCATTGCCTGGAAGCACGATGTCCAGGTGCTGATCGAAGGTCCCGGCCATGTGCCGATGCACCTGATCAAGGAAAACATGGAGAAGCAACTGGAGTGCTGCGACGAGGCGCCGTTCTATACCCTCGGTCCGCTGACCACCGACATTGCGCCGGGCTACGACCACATCACCTCGGGCATCGGCGCGGCGATGATCGGCTGGTACGGCTGCGCCATGCTCTGCTACGTCACGCCCAAGGAGCACCTGGGCCTGCCGAACAAGGATGACGTGAAGACCGGCATCATCACCTACAAGATCGCGGCCCATGCCGCCGATCTCGCGAAGGGGCATCCGGGCGCGCAGATCCGCGACAATGCGCTGTCCAAGGCACGTTTCGAGTTTCGTTGGGAGGACCAGTTCAACCTGGGCCTCGATCCGGATACCGCCCGCGCCTTCCACGACGAGACGCTGCCGAAGGATTCCGCCAAGGTTGCGCACTTCTGCTCCATGTGCGGACCGAAGTTCTGCTCGATGAAAATCACCCAGGAAGTTCGTGATTACGCCAGGGAAAACGGTCTGACCGATGAGCAGAAAGCCATCGAGGCCGGCTTCCAGGAACAGGCCATGCGCTTCCGGGACGAAGGTTCGGTGATTTACAAGCAGGTGTGATGCCCGTCTACCCATAGGATGGGCAGGGACTGCGAAAGCCGCCGAGCATTGGGCGGATTCGCCAGCCCCTGCCCATTGCGCGTTTCTCCATAACAATAACCTTGAGCCTCGCACGTATCGTGACCGTTACCGCAACCAACTATTCCCCCTCCGTCGCCGTCGGCAGCGCCCAGCGCGTGCTTGGCCTGCGCGACGTGTTTTCCCTGTGGTTTTCCCTCGGCATCGGCCTGATGGTGCTGCAGACCGGCGCGTTGCTGGCGCCTGGCCTGGGCCTGGCCGGCGCGCTCGGCGCGATCCTGCTGGGCACCCTGGTTGGCGTGCTGCTGCTGGCCAGCGCCGGGGTGATCGGCACCGACACCGGGCTCTCTGCGATGGCCTCGCTCAAGCTCAGCCTGGGCAGCCACGGCGCGGCGCTGCCAGCGTTGCTCAACCTGATGCAACTGGTGGGCTGGGGCGCCTTCGAGATCATTGTCATGCGCGATGCCGCCAGCCTGCTGGCGACCCGCGCTTTTGGCGAAGGCAGCGGCCTGACCAGCCCGGCGCTGTGGACGCTGGTGTTCGGTACGCTGGCGACCTTGCTGGCAGTCAGCGGCCCGCTGGCGTTCGTCCGCCGGGTACTGCGGCGCTGGGGGATCTGGCTACTGCTGGCGGCCTGTGCGTGGCTGACCGCCGATCTGTTCAGCCGCGCCGATCTGGCCGCGCTCTGGGCCAAGGGGGGCGATGGCTCGCTGTCCTTTGCCGTCGGCTTCGACATCGCCATTGCCATGCCGTTGTCGTGGCTACCCCTGATCGCCGACTACTCGCGCTTCGGCAAGCGCGCCGGGCATACCTTCGGCGGCGCCGCGCTGGGCTTCTTCATCGGCTGCTTCTGGCTGATGAGCCTGGGCGTGGCCTACACCCTGGCGTTTGCCGAGGGCAGCGATGCCAACGCGCTGCTGCTGGCGCTGGCCGGCGCGGGCATGGGTATCCCGCTGCTGCTGATCCTGCTGGACGAGTCGGAGAAAGCTTTCGCCGATATTCACTCGGCGGCGGTTTCCAGCGGCATTCTGCTGCCGTTGAAGGTCGAGTGGCTGGCACTGGCCATCGGTGTGATCTGCACGCTGATCGCCTGGTTCGCGCCGCTGGAGCAGTACGAAGGCTTCCTGCTGTTGATCGGCTCGGTATTCGCACCGCTGTTCGGTGTGGTGCTGGTGGATCACTTCGTCCTGCGTCGCCGTGCGTCGGCGGTGATTCCGCACGGTCTGCGCTGGGGCTCGCTGCTGGCCTGGGCCGGTGGCGTGGTGGTCTACCGCCTGCTGGCGAGCTATCTGCCGGACGTGGGCGCGACCCTGCCGGCGCTGGTAGTGGCGGGCGCGTTGCAACTGATGCTGGGACGGATCGGCGCGAAGGCGCCAGCGTCGGCGTGATGCCGCGGCATTTGCATCAATAGGAGCGCGCCCCCGCGACGTCCGTTTTTCTGCGCGAGAACTTTATCTGCAGGCCGGCGCGAGGCGAAGCGGCGAGCATCGAGCATCACGCGACGCGTGCCTGCGGCTTGCTTCGATTCCGGCGCATTGCTTTCGCAGGCGCGGGTTGCCTCCGTGTGCCGTGCGCGTCGCGCGCGTCACTGCACCCCGCGTCCCGGGAAGTAGTACGGCTTCACGATGCCGTTCAGGCGTGGGTAGGGAATCTTCAGTTCCGGGTGGCCGACCGAATGCGGGGCGATACGGTCGATATCGTACTTGAGCGTCAGCGAGCCGAAGGTCAGGGCGAAGTGCGGCGTGGTCTGGAACGGCCAGTCGCGGGAGAAGTTCGGGTCCTGCTCGTCCAGTTTGTTCTGCAGGACCCAGGCCTGGTGCGCCATGCGCGCCACCTTCCAGAAGCTCTCCTCCTGGCCGGGCAGGAGAATGTCCTGCAGGGTGAGCACCTTGTGCAGGCGTCGATCATAATTGATGAACGCGCGGCCCGGTTCTCCGTACTCGCCGCCGGTGAAGCGGTAGCTGGACAGCTCGATGATCACCAGACCGTCATGCTGTTCGCGGATCTTGGCCTGCAGGTAGCTGCTCCAGCCAGGCTGGGCGCTATCGAGAAAACGTTTTTCGTAGATATCGAGACTGCCGGGGATCGCGCCATCCTGGCTGCGGGCCAGTTCGCGCAACTGCCGGTCGATGGCCTCGTTCAGCGCCGGTTCGTCGTCGAAGCTCAGGGTGTCCAGGTTGAACAGTGGGCATTGTTCGCCCTGGCAGCCGGCACGGAGATGTTCGAAGGCGTTGTGGCGGGCGGGCAGCGGTTCGTCGAGGCTTGGCTTGAACAGGTTCTGGCAAGCCCCCAGTAACAGGCAGAGGCTGCCGAGAGCAGCGAGTTTCAGAAGACGCATGGGATTCCTTGTCGTCGCGGACATGGGCGGGTTTGACCGTCATCGCGGCCGCCAGTTCGGCGGCAGTATGAACCAGTCCGGGCAACGGCGGCAGGGGCGGCGCATGGCACAGCGTGGCCCGTCGGGCGGTCCGAGAAACAGGCTGCGCCGCTTCTGGCGGCGCGATAGGATGGCGCGAAGTTCAATCGACCAGTGAGTGGAACGGGATGTCGGACACGTTCAAACCAGGCCCGCAGGATGTCGAAATCCAGAAGCGCGAACAGTGCTTCAAGGGTTTCTATACGCTCGACCGGCTGCATCTGCGCCACCGGCAGTTCGCCGGCGGCATGGGCCCGGTGCTGACCCGCGAGCTGTTCGTGCGCCACGATGCGGTGTGCGTGCTGCCGTATGACCCGCAACGCGATGAGGTGGTGCTGGTCGAACAGTTCCGAGTTGGCGCGATGGACGCAGGCGTCAACCCCTGGCTGCTGGAGCTGGTTGCCGGTCTGATCGACAAGGACGAAGTCCCCGAGGAAGTCGCTCGCCGCGAAGCGGTGGAAGAGGCTGGCCTGACGCTGGGCTCGCTCTGGCCGATCAGCCAGTACCTGCCCTCGCCGGGTGGCAGCAACGAGCTGGTGCATCTGTTCGTCGGTCGCTGCGACAGCAGCACCGCCACCGGAATTCATGGCCTGGAGGAAGAGGGCGAGGATATTCGCGTCCACGTCATGCCGTTCGAGGGGGCGTTGCAGGCCGTGCGCGACGGACGCATCAACAACGCGGCGAGCATGCTCGCCCTGCAATGGTTGGCGCTCAATCGCGCCGAGGTACGGGGGTTATGGGTGTGAATCTGCTGCGCGAGCGCTATCGCGTCGACCTGGCGGGGTTGCAGGCGACCTGCGAGGCGAACTACTTGCGCCTGATGCGCCTGTTGCCGGAAATGCGCGAGGCGCGGATATCCCGCCGGGTCGCCTTGAGCGAGGGCGAGCGCCTGCTCGGTGTGCTCGTGCTGGATGTGCTGGATGCGTGTCCCTATACCACCGTGCTGCAGGTTCGCCAGGAACTGGGATTGCCCTGGCTGCCGGCGCCGAAGCTCGAAGTACGGGTGTACCACGATGCGCGCATGGCCGAGGTGGTCGGCGCGGAGCAGGCACGCCGCCTGCTGGCGATCTACCCCTATCCGAACCAGGCGATGCACCAGCCGGACGAGAAGAGCCAGCTCAACCTCTTCCTCGGCGAGTGGCTGAGCCATTGCCTGTCCTGCGGACATGAACTGGAGACGGTGCTGCAGCGCTGAATCTGCGGTAATGGCTTCGTGCCATGATATGCTGCCCGCTCATCGTACGCCGTGTGTCCCTAACTGTGATCTGTGACGCTTTCCCGGTTTGATCAGGGGCGTGCCTGTCACCATACTCGTCACATTGCCGTGGACTCGCCTCACAGGAGAAGGCGCATTGCCTCCAGTGCCTGCAAATCCTTCCGACGCCGCGCCGGTCCTGCTGGTCCAGCTTTCAGACAGCCATCTGTTCGCTGAGCCCGACGGTCGCCTGCTGGGCATGGATACTGCCGACAGTCTGAGTCAGGTGGTCCGCCTCGTGCGCGACGAGCAGACGGACATCGGCCTGGTGCTGGCCACCGGCGATCTCTCGCAGGATGGCTCCCTGGAGTCCTACCAGCGTTTTCGCGACATTACCGCGCCAATAGCGGCGCCAATCCGCTGGTTTCCCGGCAATCATGATGAACTGGACTCGATGCGTGCTGCGGCAGCCGGCACGGACCTGCTGGACCCGGTGATCGACCTGGGTGCCTGGCGGGTGATCCTGCTGGACTCCACCATCTCAGGCGCTGTGCCGGGGCAGGTGACCGACGATCAGGTCGCGCTGCTCGAACGCGCCATCGAGGACGCCCCCAGCAAGCATCTGCTGATCAGCTTCCATCACCATCCGGTACCCATCGGCAGCCTGTGGATGGACCGCATCGGCATCTACAACCCTGAAAAACTCTTCGCCGTGCTGGATCGTTATCCGAACGTGCGCTGCCTGCTTTGGGGGCATGTGCATCAGGAAATCGACCGGATGCGCGGCGATGTCCGCCTGCTCGCCTCGCCTTCCACCTGCGTGCAGTTCACGCCGGGCAGCGAGGACTTCTGCGTCGACAGCCCCGCGCCTGGCTACCGCTGGTTGCGCCTGTATCCCGACGGTTTGCTGGAGACGGGTGTGTCGCGTGTGACCGGCATCGACTTCGAAGTCGACTACAGCGTCAAGGGTTACTGAGGCCGGGCCTGCCGTGTCGGGCCGCGCGCCAGTCGCCGTCTGCGGCGCTATCCACTTGCGGCATGCCGCTTGCAGCTTGTAGCCTCCCGGCCCATGACTGCATTCCTCTATATTCACGGATTCAACAGCTCCCCCGCCTCGCAGAAGGCGCGGCAGTTCATGGCTGCAATGGAACACCTGGGCCTGGCCGGCCAGGTGCGGATCCCAGAGCTGCATCACCATCCACGCCAGGCATTGGTCCAGTTGGAGTCGGCGCTCGCCGAACTCGACCGGCCTCTGCTGATCGGCAGTTCGCTGGGCGGTTACTATGCGACGGCGCTGGCGGAGCGCTATGGCCTGAAGGCCGTGCTGATCAACCCGGCGGTAGCGCCACACAGGCTGTTCGACGGCCAGCTCGGTCCGCAGACCAACTACTATAGCGGCGATACCTGGGAACTGACGCACGACCACGTACAGGCCCTGGCCGAGCTTGAGGTGCCGGCGCCAACCGATGGCGCGCGCTACCAGGTGTGGCTACAGACCGCAGATGAAACCCTCGACTATCGCGCCGCCGAGCGTTATTACCGCGCTTGCGTCCTGCGCATCCAGGCGGGTGGCGATCACAGTTTCCAGCGTTTCGTCAGCCAGTTGCCGGCGCTTCTGGCATTCGCCGGTATACCCTCCGGCCAGTGGCGCGACGTAGACTTCTCGACCTTTGAACGAATTTCTTCTGACTAAGTAGGGACCCCATGGCCCAGCAGAACGCCTATACCGCAGAAGCCATCGAAGTCCTTTCCGGCCTCGATCCGGTGCGCAAGCGCCCGGGGATGTATACCGACACGACGCGCCCGAACCACCTGGCACAGGAAGTCATCGACAATAGCGTCGACGAAGCGCTGGCCGGCCACGCCAGGAGCGTGCAGGTGATCCTCCATGAGGACAACTCGCTGGAAGTGATCGACGATGGCCGCGGCATGCCGGTGGATATCCACCCGGAAGAGGGGGTGCCGGGTGTCGAGCTGATCCTCACCAAGCTGCATGCCGGTGGCAAGTTCTCCAACAAGAACTACCAGTTCTCCGGCGGCCTGCACGGTGTGGGCATCTCGGTGGTGAACGCGCTGTCGACCACGGTGGAGGTGCGGGTCAAGCGCGACGGCAACGAGTACCGCATGACTTTCGCCGATGGCTTCAAGTCCAGCGATCTCGAAATCGTCGGCACCGTGGGCAAGCGCAACACCGGCACGACCGTGCGCTTCTGGCCGGACGCGAAGTACTTCGATTCGCACAAGTTCTCCGTCAGCCGCCTCAAGCATGTGCTCAAGGCCAAGGCCGTTCTGTGCCCGGGCCTGCTGGTCACATTCGAGGACAAGTCCAGCGGCGAGCGTGTGGAATGGCACTACGAGGACGGCCTGCGCTCGTATCTGGTCGACTCGGTTTCCGAGCACCTGCGCCTGCCCGACGAGCCGTTCTGTGGCGCGCTGGCCGGCAACAAGGAGGCGGTGGACTGGGCCCTGCTGTGGCTTCCCGAGGGCGGTGAGTCGCTGCAGGAAAGCTACGTCAACCTGATTCCCACCGCTCAGGGCGGTACCCACGTCAACGGGCTGCGCCAGGGCCTGCTGGATGCGATGCGCGAGTTCTGCGAATTCCGCAATCTGCTGCCGCGCGGCGTGAAACTGGCCCCGGAAGACGTCTGGGAACGCATCGCCTTCGTCCTCTCGATGAAGCTGCAGGAGCCGCAGTTCTCCGGGCAGACCAAGGAGCGCCTGTCCTCGCGCGAGGCGGCGGCGTTCGTTTCGGGCGTGGTCAAGGACGCCTTCAGCCTGTGGCTCAACGCGCACCCTGAACTTGGCCTGCAACTGGCGGAACTGGCCATCAGCAACGCCGGTCGCCGCTTGAAGGCGGGCAAGAAGGTCGAGCGCAAGAAAATCACCCAGGGCCCGGCCCTGCCCGGCAAGCTGGCTGACTGCGCGGGCCAGGACCCGATGCGCGCCGAGCTGTTCCTGGTGGAGGGTGATTCCGCCGGTGGTTCGGCCAAGCAGGCGCGGGACAAGGAGTTCCAGGCGATCATGCCGCTGCGCGGGAAGATCCTGAACACCTGGGAAGTGGATGGTGGTGAAGTGCTGGCCAGGCAGGAAGTCCATGACATCGCCGTCGCCATCGGCGTTGATCCGGGCGCGGCGGACCTGACCCAACTGCGCTACGGCAAGATCTGCATCCTCGCCGATGCCGACTCCGACGGCCTGCACATCGCCACGCTGCTGTGCGCGCTGTTCGTCCGCCACTTCCGCCCGCTGGTGGAGGCTGGCCACGTCTACGTCGCCATGCCGCCGCTGTTCCGTATCGACCTGGGCAAGGAAGTCTTCTACGCCCTGGACGAGGCCGAGCGCGACGGCATCCTCGACCGCCTGGCCGCCGAGAAGCGCCGCGGCAAACCGCAGGTCACCCGATTCAAGGGGCTGGGCGAGATGAACCCGCCACAATTGCGTGAGACCACGATGGATCCGAACACCCGTCGCCTCGTGCAACTGACCCTGGACGACACCGAAGGCACTGTGGAAATCATGGATATGCTGCTGGCCAAGAAGCGTGCTGGCGACCGCAAATCCTGGCTGGAAACCAAGGGCAACCTGGCGGAGGTGTTCGCCTGATGCGCTGGCTGCCGGCCGCTTTGGGCCTGTTTGCCGGCCTCGCTCTGGCCGACCCGGCGCCCACGGCGGTACCGAACACCCTGCAGTTCATCTCCGAGCACCCGGTGGAAGGCATGCCCCGTGGCAACCTTTCCGGGCTGGCGCAATGTGGCGATGAGCTATGGGCCGTTTCCGACCGCGACGACGACCGCATCTACCGTATGCTCGCCGACGAATCGCCGGGCAGTGTCTGGCAGGCAACGCCGGAAGCCTTTGTGGTCTCCGGCGCGCCTGACAGCGGGCTGTCCTGGGGCATGCGCACGCGGGTGCTGGCAAGCGGCCTGGTACGCGGTGGAGCGCTGGACTTCGAAGGCATCAGTTGCGACAAGGCTGGCAATCGCTATGTGGTGAGCGAGGCCTATGCTGGCGTGCTGCTGGTGCCGGTGACGGGCGATCCGGCCTGGTTGCCGTTGCCGCAAAGCCTGCTGCGCCAGGCTCGCGCCAGTGGCCTGCTGATGAGCTTCAACGCGTTGTATGAAGGGCTGACCATCGATCCAGACGGCAAGACCCTGTGGCTGGCGGCCGAACGCCAGCGCCGGGGACTGCTCCGTGTGCGCAACGAAAATGGCACCTGGAAGTGCGACGGCAACTGCGTGCTGCTCAGCGAGGGTGGCGTGGCGATGCCGCCGCCGGAGCTGGGGAGCGAGCGCGCACTGCCGATCGATTTTTCCGACCTGGCTCTGTACAAGGGTAAGCTGTTCACCCTGGAGCGCCTGGCGCACCAGATATGCCGGCGCGATGCCGGCACGGGCGCGCAGGAACAATGCTGGTCGTTCGCCGCCGGAGCGCTGGCGCCGGAGCGTCGCTACGACCTGCCGTATGGCGTCGCCGAGGCTCTGATCGTCGACGACAAGGGCGCCTGGATCGGCCTGGACAACGGTGAGCGGGCGCGCGCCGATGGTGATGCGCGTCCCTTCGTGTTGCGCTTCGCCGCACCGGTCGGCGGTTGGCTTGGTGGCAAATGAGCGACGCGACTCCGGGGCGGCGGTTGGGCAAGGTCATGATGTTTCTCGCCTGGGGCGCGGGCATCCTGCTGGCGACCCACTACTTCGGTGCCTGGGAGAAGCGGCAGAACAATCCCAATCAGCAGCCGGAGTCCGTCCACGGCGCCGGTTATGTCGAGGTGCGGCTGCTCGGCAACCGTGCCGGCCACTATGTGGTCGACGGCCGTATCAACGGCCAGCCGGTGACCTTCATGCTCGACACCGGTGCCACCCAGGTGGCTATCCCGCAGGAGCTGGCCCGGAACCTGGGCTTGGCCCGTGGCGCGCCGGTCACCCTGAATACGGCCAACGGTCGCAGCGAGGGCTGGCGTACGCGCCTGTCGCAGCTGGACCTTGGCGACATCCGCCTGAACGATGTGTCCGCGCTGGTCGCGCCGGGCATGGAGGGCGACGAGGTGTTGCTCGGCATGAGCGCCCTCAAACAACTCGATTTCACCCAGCAGGGCGGCACCCTGGTGCTGCGCCAGAATTCTTCACCGTGAGGCCCGCATGAGCGAAACCCTCGATCTGAGTCTGGAAGGCGTGGAGCGCCGGTCACTGGCCGACTTCACCGAACAGGCTTATCTGAACTACTCCATGTACGTGATCATGGACCGTGCCCTGCCGCATATCGGCGACGGCCTCAAGCCCGTGCAGCGGCGCATCGTCTACGCCATGAGTGAACTGGGCCTGGACGCGGATGCCAAGCACAAGAAGTCGGCGCGTACCGTCGGCGACGTGCTCGGCAAGTATCACCCCCACGGCGATTTGGCCTGCTACGAAGCGATGGTGCTGATGGCCCAGCCATTCTCCTATCGCTATCCGCTGGTGGATGGCCAGGGCAACTGGGGTGCGCCGGACGATCCCAAATCCTTCGCCGCCATGCGTTACACCGAGGCGCGTCTGTCGCGCTATGCCGAAACCCTGCTGTCCGAGTTGGGCCAGGGCACGGCGGACTGGGTGCCGAACTTCGATGGCACGCTGGAGGAACCAGCGGTGCTGCCGGCGCGCCTGCCCAACCTGCTGCTCAACGGCACCACCGGCATCGCCGTGGGCATGGCGACCGACATCCCGCCGCACAACCTGCGCGAAGTGGCAGCCGCCTGCATTCGCCTGCTCGACCAGCCGGACGCCACCGTCGGCGACCTGATCGAGCACGTACCGGGCCCGGATTTCCCCACCGAGGCGGAAATCATCACCCCGCGAGCGGACCTGCAAAAGATCTACGAAACCGGCCGTGGCTCGGTGCGCATGCGCGCCGTGTACCGTGTGGAGGACGGCGACATCGTGGTCACCGCGCTGCCGCACCAGGTTTCCGGTGCCAAGGTGCTGGAGCAGATCGCCGGCCAGATGCAGGCCAAGAAGCTGCCGATGGTGGCCGACCTGCGCGATGAGTCGGACCACGAGAACCCGACCCGTATCGTCATCATTCCTCGCTCCAACCGCGTGGACGTCGAAGAGCTGATGACCCACCTGTTCGCCACCACCGACCTGGAAAGCTCGTACCGGGTGAACATGAACGTCATCGGCCTGGACGGCAAACCCCAGGTCAAGGACCTGCGCCAGGTACTCAGCGAGTGGCTGAGCTACCGCACCGACACCGTGCGCCGTCGCCTGCAGTTCCGTCTGGACAAGGTCGAGCGCCGCCTGCACCTGTTGGAGGGCTTGCTGGTCGCGTTCCTCAATCTCGACGAAGTCATCCATATCATCCGCACCGAGGATCAGCCAAAGCCGGTCCTGATGCAGCGTTTCGAGCTGTCCGAACTGCAGGCCGACTACATCCTCGATACCCGCCTGCGTCAGTTGGCGCGCCTGGAAGAGATGAAAATCCGTGGCGAGCAGGAGGAACTGGCCAAGGAGCGCGCCAAGCTGCTGGCGATCCTCGGCTCCAACGCCAAGCTGCGCAAGCTGGTGCGTGACGAGCTGCTGGCCGACGCCGAAACCTACGGAGACGACCGCCGTTCGCCCATCGTCGCCCGCGCCGAAGCCCGTGCTCTGTCGGAAACCGAGCTGATGCCGACCGAGCCGGTGACTGTCGTGCTGTCCGAGAAGGGCTGGGTACGTTGCGCCAAGGGACACGACATCGATGCCACTGGCTTGTCGTACAAGGCCGGCGATGGTTTCAAGGCGGCGGCGCCGGGGCGTTCGAACCAGTATGCGGTGTTCATCGACTCCACCGGCCGCAGCTATTCGCTGGCGGCCCACAGCCTGCCGTCGGCTCGCGGCCAGGGCGAGCCGCTGACCGGGAGGCTGACGCCGCCGCCGGGGGCGACCTTCGAGAGGGTCCTGCTGCCCGAAGATAGCGCGCTGTACGTGCTGGCCTCCGATGCCGGTTATGGCTTCGTCGCCAAGGGCGAGGACATGCAGGCCAAGAACAAGGCCGGCAAGGCGCTGCTCAGCCTGCCCAATGGCGCGCAGGTGATGGAGCCGCGGCCAGTGACCGATGTGGAGCAGGACTGGCTCGCGGCGGTCACGACCGAAGGGCGGCTGCTGCTGTTCAAGGTCGCCGATCTGCCGCAACTGGCCAAGGGCAAGGGCAACAAGATCATCAGCGTTCCGGGCGATCGCGTTGCCAGTCGCGAAGAGTACCTGACCGACCTTGCGGTATTGCCGTCCGGCGCCACCCTGGTGTTGCAGGCCGGCAAGCGCACGCTCTCGCTCAAGGGGGACGATCTGGAGCATTACAAGGGCGAGCGGGGCCGCCGGGGCAATAAACTGCCGCGCGGTTTCCAGCGCGTGGACAGTCTGCTGGTAGAATCACTGTCTCAGGATTGAAACGCGAGCCGATACATTCTGGCTCTGGAGCTGCGGCGCTGGTTGAGGGATGATACGTCCCTTTCACGACCGGCGCCGTGGCGCGTCGTCCTTGTTTACCCGAAATGTTTGATGTAGCGCCGATCTTCGGCGAATGACGGTGATGCACGATGAGCGCTTTGCGCGTCTTGGCATGTCTTTCCCTCGTCAGCCTGCTCGGGCTGGCGGGTTGCACAGTGAATCGACCGACCCAACTGTATCAATTGGATGCAGGTGCCGCGTCGGTTCCGACCCGCGAAAATGGCGTCGCTGTGCTTCTCGGTCCGGTATCCCTGGCCGATTATCTGAAGCGCGAGACAATGGTTCAGCGCCAGGCTGATGGCATTCTCAATCTTTCCACCGAAGCCCGTTGGGCGGGAAGTCTGGAAACCAACGTCAGCCAGCAACTGCTGCGTCTGCTCTCAGGGCAGCTCGACAGCACCCGCCTGGCCTTGTTCCCGGAGAAGCCCGGCTTTACGCCGCAGGTGCAGGTCATGCTGACCATCAGCCGGCTGGATTCCGGCCCGAAGGAGCCGGCCGTGCTGGAAGCTCGCTGGCGCCTGCTCGATCAGAAAGGCGAGTTGCGCGATAGCCGTGTGTTCCGCGAAGAAGAAGCACATTCGGGGAGTATTCAGGATCAGGTTCGTGCCCAGGGCGACCTGCTGCGCAAGCTGTCGGTGCAACTGGCCAAGGATGTTCGCCCGGTGGCCACGGCAGTCGCCGAGCAGCAGGCTGCGCCGGCACGCAAGCCGGTGGTGAGCAATTCCGAGCAGGCAGCCAAGCCTAAGGAAGAGGGGCCCAAGATTCCGCTGGTAGTGCCGATCCGGACCGATGTCGAGGTCTACCGTTTCTGATCCGCATACGGCCCGGGAATCCACACCCGGGCCGTTTCGTATGGGCCCGCGGGGCCTCGCAGCTTGACATCTTCTTGACGCCCATCGTGGTATCTAGGGCGCCGTTTGCAGGTCTCGATTGCACGGAACTCCTTCCGTAGCGCGCCTGCCAGGGGCCCGACGTGTCGTCGTCATTTCCAGTTTCTCTATCCGGTCAGACAGATACCTCGCTGACCCGGCAGGCGCTGTACATTGCCCTGGCGGTGTTCGTGCTCTGTTTACTGGGCGCGCACGGAACGGCGGTGGTGGGTTTCGACTCGCGCTTCGTGCTTTTCGCCAAGGAGATGTTGCGCCACGGCCCCGGTGTCTTTCCGACCACCTATGGCGAGCCCTATCCGGACTATCCGGCCACTTCGACTTTCCTGACCTACCTGCTTTCGCTGCCGTTCGGCCGGGTCGACCTGTTCACCGCCTGGCTGCCCACGGCGCTGGCATCGGGCCTCATCGCCGGACTGACTTACCGACTCGCCGCCGCCATCTCCAGGTCATGGGGGCTGCTGAGCCTCGCTATGCTGTTGCTGACTGCTACCTTCCTCAGCGAAGCGCGCGCGGTGTCGCTCGATCAGATGGTCGCAGCGGTGGGATTGCTTGCCTTCTTCATTGCCTTCAACGCACAGCGCTACTCCATGCAGGGCCTGCTGGTGCGCCTGCTTTTGCTGCTGCTCCTCGGCTTCGCGCTGCGTGGGCCACTGGGTCTGGTAGTGCCGGCAGGCATGGTCTGCAGTCAGCTTCTGCTGGATCGCAACTGGCGCTGGCTGGCGGTCTTCTCGGGCAGTGCGTTGGCGCTGCTGTTGGCGTGCAGCGCGCTGCTGCTCGTGGCGGCACGCAGTATCGGCGGCGAAGGGTTCGTCGGGGACGTGCTGCGCATGCAGGTGACGGGCCGCCTGGATGGTAGCGCCGGGGCCAGCGATGCGCTGTATTACTTCCGCAGTTCGCTGGGCAACTACGCCCTGGCCTTCCCCCTGGCCATACCCGCCCTCGCGCTTCTTTGGCGCCGGCGGGATGATCCTGCGGCGCGCCTGGTTGCAGGCTGCGCCCTGGCGGCGCTGGTGGTGATGGCCGGTCTCTCGTTGCCGCAGGCGAAGAAGGCGCGCTACATCCTGGCGATGGCGCCGCTGGCGGCGATCATAGCGACCTACCCGTTCCATGTGAGCGGCCAACGCCTGGCGGCACTGCTGCGCGGACTGATCCAGGGAATCTGGCTGGTTCTTCCGGGGCTACTGATGCTGGGTATCTGGCTTGGCTGGCGGCGTTATCCACAGGTACTGCAACCACTGACCGAGCGCGTCGTGCTCTGTGCGCTGTGGCTGGTGCTGCTGCAACTCCTTGCCCTTTCCCGCCTGTACTGGCGCAACTGGCGCGCCGAAGGGCTGGCGCTGGGGGCGGCACTGGCGCTCTGGGGCAGCTACATCATGGTGATCGAGCCGGCAGAGCAGCGACTCTACGATAGCCGCGAGTTTTCCCTGGCGGTGGACGCCGTAGTGGCCGCGAAGCCGGCGCCGCTGGTGCTTTATGGCATGGGACGCGATGCGCGGGCGATCAAGTTCATGGTCAATCTCGAACATGACGCCCAGCCGTTGTTCGCCGGCTCGCCCGATCAACTGGCAAGCCTGTCGGCGCCTTACTACCTGATGCTGGATGAGAAGCTCGCGATCCACTTGAAGAACACCTATCCGGCCCTGGGAGCAGCCTTGTTCACGGGGCGTTTCGACAACGACCGTTACTGCCTGCTGCGCGTTGATGACGCCGGCGTTTTCAACTCCATACGATGAAGTCACTGTTACTCGCCCTGGGCCTTGGATTGCTGCTGTGCGGCTGCCAGGGCTCGGATAGCCACGAGCAGATTGCTCACGACCAGGCGTTCTTTCGCCAGCACCCGATACCGTCATTGAAAATGACGGCGACCTCGGGGAGTTTTGTCCTGCCGCTACTGCCGGACACCCAGTTCTATGCCGAGAACAATCACCGGGAGTTGCGGCTGTTCCGCACCAACGAACGCTATTCCGGCTTACCGTACGAGCCGGCGCTGGCATTCTTCGCGCAGACCACCTGGCTGGCCAGGAATGCCGCGGCCCTGCAGGTTCCGATGGTTGTGCACCTTGGTGACGTGGTGCAGAACGCCGGCACGCTGACCCAGTGGCAGATCGCAAGCGGTGCGATGCGCGTGCTGGAGGAGGGCGGGGTACCCTACAGCATCATGAGTGGCGATCGCGACATTCACGGCGCTACCACGCCGGACGACGAGCGCTCCTTCCGCGACCGCTTCAAGGATCACTTCGGGCCGCAGCGTGCCGCCTGGCAGAGCACCTACGGCGGTAGCGATCCCTTGGGCCTCAGCCAGTTCCACCTGTTCCGCATGCATGAGCAGCCGTTCCTGCTGCTGGCGCTGGACTGGAGCCCGTCCCGTGGGACGCTCGCCTGGGCGCAGCAGGTCATCGACGAACATCCTCATGTGCCGGTAATACTCGCTTCGCACAACATCCTGTATCGCAAGGGTAGCGAGTCGCCGCAGCTCTCCCGCGAGGGCAATGAGAGCGGGCCCCTGCTCTGGGAACAGCTTATTCGCCGCAACGATCAGATATTCCTCACAGTCAGTGGCCACGTCGAAGGCTCGGCCCATGCGCGCATGCTCAATGATCTTGGCCATAGCGTGGATATGGTAATGGTCGACTACCAGGACGAGTACCTGGGGGGGAATGGCCTGCTGCAATTGCTGGAGTTCGACCTGCGGCGCAACCGTATCGATGCGCTGTCGGTGTCGCCCTGGGTTCTGTGGAAGCGGCAGGTGTATCCCCGGGCATTCAAGAGTTGCGCTTCGGATCAGTCACTGCGCGGTTGTGACCAGTTGTTCCCTGCGCCGTCTTCCGGCTGGGACAACCGCTTCCGCATAGACATAGATTTCCGAGCGCGCTTTGCCGGCTTCCAGGGCTATGTCGCGCAATTGCCGGAGGCTGAAGCGCAGGAGGCGTCATTGCTGGAGCAGCTTCAGGAGCAGCTCGAATCAGCCGCGCGGACGCAGCCAGCGGCGCAGCGCGATGCCGCCAAGGGCGACGCCAAGGCTGGGAAGCCAGACCCAGCGCACCTCTGAGAGCAGCACTTCAGCGCCCCTGGGGCTGAGGAAGCGCGACAGGCCGATGGGCGAAACCTCGATTGGATGCAGCGGCAGGAAATAGCGCTGATCGCGCCACGGCCAGAGCCAGGCGACACCTAATCCGCCGTCGGTCATGGCATCCAGCAGGCTGTGAGAGGCGGTTGCCAGTGCTATCCACATACCAGCCTTCAGCGCGCGGCAGTCGAATACCCGGGCGATTGCGGCGCCGAGTGCGCCCAGGATGGCCGCGAACAGCAGTGAATGACTGAATCCGCGGTGCCCCAGAGCGTCCTGGTAGGCGATGCCCAGCTTGAAGGCAACCACGTCCAGGTCGGGTAGGCAGGCCGCGAACATGCCGGCGAGCAGCAGGCGTGGAGGGACTACTCGGCTCCCGAGAGCCAGGCCGACAGCCAGCACCGGCAACGGGTGAGTGATCAGGGTGGTCACGGAATCCGTTCCGCCTCGGGGGCGCGTGGCCCCAGGCTCAGTTGGTGCGCAGGGCGCGCATGCGCGAGAGCTGGCGCTCCAGCATCGACGGGTAGGGTTCTTTCAGCCATTCGACGCAGCAGGCGTTCTCGGGGCTGGCGATGGGGCGAATGCGTGCCCGCTCACGGACTTGCTCATCGTCGCCGATGGCGCGCTCCACAAGGAGCAGGTTGCGGCTGTGCTGGCTGAGAGCGAGGGCATTCTGTACCGCCGACTCTTCCAGCAATTGCACTTGCTCGAGATCAGCGATGTCCTCACCAAGGGTCAGGCCCAGTTGCAATTGCAGGGTGATGCCGCTATCGGCGACCTCGATCTGCAGGGCATGGCCCAGAGCCCGCATCAGTTCACCGCAGCACAGTGCGTTGGTGAGGTACTCGTCGTCCTGGTCGCGGCTGTGGAAGAGAATAAGGCTGCCGCCATCATTCAGGGTGTGCAGCGTGCCCTTGTACAGGCGAGCCGCCTGCTCCAGGCAGCCGCGGTAACGCTCCAGCAGATCTACAAGCCGCGCGCGCGGCAGGCGGCGAAGCTGCTCCTGGGCACCCAGTTGTACGGCTAGTACGGCGCTGGCGCCAGACGATAGAGGCTCCGGTTCGGCTTCCTCGTCGAATGCTTCCGCATGTGCCTGCCCGAAGTCTGCGTCGGACAGATCGGCATCGTCGTCGGCTTGCTGCCGGGCAGCAGGGGCAGGTAGTTCGTCGTCGGAGAAGATGTTCTCGTCGAAGATGTCTTCGTGCTCATCCAGCGGTGAGCGCTCGTCGAGCATGGGCTCCCGCGCCGAGGCTGGCTGACGGGCGGCCGGGGACGCCGCGACGATCGGCTCGGGTTCTGGTGCCGGCGGCTTCTCCGGCACCAGGCGCGACTGGAGCTGACGGGCCAGGTCGCCGATCTCGTTCTGCAGGCCGGCACCGGGAGCAGGGTCGTCCGGGTCGCGCAGCCAGACACGCAGTTGCAGCAGCGGAGTGGAGATGTGACGGCCCAGGCGCAAGCTCAGTGTCAGCGTCAGCAGCAGCAGAATCAGGCTGATCAGCCCCATGCTCTGCAGGCTGACGGTCATCGGTTGTTCGAACTGGTGCATGTCCAGGCTGATGCGCAGGTGGCCGGCGATCACTTCCTGAAAGGTGATGGGGGTCGAATACAATCCCTCCGCGTCGCCCAGCAGGCTCTGCTTGGGACGCGTGCCCGCCTCGGCGAGGATGCGGTTGTCCACGCTGTAGATCGCCGCGTGGGCCACCAGCGGGTTCTTGGTGAGGTTGTTGAGCAGCACGTTGAGGCTGAGGATGTCGTTGGACACCAGTAGCTCGGTTGCTGACGACGCTGTCTGGGTGGTGAGGCTCTGTCCCAGGGCGTCGGCCTGCTGCTGCATGGCCTGCTTGAACTGCATGCCCATGACCCAGGCGTAGATCACCAATGCGGCGGCGACCAGCAGCAGGCTGTGGATGGCGATCTTCAGAGCGATCGGCACACGGCGCTGACGCAGGGCATGGAACAGCAGCAGGAAGAAATTATCGGGCTTGACGGAGGTGGGCCGGGTCACAGCGGGCTCGGTCTTCAACAGGGTAGATGCGGGGCAGTATAACGGTGCCCTCTGGAGGGGCAAAGCGCCGTAGGCCTTGTCAACGCGGCGAAAGTCGGCATCGATGGGTGGGGCGAGTCCTAATCCGATCGACGGTGGCACTGCTCGGAGCCGGCGGGCGGGGCGCCCGCTACGGCTGAAAGCAGGTAGAATGTCGGCCTTTTTTACATGGCGGAGACAGCGCCTTGCGCGAAATCGTCCTGATCAACATCACCGGGGAAGATCGCCCCGGCCTCACCGCAGCCATCACCGGCGTTCTGGCCCAGGGTGGCGTGAACATCCTCGATATCGGCCAGGCGGTGATCCATGACACGCTGTCGTTCGGCATCCTGGTCGAGATCCCGGATACCGAACGGGCCTCCTCGGTGCTCAAGGACGTGTTGTTCACGGCCTACAAGCTCGACCAGCAGGTGCGCTTCACTCCCGTTTCGGAAGATGACTACCGACAGTGGGTCGGTGGTCAGGGCAAGCCTCGCCATATCGTGACGCTGCTGACACGTCGAGTGACCGCCGAGCAGTTGCAGCGGGTCAGTTCGATCACTGCCAAGTACGGTCTGAACATCGATCAGATCGACCGTCTGTCCGGCCGTATGCCGCTTGACATGCCGGCTGACGAGGGCAAGGGCTGCATCGAGTTCTCGGTCCGCGGCGAGCCCGCCGATCCGGTCGCGCTGCGCGCCGAGTTTCTCAGCGTTGCCCAGGAATTGAACGTAGATATCGCCTTCCAGCAGGATTCCGTATTCCGTCGCAATCGCCGGCTGGCGGTGTTCGACATGGATTCGACGCTGATCGAGGCTGAAGTGATCGACGAACTGGCGAAGGCTGCCGGCGTTGGCGAGAAGGTCGCGGAGATCACCGAGCGCGCGATGCGCGGCGAGCTGGATTTCCGCGCCAGCTTCAAGGAGCGTCTGGCGCTTCTGCAGGGGCTTTCCGAGGATGTGCTGGAGGAAATCGGTGCCTCGCTGCGTCTGACCGAAGGCGCCGAGACGCTGTTCGCCGAACTCAAGCGCCTGGGCTACAAGACTGCGATCCTGTCGGGCGGCTTCAGCTATTTCGCCAGGCAACTGCAGGCCAGGCTGGGTATCGACTATGTGTTTGCCAATGAGCTGCAGATAGTCGACGGCAAACTGACCGGCGTGGCCATCGAGCCGATCGTCGACGCCCAGCGCAAGGCCGACCTGCTACGCGAACTGGCAGCAAAAGAAGGGCTGCAGCTCGAGCAGACCATCGCCGTAGGCGACGGAGCCAACGACCTGCCGATGCTCGGCCTGGCTGGCCTGGGCGTGGCGTTCCGCGCCAAGCCGTTGGTCAAGCAGTCGGCCAAGCAGGCCATTTCCACGCTGGGACTGGATGGCATTCTCTACCTGCTAGGCTTCCGCGACCGCGAAGGCGTTGATGGACGCTGATCTCCATCAACATGAAAAAAGCCGCCCCAGGGCGGCTTTTTCCTTTCTGTGGATCACTCTTCCGAGGCGAAGTCGTAGTCCATAGCCTGACTTGGGCCTTGCAGGTAGTGGCCCTGGATGTAGTTGGCTCCGGCCTGCCAGAGCGTCGCCAGGGCGCTCGCGCTTTCTACCATCGGCACGATGGTGAGTTTGGCCTGGGCGTGCAGGCTGGCCATCAGGGTCTTCAGGTTTTCCTGGTTTTCCGCACTGCCCAGGTCCTGCACATAGGAGCCATCGACCTTCACGAAGTCGAC
This sequence comes from Pseudomonas triclosanedens, assembly GCF_026686735.1. Taxonomy (NCBI): domain Bacteria; kingdom Pseudomonadati; phylum Pseudomonadota; class Gammaproteobacteria; order Pseudomonadales; family Pseudomonadaceae; genus Pseudomonas; species Pseudomonas triclosanedens. Next base: position 5,524,364 of record NZ_CP113432.1, on the reverse strand, counting down.
ATTCATGTGCTTGAGCGTATTGAACGGATTCAGTGCACAGCCGAACTGGCACAGGGCGACCTGGCAGTGCAGCTCGGCGAGCCCCTGGCTGAGCGCCTTGGCCTGCTTCAGGTAGCTGATTGCGTCCGGCTCGTTGATCTGGAGGATCAGTGCGTCAGCCGGCAGGCGCGCCGCCTTCAGCGCCACGCTGAGCCAGGGCAGCAACTCCGCGTCCTGCAGGCTGGGGCCGGAAAGGTGTACGAAGAGCTTGGTCTCATGCCCCTTGGCGCGGTGCTCGGCCAGCAGCTTGATGGAGTTGAGCAGTACCCAGCGGTCGATCTTTTCTGCCAACCCACCGGACTTGGCGGCAGCGAGGAAGTCTGCCGGCGGTACTTCCTGGCCTTGGGGGTTGAGCAGGCGCAGCAGTACTTCGTAATGCTCGTGGGTATCGCCGCGCAGGCTGATGATCGGCTGGAAGAGCAGGCGGAAGCTGTTCTGTTCCAGTGCCTGGCGAATGATTGCCAGGGTATCGCCGCGATTGGCTGCGGCGGCCAGTTCGTCGGCCGGATCGTAGAGCTTCAGGCCATTCCCGCCATTCTGCGCGATCTCGTCGGCGCTGCGGTGGGCGCGCTCGATGACGTCCTGCGCGCGCGTGGTCTTCTCGTCGAGGCCGGCAACGCCGATGGAGAGCGTGACCTGGGCGGTACGTCCGTGGATGTCGAACAGATGTCCTTCGATCTTCTTCAGCAGGTTGCCCAGCAACGGCTTGATCTGCTCGGGAGCCTGGCCCGGCAGCAGCACGGCGAATACGTCGTCACTGAAACGAGCGAGCTGGGCGTCCTGCGGGAAGTGGCTGCGCAGCAGGTTGCCGAGGTCAGCGAGCAGCAGGTCGATACTGGCGACGCCGAGGTTCAACTGCAGCGTCTGGGCGCGATCGAGCAGCATGTAGGCGAAGCTCGCCGGCTGGCTTGCCGTCACGGCGCGCTCGACGGCTCCGTCCATCAGGTCGAGGAAATGGCCGCGGTTGAACAGGCCGGTGACCAGGTCCTGGCTGCTGACTTCGCGCAGCTTTTCTTCAAGCTGGGCGTTGTCGGTTTCCGCGCGGATCACTACCTGGATGCACGGCTCGCCATCGTAGGTGGCGGGCGAGAAGGACATGCGTGCCCCGAATGCCTGTCCGTCGATCCTGATACCGCTGCAGGCCAGTTCGGCACTGTCCTCGGTGGTCTGGTAGCCCTTGAGGAAGTCCTTGAAGGTCGCCTGGTCGCAGCCGGCGATCAGGTCGATCATCGGCATGCCTTCCAGTTCCTCTGCGTCGTCGTAGCCGAACAGGTCGACGTAGGCGCGGTTGGCATAAATGTGCATGCCGTCGTGCACGTAGGTGATGGCGTCGACCGAACTGTCCAGCAACAACTGGCAGCGTTTTTCGGCTTCGCGCAGGGCGACTTCGGCGGCGCGGCGCGAGCGGCGCTCTTCGAGGTTGGCCAGCTCGCGGTTGGCGACCAGGATCAGGCGCTCGTCTTCACCTTGCGGCAGCGCGTCCTGGGCGCCCAGGGCCAGCGCTTCGGTCACCGAATCGGATTCATTGTCGGCAACGAGCTGAATGAACGGGATGTCCTTGGCCTGGCGGCGAATAGTGCCGAGGGCGTCGCTGGGGGACATGGCGCTGCTGTCGGGCGAGGCGATCAGCAGGTCCCACCCCTGCGGAAGGATCTCGATGAGGTCTTCACTGGAAGTGATGCGGTGGACGCGAGTGGCGCGGCCGGCATTGCGGAACAGGCTGACCAGGCGCTCGGCTTCGTTCTGCGAGTCTTCCAGGATCAGCAGGCGGATCGTTTTCTTTTCATTGGCCATGAGTAAGGCTGCTTATACCGCGCTGGACGGCAGCAAATAGGCGATGAATGGATATTCGGTCGAATCTACAGAGACTTCCAGAGTGAGTCAAAGTCTTCCTCCCCGCCGCTGCCGCGGGTGTTTGGCGCTGTGACCGGCTTATCGTTAGCCGGCGCCACGGGGTCCTGTGCACGGTATTCGAACTGCGTGAAGCTGCCGGTTGCGGTGATCTTGCGGGAAAGCGTCGCGCGGCGCTCTTCGCCGTGCAGGTTGATCTGCACGCGGTTGCCTTCCTGGAACGGAAGGCGAGGGGTGATGACAGTGGCCGGCCTGGAAATCGCGGAGATTTCCGGCAGCAGCAATGCCCGCAGATACTGGCTGCTCTGTTCGGTCTTGCGCAGCAGTTGCAGGCCGCAGGGCTGGGCCAGCGGAGCGATCAGTTCGATGCCCATCTGTGTGCCGCCGCCGCGTACCTGGCGAATCCAGCGCACCACGGCGATGCTCCAACTATGCTCCGGCGTGTCCTGGATGCCCAGCAGCTCGCCGGCCTGGAGCTGGTTGGGAATTTCCTTCGGCCAGGTCAGGCAATAGCCGCCGGGGCTGTGGTTGACGATCGGCAAGGTGAAGACCGGGTAGTCATCGCTGGGCGACTCGGCGATGGCCCGGGAGCCGTCGGCAGGTGTGTGCGGGGTGTATTCGATTTCTTCCAGCGGCATGCCGGGTTGCCAGTCATTCACCTTCTGGGCGTCGAAGGCGCCGGACCAGGCGTCCTTGACGTCGGCCTTGAAGGCGGGAACCTGGGTATCCAGTTGTATCCTGAGCACGTCGGCGAAGTTCTGCCGGCCAGCGAGAAAGTAGTGCAGGGCGCTCATGCCGATACAGACGATGAGCTGCCCCTGGCCGGGGGTGCGCTGGAAGGTCCGCTCGGCGATGTCGCCCCAGGCGGCGGCGAGGTGCTGCAGCAGATCGACGGTGATGCCGTCGGCCACTTTCAGGCGCGCCTGGGCGCGGCTTTCCGCTGGCAGTAGCAGGTACTCCTTGATCTGGTCGACCAGCGGCTGCGGGTCGACTCCCACGCAACTGTGCAGGTCGCTTTCCTTGAACAGCGTGCGGTAGCGCGGCGGTCCGTCTACCTGGGGCGCGATGACGAACAGGGTCGAAGGTGCGTCGGCCGACTGGATGCGCACCTGCGCGGTCCAGCCTTCGAGCGCTTCCGCCAGGCGGGCGATATTGTTCTGGCGCATCTGGTTGCAACGCGCCGAGCCGAGCATCAGCGCTACCAGGTAGGACTGCTCGATGCTCAGCCCTTCCGGCTGGCGGGCCAGGGAGTCGCGGATTGCGATGTTCTGCAGGCCGTGCTGGCGGGCCAGTTGGTACAGTTGATGAAGCTCAAGCCAGAGCCCTTCCGGCACCGGGCAGTATAGTTGCGAGGCTCGCACCAGCGGCCCGCACAAGGCGCGGATGGCGCGCTGGATGGAGGCGGCCAGCAACTGCGCGCGCTCGCGGGAAGTCCGCGGTGCCTCGCGCACGACGATGAGTTTGTAGCCGATGGCCAAGTGGTTCTGCAGCGCTTGGCAGAGATTTGCCACCTTGCGCGGACGCTCGTCGAGGACGATGGACTGGTTGAGGAAATGCCGCTCCAGGTGCTGGCAGACGAACTGCACTTCCGGGCGGAACAGTTCCAGCAACTGCAGGCGTGCTTCCACCGGAAGCTTCAACTGGTTCAGCTCGATCAGCCCCTGATAGAGCTGCCGGGCCGTTTCGCCCAGGTTGGCTTTTGGCAGATGGTCCAGCCAGTATTTCAGCTCGCGCGGGTTGGCATTGCAGAAGCTAAGGCTTTCGTGCGTCGGGGTGGGGACGCGCAGAAACTGCTGGGGACTGTTGTCCATGGTTGGATCAGGTTCTCCACAATCTGGGCCGTTTGGCGGACCGACCGGTCATCACGCTCGGCTTTTTCCGAACTCTAGCAGCATCCGTCGCGCCCCGCAGCCCATCGCTGGGTTGGTGCGCTATCGAGTCACGGCCGAGGCGTTTCGCCCTTGAGCTGGCGGAGCAGGGCGTTGCTCGCGGAGTCCTGCGGCGTCACGCGGACCCAGCCGTCCCCCTGGGCGATCACCGCGTGCGCAGCCCAGTTCAGCAGGTCCTGGCGGCGGCACGACCCGGTGTTGCCCTTGCCTGCCCCGGCGACCACCTTGTAGATCAGTTGGTCCTGGCGCGTGCGCTTGCCGGGGTGGTCATCGATCACCTGGCGCACGGCCCAGGCATTGCCGCTCTGGGCGTTGCTGTAGCAGGCGCCGAGCAGGATGTCGTCCAGCCCCAGACGCTGGGATTGCGCGTGTCGCTGGGCGAGTTGGAGGATTTTCAGCAGATCGTCGAACTGCACATCGATGAATGAATCCATCTTGCGCAGCGCGTGGTAGAGGTCTTCCGGAGCGGGGCCGCTGGGCAGCCTGGGTGCTTCGGGCAGGCGCGCAAGCGGCGCCGGATAGCGGCGCCACGGGAACAGACCGTTGAACAGAACGGCGACGGCTAGGATCAGTACCACGTTCAGCAGTACCGGGCTGAGCACGTAGTGGAAGCCCAGCGCGGCGATTGCCGGCCCGCCCGAGACCGCCGCCAGCGCCGTTGCGCCCCCGGGCGGATGGATGCAGCGCGCATAGTGCATGACCAGGATCGCAATGCCGACTGCCAGCGCGGGGGTGAAGGGGTGGTCAGGGAGGAGCTTCTGGCAGGTCACGCCGACCAGGGCCGAAAGCACCTGCCCGCCAAGTACCGCCCAGGGCTGGGACAGCGCGCCGTGCGGTACGGCGAACAGCAGGACGGCGCTGGCGCCCATCGAGGCGACGACCCAGAGCGCCGCTTCGCTGGGCAGCAGCCAGTGGGTCACGGCATAGATCACGGCGATTGCGCAGAGTGCGCCGATGGCGGAGAGCCATTTTTCCAGGTGGCTGGTGGCGTTCGCGCGCCAGCCCATGAGATGCAGGAAGCGTTTCATGGTGAGACAGCAAGGCAGTAAGCGAGGAGCGTGGCGGGCGGCTCATGGGCCGCCCGCCTGATTATGGTCGGGGCGATCAGCCCTGGCGGGCTCCACCCAGGCGCTGGCCCATGCGCACCGGGCTGGTGGCGGAGAGGTTTTCGGCCCAGCTCACCTGCTCGGGGCCGAACAGCACTATGGCGGTCGAACCCAGTTTGAAGCGGCCCAGCTCGGCGCCTTTCTCTAGGTGGATCGGGGCGCGGGCGGCTTCGTCGTAGGAGAAGCTCTTCAACTCGCGCTTGGGCGGCGTGACCAGGCCGGCCCAGACCGTTTCGATGGAGGCGACGATCATCGCACCGACCAGCACCACGGCCATCGGCCCGCGCTCGGTATCGAAGATGCACACCACGCGTTCGTTGCGGGCGAACAGTTCCGGTACCTGCTCGGCGGTCAGTTGGTTCACCGAGAACAGGCGGCCCGGGACGTAGACCATCTCGCGCAGGGTGCCGGCCAGCGGCATGTGCACGCGGTGGTAGTCCTTGGGCGACAGGTAGACGGTGGCGAACTCGCCTCCCATGAAGGGCGCGGCGCGCTCGGCGTCGCCGCCCAGCAGTTCCATCAGGCTGTAGCTGTGGCCCTTGGCCTGGAACACGCGGCCATGCTCGATCGGGCCGAGCTGGCTGATCGCGCCGTCGGCGGGGCAGAGCACACTGTCGGCGGCCTCATCCAGCGGACGGGCACCATCCTTGAGGGCGCGGGTGAAGAAGGCGTTGAAGTGCTCGTAGGCAGCCAGGTCTTCGACCTGCGCTTCGCGCATGTCGACCTGATAACGCCGGGCGAACCAGGGAATCAGGCGGTTCTTGAACCAGGGGGCGCGGCACTCGGCGGCGCAGCCGATCAGGCGCGACAGCAGGTGATGCGGCAGCAGGTACTGGCTGAGGATGAACAGACGATCTTTGAACGACATTCCTTAAACCTCTACAGGGGTGTCGGGGTGGTTGCCCCATTCCGACCAGGAGCCAGCGTAGCCTTTCACGCGCGGATAGCCGAGGGCCTTGGCCACCAGGTAGGTGAAGCCGGAACGGTGGTGGGTCTGGCAGTGAGTGATCACTTCCTTGTCAGGAGTGATGCCCAGGTTCTGGAGAATCTGCGGCATATCGGTGCGGATGCGCAGCGCGCGCGCCGGGTCCATGCCTGCGGTCCACTCGAAGTTGATTGCGCCGGGGATGTGCCCGCCCCTGGCGGCGAGGACTTTCTGCCCACTGTATTCGCTGGGGTTGCGTGCGTCCCAGATGGCCAGGTCGGCTGCGCCCAGGCGGCTCTGCAGGTACTCGCGGGTGGCAGTGGGGGCATCGTCCAGCGTCAGCGGCAGCGGGCCGCCGGCAGGGGAGGGGGCGTCCTGGCTCAGCGGCAGGCCATCGGCGATCCAGGCGTGCAGGCCGCCGTCGAGATAGTGGTAGCGGTGATGTCCGATCACATCGAGCAGCCAGATGAAGCGCCCCGCCCAACCACCGCCTTCGTCGTCGTACACCACGTAGACGGCATCAGGGTTGTGGCCCAGTTCGCCGAACAGCGCTTCGAGGTCGGCCTTGGCCGGCAGCAGGCCGGGGGCCGGCGTGCCGCCCATCTGGGTGCGCGCCGGGGCGACGAAGCGGGCGCCGGGGATGTGGCCTTCGGCATAGCGTGCGGCGCTGGTCAGGTCGACCAGGATCAGTTCGGCGGCTTCGAGGCGGCCGGCGAGGTCGGCGGGCTCGATGACCAGGGGCAGTGTGGAGAAGGCGGACATGTCGGAGTCTCCCGGTACGGTGGGTGGCCCACCGTGATGATGGAAGAGGCGGCGTGAGCTGGCGGCCCTGGGCTACCCGTTGCGCGGCGATAGTCTAAAGGGAACGCAGTGTACCGGAAACGGGACGGGTCAGGATGCGCTGCGGGACATCTGCCGGATGGCCTGCTCGATACACTGGGCGGTGCGGCCGAATGCCTGGGCATGCAGGTCGCCCAGCGGCTGGCCGTTGCGGTCGGCGGCGAGCAGCATCACCACCCGGTTGCCGTTGCCCAGCGAGCGCAGCAGCAGGTGTTCGCTGGGCAACTGGGTTTTCAGCGCGCCGGGCAGCACGGCCGAGAACTCCGCCATGCTCGCCGGGCCGAGGCGCAACTGTGCGGGCTGTTGCATCAGCCTGCGCAGCAGCGGGCTGGCGGAAATCTGCAGCTTCAGCTCGCCGGCCTGCTCCGGCAGCCCGAAGTGCCGGCGGACCTGCAGCCATTCCTGGCCGCGGTCGGTGAGCAGGATCAGGCCGCGCTGCAGTCCGCAGGCTTGCAGCGCGGCGGCGGCGGTGTCGAGCAACTGCACGGCGTTGCCGAATGGCGTTGGGTTCTGCAGCAGGCGCGTGCAGTGCTGGCGCCATTGCGCGAGTGTGTCGGGTGCGCTGGGCGCGGGCTCTGCAGCGATGCTGCCCCAGCGGCGTGTGTCCCACGGCCAGAGCAGCGCCTGGGCCGGGTGCCAGAGCCGAGGGCGGGAGTGGCGCCGTGCGCTCTGTGCGGCGAGGCCGTGGATCTGCTGTTGCAGTTCGTCCAGCGGCATCTGCAGGTAGAGTCCAGTCAGGCGTTGCCAGCGCAGCATGTGCGGGCCGTTCCAGGACTGATGCGCGGCCATCGCCAGGCTGTTGGCCAGCAAGATGGTGTTCGCCGGCCGGGTCAGCCAGCGCGCCAGTTCGGGGTCGGCGTCCAGGCGCTGCTGCTGTCCCAGCGGCTCGGATTCGGTGTGGGCGACGTGCAGGGCGCGGACCAGCAGGCGACGGTCGTCACTGAGCAGGGTGAAGCCCTGGCCGATCCAGTCGGGCAGCCGCCAGCGCTCGGCCAGCGCCCGGCATAGCGGCAGCAGGCGCATGCCCAGCAGCTCCTGCTCGACCTCTGCGCTACTACGGCCCTGGGCGAAGACTTGCCGTTGCCAGGTTTCCAGCAACTCCGGCCGCGCCGTTGCCAGAGCCCACAGCGGCGCGAGAGCGAACAGGCTGCCCCAGTGGATTTCCTGCCACAGGCGTGCCAGGCGGTTGGCAAACAGGCCGCTGGCCTGCTGCATGGCGTGGCGGCTGATCAGCAGCAATTGGCTGAGCGCGCGTGGCATTTGCGCCTCGGGCTGGCTCGGCAGCTGCTCCAGCAGATTGGTGACGCGCGCAAGCCCAAGGCGATTGAGTGCGACTTCCAGGCTTTCCGCCGGATTGTCGCGGGCGCTTTCGGCGCGGTTGGCCTCGCGCAGGATGGCCAGCGCCAGGGTCGGGCAGTCCTGCAGCAGGTCGGAGATGTCGCGGATCGAGCGGCGGCTGTCGCCCAACGCGTGGCGAATTCGCTGGTTCTGCTCCTGCGGGACGGGCAGTGGCAGCTCTTCCAGCAGGGAGAGCCAGGCCGCAAGACGCTCTGGATTGGGCACTGGGTTGGGCATGCGTAGGGCGCCGAACTGGTTTTTAGTGTTTTCGGCCTATAGTCTTGCCCGAATTTTCCGATAACAACAGGGAGGCGGGAAAAGTGCCTCTCTTTCTGTTCACAGCTTCAGTCCGGTCCCCATGTCAAAAATCATCGGCATCATCGTCATCCTGGGCAGTGTGCTCGGCGGGTACATGCTCTCTGGCGGCAAGATCGCGGCCATCATTCAGCCGTTCGAAGTGCTGATCATCGCCGGTGCGGCGCTGGGTGCCTTCCTCCAGGCGAACCCCGGCAGCACCTTCATGACGGTGCTGAAAAAAGCGCCGAAGATGTTCAGCAACCGCTTCACCCACACCTTCTACCTGGAGGTGCTTGGCATGCTCTACGAGGTGCTCAACAAGAGCCGCCGCGAGGGCATGATGGCGATCGAGGCGGACGTCGAGGACCCTTCCGCCAGCCCGATCTTCAGCAAGTACCCGGCGGTATTGAAAGACGAGCGCATGACCGCCTATATCTGCGACTACCTGCGAATCATGTCCTCCGGCAACATGGCGCCGCATGAGCTGGAAGGTCTTTTCGACATGGAGCTGGGCAGCCTCAAGGAGGATTTCGAACATCCCGCTCATGCGGTGACCCGTGTGGCCGATGCCCTGCCGGGCTTCGGTATCGTTGCCGCGGTGCTCGGCATCGTGATCACGATGGCCCTGCTGGGCCAGGGTAGCCAGGCGGAGATCGGCCACCACGTGGCAGCCGCGCTGGTGGGAACCTTCCTCGGTATTCTCGCCGCCTACGGCTTCGTCGGCCCGCTGGCCAATGCCCTGGAACACGACGCCAAGGAAGAACTGAATCTCTACGAGGCCATCAAGGCCTGCCTGGTGGCCTCGGCCTCGGGGATGCCGCCGTCGCTGGCCGTGGAGTTCGGCCGCAAGGTCCTGCTGCCGGCGCATCGTCCGAGCTTCACTGAGCTCGAGCAGGCCGTTCGCGGTCGCTGATGGGTCGTCTGACGCATGGATAACAACCAGCCGATCATCATCAAGCGCGTCAAGCGCTATGCCGCGGGCCACCACGGTGGTTCGTGGAAGATCGCCTTCGCCGACTTCGCCACCGCCATGATGGCGTTCTTCCTCGTGCTCTGGCTCCTGTCCTCGGCCACGCCGGAGCAGAAGAAGGCCATTTCCGGCTATTTCCAGGACCCCATCGGCTTCACCGAAAGCGCCAGCCCCTATGTGATCGACCTGGGCGGCACGCCGACGCCGGCGCCGGACAAGACCCTGAACCCGCAGATCCAGGCGCAGCCCGAGGCGGATGAAACCCGCATCAGCCCGCAGGATGAGGCCAAGGTGAACGCCGACCAGGCGGAGAATATCGCCGAGAAGATCGAGCACGAACGCCTCGAACTGTTGCTCCAGGAGCTGCAGAACAAGGTCGACGAAAACCCCACGCTCAAGCGCTTCAAGGATCAGATCCTGTTCGAGATTACCCAGGACGGCCTGCGCATCCAGATCGTCGACTCGGAGAACCGGCCGATGTTCGACCTGGGCAGCGCGCGGTTGCAGCCCTACTTCGAGGACATCCTGCTGGCGATGGCGGAAACCATTCGCCAGGTGCCGAACAAGATCAGCATCAGCGGCCACACCGATGCCAAGCCATACGCGGGCAATGGTGACTTCGGCAATTGGGAACTGTCCGCCAACCGCGCCAACGCGGCGCGCCGTGCGCTGGAGGCCGGTGGCTATCCGGAGAACCAGATCGCCCGTGTGGTCGGCTACGCCTCGTCGGCGCTATTCGATCGCGACAAGCCGCTGAACCCGGTGAACCGTCGCATCGACATCATCGTCCTGACCAAGAAGGCGCAGCGTGCCATCGAAGGGCAGGATGGCCGGGCGGATAAGCCGCAGGATGGCACCGCTCCAGTGCCGGGCAGCGCTGCGCCTGCGGGCGCACTGGCTCAGCCCTCAAACGGCCAGGGCGAGCCGCTGCCGCCGGATCAGCTCAAGCAGAAGCTCAATCTGTTCGACGATGGCGGGACGCTGAAGCTCGACGAGTTGAACAGGCAGCAGTGAAATTGAACAGGTCAGCGTGAATGCTGGCCCTTTCTCTAGTACTCGTCCTGCGGCAGGCTGGCCAGAATGTGCCGGTAGCTCGCCATTCGTTGCGGCGAGATACGGCCTTCCTCCAGCGCCTTGAGAAGGGCGCAACCGGGTTCGCGGTCATGCTTGCAGTCGCGGAAGCGGCAATGCCCGAGCAGGTCGTGGAATTCGATGAATCCGGCCTCGACATCGTCGCGGCTGACATGGCCCAGGCCGAATTCGCGGATACCGGGAGAGTCGATCAGGTCGCCGCCCGCCGGGAAGTGGAACAATCGCGCGGTGGTGGTGGTGTGGGTGCCTTTGCCGGTGACTTCCGACAGGTCGCCGACGCGGGTATCGACGCCCGGCAGCAGCGCATTCACCAGCGACGATTTGCCCACGCCCGACTGGCCGACGAACACACTGACGTGCTCGTTCAGCGCGGCGCGCAAGGCGTCCATCGCCAGGCCGTTGAAGGCGGAGACTTCCAGCAGCGGGTAACCCAGCTCGCGGTAGGTGCCCAGCAGCGAATCGAGGAACGGGGCGTTTTCTTCGTCGACCAGGTCGGCCTTGTTCATCAGCAGCAGCGGCTTGATGCCGGCATGCTCGGCGGCGATCAGGTAGCGGTCGATCAGGTTGGCGTGGGGCTCCGGGCGCGGGGCGAAGACGATGACGATGCGGTCGACGTTCGCCGCAACGGGCTTGAGCACGCCGCGCATGTCCGGGCGGCACAGCTCGGAGCTGCGTGGCAGTTGCGCGACGATCACGCCGATACCCTGGTTGCCGGGGCGCCAGACCACCTGGTCGCCGGTCACCAGTGGCGGCAGGTTGGCGCGCAGATGGCAGCGGAACACCTGGCCGGCATGCTCGCCTTCCTGGGCCTCGACTTCCACCTGCACGCCGAAGTGGGCGATCACCTGGCCGGTCTGTTCCGGGCCGAGGTCGCCGCCTTCCAGCTCCTCCAGGGCGCGCGTTTCGCGCTTGGCCGCGCGCGCGGCGCGTTCTTCCTGGATCTTTTCGATGCGCCAGCTTTGCCGGCGGGTGAGGTGACGCTTGGCCATAGGGTATCCACAGGGAAAATCGCGCCGCAGTTTAGCATGCAGTCATGCGCTTCCCGCTAAACTAGGGGGCTGAGCTGAGGAGCCCCATCATGCAGAACCCACAGAACCTGATCTGGATCGACCTGGAAATGACCGGGCTGGACCCGGACAAGGACGTCATCATCGAGATGGCGACCATCGTTACCGACAGCGATCTGAACATTCTTGAGGAAGGCCCGGTGATCGCCGTGCACCAGAGCGAGGAGCTGCTCGCCGGCATGGACGAGTGGAATACCCGCCAGCACGGCCAGTCGGGGCTGACCCAGCGGGTGCGCGAGAGCACCATCTCCGCGGCCCAGGCGGAAGCCATGACCCTGGCGTTCCTGGAGAAGTGGGTGCCCAAGCGCAGCTCGCCGATCTGCGGCAACAGCATCTGCCAGGACCGCCGCTTCCTCTATCGCCACATGCCGAAGCTGGAAGGCTACTTCCACTATCGCAACCTGGACGTCTCCACTCTCAAGGAACTGGCTGCGCGCTGGGCGCCGCAGGTGCGGGACGGCTTCAAGAAGGGCAACACCCACCTGGCGCTGGACGACATCCGCGAGTCCATCGCCGAACTGCGCTACTACCGCGAGCACTTCATCAAACTGTAAGTGGCGCTGGTCTGGTCCGCTCCGCAGGGGCGGGCCGGGAGTGGCTAGCCGCGGCGCCGGCCCTCGTGCTGGCGCAAGGCCCACGCCACATGTTCGCGCACCAGTTCCGACGGGAACTCCCGGCGTGCCTTCAGCGCTTCGATCACCGGAATGGTCGACGGCGCATTGCCCAGTCCCACGGCCAGGTTTCGCAGCCAGCGCTCATAGCCTGCGCGGCGCAGCGGCGAGCCTTCGGTGCGGCTGAGGAACTCTTCCTCCGTCCACAGGAACAGCTCTGCCAGTGCGGCGTTGTCCAGGCTGTGGCGGGGTCGGAAGTCGCCCTGGTCGGTAGCGCGTGCGAAGCGGTTCCACGGGCAGACCATCTGGCAGTCGTCGCAGCCGAATACGCGATTGCCGATCAACGCGCGCAGGTCTTCTGGGATCGAGCCCTTCAGCTCGATGGTCAGGTAGGAAATGCAGCGCCGCGCGTCCAGCACGTAAGGCGCAACGAAGGCGGCGGTCGGGCAAATGTCCAGGCACGCCGAGCAGCGTCCGCAGTGCTCCGTGGCGTGGGGCGGGTCGACCGGCAGCGGCAGGTCGGTGAACAGTTCGCCCAAAAAGAAATAACTGCCGGCCTTGCGGTTCAGTACCAGGGTGTTCTTGCCGATCCAGCCGAGCCCGGATTGCTCGGCGATGGCCTTTTCCAGAACCGGAGCGCTGTCGACGAAGGCGCGGAAGCCGAATGGACCGATCCGTTGCTGGATACGCTCGGCCAACTGTTGAAGGCGCTTGCGGATCAGTTTGTGATAGTCGCGGCCCAGCGCGTAGCGGGAGACGTAAGCCTTCTCGGCATCGCCCAGCACCTGTGCCATGCGGGTGTCGCCGGGCAGGTAGTCCATGCGCAGCGAAACCACGCGCAGGGTGCCGGGCACCAGTTCGTCCGGGCGCCAGCGTTTGCTGCCGTGGGCGCCCATGTAGTCCATCTCGCCGTGGTAGCCCGCCTCCAGCCAGCGCTGCAGGTGTGCGCCGTGGGTTTCCAGGTCGAGCCCGCTGATGCCGACCTGCTGGAAGCCGAGTTCGCGCCCCCAGTCCTTGATGGAACGGGCGAGGTCGTCGTAGTCGAGCGTCGAATCGTACATGGAGAGCGGGAAAGCCGGGCCTGGGTGAGTATAATTCTGCCAGACCTTGCCGCAGCCGGCCTGCCCGGCGCGAAGGCGACACATCCCGCCGCCCGGAAACGCGATGACTGACCATCCACACGACGATCTCCCCATTGCCCTGTATGGCGCCGCACAGGTGCGCGACCTGGATGCGCGCATCATTGCCGCTGGCACCCCGGGCTTCGAACTCATGCAGCGCGCCGCTCATGCGGCCTGGCGCGCGCTACGCCGGCGCTGGCCGGATGTCGGCGAAATCAGCGTGCTGACTGGGCATGGCAACAATGCCGGGGATGGTTATCTGATCGCTGCACTGGCATTGCGCGCCGGCTGGCGGGTGCGAGTGCTGGCTGTGGGCGATGCGACCCGGCTTGCCGGTGATGCTGCCTCCGCCTACGGCGAGGCCCGCGCCGCCGGGGTCGACATGGAGCGCTGGAGCGAGGGCTCGGAGCTGCGGGGCGTCGTCGTCGATGCGTTGCTCGGCACCGGACTCGGCGGCGCCGTGCGCGAGCCCTATGCCGCGGCGATCGCCGCGATCAACTCCAGCGGACGGCCCGTGCTGGCGGTGGATATCCCCTCTGGCCTGGGCGCGGACAATGGCCAGGTGTTCGGCGTGGCGGTGCGTGCCGATCTGACGGTGACCTTCATCGGGCTGAAGCTCGGCCTGTTCACCGCCAGCGGTCCGGATTTCTGCGGCGACCTGGTGTTCGATGGGCTCGATGCCGACCCGGCGCTGCTGTCGGGAGACTCGATGGCGATTCGTCTCGCCCCGGCCTCCCTGGCACGTTTGCCGCCGCGGCCGAAAGCGGCGCACAAAGGCTTGTTCGGTCACGCGCTGGTGATCGGTGGCGACACCGGCATGGGCGGCGCAGTGCTGCTGGCTGCCGAGAGCGCGCTGCGTTGCGGCGCGGGGCTGGTGTCGGTGGCCACTCGCGCAGCGCATGTCGCTGGCGCGCTGGCGCGTTGCCCGGAGTTGATGGCGCGTGGTGTCGCTTCTTCGGCCGAGCTGCTGCGCCTGGCCGGGAAGGCCAGCGTGCTGGTGGTAGGCCCCGGCGTAGGGTGTGAGGCATGGGGGCGGGTGCTGGTCAGCGCGGCCGCCAGCCTCGAACGATTGCAGGTGTGGGACGCCGATGCGCTCAATCTGCTAGCCGAGGATCTGGTCGCACGCCCGTCCGGCGACTGGGTGATGACGCCGCATCCGGCGGAGGCAGCGCGCCTGTTGGACATATCAACAGCCGATGTACAGGCGGATCGTCCGAAGGCCGCCCGCGCACTGGCGCAGCGCTATCAGGCGGTCGTGGTGCTCAAGGGGGTTGGCAGTCTGGTGGCTGCTCCCGATGGCAGGCTGGCGCTGTGCAGTCACGGGCATCCGGCAATGGCCGGGGCCGGCCTGGGGGATGTCTTGTCCGGCATTCTCGGTGCGCTGTTGGCCCAGGGGATGCCGAGTTTCGATGCCGCCTGCCTGGCGGTGTGGTTGCACGCCCGTGCTGGCGAGTCGCTGGGTGCCCAGGGGCGCGGCCTGGCTGCCAGCGATCTTGCCCCTGCCGTTCGTCAGTTGCTCGAGGAGCACAGCCCATGTCTGAACTGAATCTGTTCGCCGACGGCGAAGAGGCCATGTATGACCTCGGGTGGCAGATCGCCGCAGCGACCCAGGGGCATGGCGTGATCTATCTGCACGGCGACCTGGGGGCGGGCAAGACCACACTGTCGCGCGGCATCCTGCGGGGCCTGGGGCACGGCGGGGCGGTCAAGAGCCCGACCTTCACTCTGGTCGAACCCTACGAAATCGGCGCGTTGCGCGCCTTTCACTTCGACCTCTACCGGCTCGCTGACCCGGAGGAGCTGGAGTTCCTCGGCATCCGCGACTACTTCGAGGGCGACGCCCTGTGCCTGATCGAATGGGCTGAGCGTGGCACAGGCATTTTGCCAAAGGCCGACATGGACATTACCATTACTCCGCATGCGGGCGGACGCATGCTGCGCCTCGAACCGCACGGTACTCGGGGCGAAGCCTGGTGTGCCGCCCTGGCCAAGGGAGCATGAGAAAAAAGATGGGTTGGGGGTTGCGCCTTCGGGCGTTGTTGACCGGAATGACCGTTCTGCTGGCGATGACTGCTGGCGAGGTTCTTGCCGCCACGCAAATCAAGAGCGTTCGAATCTGGCGTGCGCCGGACAACACTCGGCTGGTCTTCGACTTGTCCGGGCCTGTGCAGCACAGCCTGTTTACCCTCAGTGCGCCTAATCGCATCGTCGTCGACATCAATGGAGCCCAACTGGCTACCGCCGTCGACAAGCTCAAGCTTGGCAATACTCCGATTACCGCGGTGCGCTCCGCCCAGCGCTCGCCGACCGATCTGCGTCTGGTGCTGGACCTGAAGAATCAGGTCACCGCCAAGAGCTTCGTCCTGGCGCCGAACCAGCAATATGGCAACCGCCTGGTCGTCGATCTGTATGACCAGGGTGCCGACATCACCCCGGACGTCCCGGCCACACCGACGCCGAACCTGCCCGCCACGCCTGTGACGCCCAGCCAGTCTGTGGCCAAGCTGCCCGTGCCCGCCGGCGGCAAGCGCGACATCGTGATTGCTATCGACGCCGGCCACGGCGGCGAAGATCCTGGCGCCCTCGGCCCGGGTGGCCTGCACGAAAAGAACATCACCCTGGCCATCGCTCGCGAATTGCAGCGCCAGATCAACCAGATGAAAGGTTTCCGCGCCGAGCTGACACGTACCGGCGACTACTTCATCCCGTTGCGCGGTCGTACCGCCATCGCGCGCAAGAAGGGCGCCGACCTGTTCGTCTCGATCCACGCCGACGCCGCGCCCAGCCGCAGTGCCTTCGGTGCGTCGGTATTCGCCTTGTCCGACCGCGGCGCGACCTCCGAGACCGCGCGCTGGCTGGCCGATACGGAAAACCGTTCGGACCTTATCGGCGGTGATGGCGGAGTGAACCTCGACGACAAGGACAAGATGCTCGCAGGTGTGCTGCTCGATCTGTCCATGACCGCGACCATGTCGTCCAGCCTGGATGTCGGCCACAAGGTGCTGACCAACGTGGGCCGTGTGACGTCGCTGCACAAGCGGCGTGTGGAGCAGGCGGGGTTCATGGTGCTGAAGTCTCCGGACATTCCGTCGATCCTCGTGGAAACCGGGTTCATCTCCAATCCGAACGAATCGCAGAAGCTGGCCAGCAGCTCGCACCAGCAGGCGCTGGCGCGCTCGATTGCCAGCGGTGTTCGCCAGTACTTCGTGCAGACCCCGCCGCCGGGCACCTATATCGCTTCGTTGCGCGACGGCGGCCAACTGGCCAGCGGGCCGCGCGAGCATGTGGTGCGTGCCGGTGAAAGCCTGGGCATGATCGCAAGCCGCTATGACGTCAGTACCGCCTCGCTGCGTACCGCCAACAATCTCAAGAGTGACACGGTGAAAATCGGCCAGGTCCTCAAGGTTCCGGGCACTGCCCTGGCGTCCCAGCGATGAGTGACGCGCGCCGTATCCAGCTGCTCAGCCCGCGGCTGGCCAACCAGATAGCCGCCGGCGAGGTGGTCGAGCGGCCGGCCTCGGTTATCAAGGAGCTGCTGGAGAACTGCCTGGATGCCGGTGCCAAGCGCATTGACGTCGAGGTCGAACAGGGTGGTGTGAAGCTGCTTCGGGTGCGTGACGATGGCGGCGGCATTCCTGCCGAGGACCTGCCGCTGGCCCTGGCCCGCCACGCCACCAGCAAGATCCGCGAGCTGGAAGATCTGGAGCGGGTGATGAGCCTGGGCTTCCGTGGAGAAGCGCTGGCCTCGATCAGTTCCGTATCGCGCCTGACCCTGACCTCCCGCACCGCCGACGCCGAGCAGGCCTGGCAGGTGGAAGTCGAGGGGCGCGACATGGAGCCTACCGTGCAGCCGGCCGCCCATCCCGTGGGCACCAGCATCGAAGTGCGCGACCTGTTCTTCAATACTCCGGCTCGGCGCAAGTTCCTGCGGGCGGAGAAGACCGAGTTCGATCATCTGCAGGAAGTTATCAAGCGCCTGGCGCTGGCGCGTTTCGACGTGGCCTTCCATCTGCGCCACAACGGCAAGACCGTTCTTTCGCTGCACGAAGCCAGGGACGAAGCGGCTCGTGCCCGTCGCGTCGGAGCGGTGTGCAGCGCCGGTTTCCTCGAGCAGGCGCTGCCTATCGAGGTAGAGCGTAACGGCCTGCATCTGTGGGGCTGGGTCGGGCTGCCGACATTCTCGCGCAGCCAGCCGGACCTGCAGTACTTCTATGTGAATGGCCGCATGGTGCGCGACAAGCTGGTCGCTCACGCCGTGCGCCAGGCTTATCGCGACGTGCTGTACAACGGCCGCCATCCGACCTTCGTGCTGTTCTTCGAAGTCGACCCGGCGGTGGTGGACGTCAATGTGCACCCAACCAAGCATGAAGTGCGCTTCCGCGACAGCCGCATGGTGCATGACTTCCTCTACGGCACCCTGCATCGGGCTCTGGCCGAAGTGCGGCCGGACGATCAGCTCGCGCCGCCCGGCGCCACCACGCTGACGGTTCCGCGTCCCACGGGCGTCGCCGCCGGCGAGTTCGGGCCGCAGGGCGAGATGCGACTGGCGGAAACCGTGCTCGAAGCGCCGGCTGCGGCGCGTACCTGGCAGTCGGGCTCCGCCTCGGGGGGGGCTTCCTCCGGCTACGGCTACCCGTCGGCACGTCCGGAGGTTCCGCCGCTGCAGGAGGCCCAGGGCGCCTACCAGGCGTACTTCGCGCCGCTGCCGGAGCAGGCAGTGTCGCAGCCCTTGCCGGAGTCTAGCCAGGACGTACCGCCGCTGGGCTATGCGCTGGCGCAGTTGAAAGGCATCTACATCCTCGCCGAAAACGCCCACGGCCTGGTGCTGGTGGACATGCACGCCGCCCATGAGCGGATCACCTACGAGCGCCTGAAAACCGCGATGGCCAGTGAAGGCTTGCGCGGGCAGCCGTTGCTGGTGCCGGAGTCCATCGCTGTCAGCGAGCGTGAGGCTGACTGTGCGGAGGAGCATTCGAGCTGGTTCTCCAGGCTTGGTTTCGAGCTGCAGCGGCTCGGCCCGGAAACCCTGGCAATCCGCCAGATTCCCGCATTGCTCAAGCAGGCCGAGGCCACGCAACTGGTGCGCGACGTGCTCGCCGATCTCCTTGAGTACGGCACCAGCGATCGCATCCAGGCGCATCTCAACGAATTGCTGGGCACGATGGCCTGCCACGGCGCAGTGCGTGCCAATCGCCGCCTGACGCTGCCAGAGATGAACGCCCTGTTGCGCGACATGGAGACGACAGAGCGCAGTGGCCAGTGCAACCACGGTCGGCCGACCTGGACGCAACTGGGGCTGGATGAGCTGGATAAATTGTTCCTGCGCGGACGTTGAAGTCGACGTCCCGTAAGCCTGGGTTCAGCTTTCTGCAGTACACTGCGCGTCAAACGATTCAGCAGTGCGCAAGAACGAGTCCCCGATGTCCTCCCTGCCTCCCGCGATTTTCCTCATGGGCCCCACTGCCGCCGGCAAGACCGACCTGGCCCTGGAGCTGGCGCGCCTGTTGCCTGTCGAGTTGATCAGCGTCGATTCGGCGCTGATCTACCGGGACATGGATATCGGCACCGCCAAGCCCTCGCGCGAGCTGCTGGCGGAGTTTCCGCACCGTCTCATCGATATCCGCGACCCCAGCGAAAGCTATTCGGCGGCCGAATTCCGTGCCGACGCCCTGGCGGCGATGGCTGAGATCACCGCTGCCGGCCGCATTCCTCTGTTGGTCGGCGGCACCATGTTGTATTTCAAGGCATTGCTGGAAGGCCTTGCCGACATGCCCGGCGCGGACCCCGCCGTGCGCGCGGAGCTGGAGGCCTGGGCGGCCGCAGATGGTTGGGCCGCCCTGCACGCGGAGCTTGCGCGAGTAGACCCTGAGTCGGCTGCGCGCATCCATCCGAACGATCCGCAGCGCCTTGTCAGGGCGTTGGAAGTCCATCGCGTCAGCGGCATGTCCATGAGCGAACATCGACGTCGGCAGGCGAGTGAAAATGCGGGGTTCGGCGCGCAAGGCGGTGGGCAATTGCCGTATACTGTCGCTCACCTGGCGATCGCGCCTCTGCAGCGCCAGGTACTGCACGCGCGTATCGCGCAACGATTTCGCCAGATGCTGGAACAGGGATTCGTCGCCGAGGTCGAAGCCCTGCGCTCGAGAAGTGACTTGCACGCCGGGCTGCCGTCTATACGGGCTGTTGGCTATCGACAGGTATGGGATTACCTCGAGGGCAAACTGTCCTACTCTGAAATGGAGGAGCGCGGCGTGATCGCCGCGCGGCAATTGGCCAAGCGCCAGTTCACCTGGCTGCGCAGCTGGAGCCATCTACACTGGTTGGACAGCATGGCGGATGACAATCTGCCGCGTGCCTTGAAATACCTTGAGGCGGTCTCCATATAGGCTCGAGACCTTAATTCTGGCCGTCTATCCTTGGGGTTCAGGACGGCGTTAAGCCAATTCGACTACTACTAAAATCTGATTATTACCCTTACAAGGAGTGCGGCATATGTCAAAAGGGCATTCGCTACAAGACCCTTACCTCAATACCCTGCGGAAAGAACGCGTACCGGTTTCCATTTATCTGGTCAACGGCATCAAGCTGCAGGGCCAGATCGAATCGTTCGACCAGTTCGTCATCCTGCTGAAGAACACTGTCAGCCAGATGGTCTACAAGCACGCGATCTCTACCGTTGTTCCCAGCCGTCCGGTGCGTCTGCCCAGCGGTGACCAACCGGCAGAGCCGGGTAACGTTTGACGGGAGTTCGCCTTGTTCTTTGAGCGCCCGGGCGGTGGGGAACGGGCCATTCTGGTCCATCTGGAAGGTCAGGACCCCGAGGCGCGCGAAGACCCGCAGGAGTTCCAGGAGCTGGCGCGTTCGGCGGGCGCGGAGTCTGTAGCGTTCGTAAACATTTCGCGCCATCAGCCTTCAGCCAAGTACCTGATCGGCAGCGGCAAGGTCGAAGAGTTGCACGACCTGGTCCATGCCGAGAAGGTCGAGCTGATCATCTTCAATCACACCCTCACTCCGAGTCAGGAGCGCAACCTCGAGCGAGCGCTCGAATGCCGTGTGCTCGACCGGACGGGGTTGATCCTCGACATCTTCGCCCAGCGTGCTCGTACACACGAGGGCAAGCTGCAGGTGGAGCTTGCCCAGCTCGAGCACATGAGTACGCGCCTCGTGCGCGGATGGACTCACCTTGAGCGCCAGAAGGGCGGTATCGGCTTGCGCGGTCCGGGTGAAACCCAACTGGAAACCGACCGCCGTTTGCTGCGGGTGCGCATCCGGCAGATCAAGCAGCGCCTGGAAAAGGTCCGCAGTCAGCGCGAGCAGGCTCGTCGCGGTCGTCGCCGTGCGGAAATCCCGTCGGTCTCTCTGGTCGGCTACACCAACGCCGGCAAGTCCACGCTGTTCAACGCGTTGACCACTTCCGAGGTATACGCGGCCAACCAGTTGTTCGCTACCCTCGATCCGACCTTGCGCCGGCTGGAGCTGGACGATATCGGGCCGATAATTCTGGCTGACACCGTAGGCTTCATTCGCCATCTGCCGCACAAGCTGGTAGAGGCGTTTCGGGCTACCTTGGAAGAGTCGAGCAATTCGGACCTGCTGCTGCACGTCATCGACTCTCACGAGCCGGAGCGCGATGCTCAGATCGAGCAGGTGCTGGCGGTGCTGCAGGAAATCGGCGCCAACGAGTTGCCGATGCTCGAGGTCTACAACAAGATCGACCTGTTGCAGGACATGGATCCGTGGATTCAGCGTGACGAATTCGGCAAGCCCGTTCGGGTCTGGGTGTCGGCGCGTGAGTCCCGTGGGCTGGACTTGATCGAGCAGGCGATCTCCGAGTTGCTGGGCGAGGACCTGTTCGTTGGGACGCTCTGCCTGCCACAACGCCTGGGGCGGCTTCGTGCTCAGTTCTTCGAACTGGGCGCGGTACAGTCCGAGGGGCATGATGAAGAAGGGCGCGCTGTGTTGCAGGTCCGCCTGCCGCGTGTCGAGTTGAACCGCCTGGTCAGTCGAGAAGGCTGGCAGCCGGCGGAGTTCATTGCGCAACACACTTTGCAATAAAGCCCGGGCCGCTGCTTTTGGCAGGGGGCGGGGCATTCGGTAGCATGGGTGGGCGCGCCGTAGGCGCGTTTTCGCGTTATCAGATGGAGAGCGCTATGGCTTGGAACGAGCCGGGTGACAACTCGAACAAGAACGATCAGGACCCGTGGGGTGGACGCCGTGGTGGCGGCCGCCAGGGCCCGCCTGATCTGGATGAGGCCTTTCGCAAGCTGCAGGACAGCCTGAACGGTATTTTCGGCAAACCCAAACGCGGTAGCGGCACCGGTGGCGGTGGCAGCAAGGGCGGTACTCTGGGACTGTTCGGTATCGGACTGGCGATCCTCGGCGTACTGTGGCTGTACAACGCCATCTATGTGGTGGACGAGCAGGAGCAGGCGGTGATCCTGCGCTTCGGCAAGTACTACGAGACCGTGGGGCCGGGCCTGAATATCTACTTCCCGCCGATCGACAAGAAGTTTCAGGAGAACGTGACCCGCGAGCGTGCATACAGCAAGCAGGGCCAGATGCTCACCGAGGACGAGAATATCGTGGAGGTTCCGCTGACCGTGCAGTACAAGGTCAGCAACCTGCAGGATTTCGTGCTCAACGTCGACCAGCCCGAGGTGAGCCTGCAGCAGGCCACCGAGAGCGCGCTGCGTCACGTCGCGGGCTCGACCACGATGGACCAGATCCTCACCGAAGGTCGTGAGCAGATGGCTACCGAGGTGCGCGAGCGGCTGCAGCGCTTCATGGATACCTACAAGACCGGCATCGCCGTGACTCAGGTGAATATCCAGAGCGCCGCCGCGCCGCGAGAGGTGCAGGAAGCGTTCGACGACGTGATCCGTGCCCGCGAAGACGAGCAGCGCGAGAAGAACCAGGCCGAAGCCTATGCCAATGGTGTCGTGCCTGAGGCTCGTGGTCAGGCCCAGCGCATCATCGAGGAAGCCAACGGCTACCGTGATGAGGTCGTGTCTCGCGCCCAGGGTGAGGCGGATCGCTTCAGCAAGCTGGCGGGTGAGTACCGCAAGGCGCCCGAGGTTACTCGTGAGCGTCTGTATCTGGACGCCATGCAGGACGTTCTGAGCCAGAGCAGCAAGGTGCTGGTGACCGGGCAGCAGGGTCAGAACAATCTGATCTACCTGCCGCTGGACAAGATGATGGATGGCCGTGGTTCGGCAGCCCCAAGCACCACGCCAGGCACGACCAGCAGCACGCAAGACATCGGTTCGCGGGTGGCCAACGACCTGCAGCAGCGTGACATGCGTACCAGGGAGAGCCGCTGATGAGTAACAAGTCTCTGATTGCCCTGATCGCCGCCGTCGTTGCCGCGGTTGCGCTGTGGAGCAGCATCTATGTCGTTCAGCAGACCGAGCGCGCCGTGCTGCTGCGCTTCGGTCGCGTGGTCGACGCCGACGTCAAGCCGGGCCTGCACTTCAAGATTCCGTACGTCAACCAGGTGCGCAAGTTCGACGGCCGTCTGCTGACTCTGGACTCGCCGACCCAGCGTTTCCTGACGTTGGAGAAGAAAGCGGTGATGGTCGATGCCTACGCCAAATGGCGCGTCTCCGATGCCGAGCGCTTCTATACCGCGACTTCCGGCATGAAGCAGATCGCCGATGAGCGTCTGTCTCGCCGCCTGGAGGCCGGTCTGCGCGACCAGTTCGGCAAACGCACCTTGCATGAAGTGGTTTCCGGTGAGCGTGACGCGCTCATGGGGGATATCACTGCTTCGCTGAACCGCATGGCGCAAAAGGAACTGGGTATCGAGGTCATCGATGTTCGCGTCAAGGCCATCGACCTGCCGAAGGAAGTGAATCGCAGCGTGTTCGAGCGCATGAGCACCGAGCGTGAGCGGGAAGCCCGCGAGCATCGCGCGAAAGGGCGTGAACTGGCCGAAGGTATCCGCGCGGACGCCGACCGTCAGCGTCGTGTACTGCTGGCCGAGGCTTATCGCGAGTCGGAAGAAACCCGGGGTGACGGTGATGCCAAGGCTGCGGCAATTTACGCCAAGGCCTACAGTGCCGATCCGGAGTTCTACGCTTTCACCCGCAGCCTCAAGGCTTACCGCGAGAGCTTCGCGGACAAGAAGGACGTGCTGGTGCTCGACCCCAGCAACGATTTCTTCCGCTATCTGGAAAAAGCTAAACCCTAAGGGTCCGTCGACGCTTCGTCGTGACCGCGCTGAACCCCGTGTTGCGAGTTGTCCCGATGCCGAATTGAGGCCCGGGCGCCGCGCAACACGGGGGTTCGTCCCTTCGGGTTGCGCGTCAAATCACGCCATGCGTCGTTGCGGGGCTAGGCAAGGGCCGGCCATTACCGTCGCCCCGCGTCTAGCCTGGCGTGATTTGCCGCGGCAACGCGATTCACGCCGAAACATCAACGGACCCTTGTAACTCTCCGGCGGGCGGCAGTGCCCGCCGGAGAAATCGTGTTATCATGGGTCAGCCGGGAAATCCCGGCTTTTTTGCGCCCGTTAGATCCATGTGCAGGAACCATGTGGCAGGAACTCGGCAAAGCGTTCTGTCTGTTACTGGTGCTGGAAGGCATCCTTCCATTCCTGTATCCGCGTGGCTGGCGGGACGCTGTGAGTGGGCTGGGTCGCCTCGACGACCGCAGGCTCAGACTCATCGGGCTGGGCAGCATGTTGCTCGGTACCGTTCTTCTTTACTGCATTCATTGAAGTGCCGCCCGGCTGAAAGGGGAGAGGCGACATGGCAACGGTAGACCGCTGGCTGCTGCCAGATGGGATCGAAGAAGTGCTGCCACCGGAGGCGGCGCGCGTTGAAGCAGCCCGCCGTCAGGTGCTGGACCTCTTCCAGCGTTGGGGTTACGAGTTCGTAGTCACCCCGCATATCGAATACCTGGAATCCCTGCTGACTGGCGCCGGGCAGGATCTGGATCTGCGTACCTTCAAGGTTACCGACCCTGCGTCCGGTCGCCTGATGGGGTTCCGTGCGGATATCACGCCGCAGGTCGCTCGCATGGATGCGCACAGCCTCCGCCGCGAAGGTCCTAATCGCCTGTGTTACGCCGGCAGTGTGCTGCATGCGCGCCCTCGTGCTCTGGCTACTTCGCGTAGCCCGATTCAGCTGGGGGCCGAGCTGTATGGCAATACTGGCGCCGCTGGTGACGTCGAGGTCATCAGCCTGCTGCTCGACATGCTGGACATGGCTCAGGTGCCGGACGTGCATATGGATCTCGGCCATGTCGGCATCTACCGCGGGCTGGCGCGCGCGGCTGGGCTTTCCGGTGAGGTTGAGCAGTCGCTGTTCGATGCGCTGCAACGCAAGGCTGTCGATGAGGTTGCAGCGCTGACCGAGGCCTTGCCTGCGGATCTGGCTGGCATGCTGCGCGCACTGGCTGAGCTGTGCGGCAGTCGTCAGGTGCTGGATCAGGCGCGTGAGGTGCTCGCCAGCGCTCCGCTCGCGGTGCAGGAGGCGCTGGCGGATCTGACCGCTATCGCAGACTCGCTGGCTGCGCGTTTCCCGCAGTTGCCGCTGTACTTCGATCTCGGCGAGCTGCGCGGTTATCACTATCACACGGGCGTGGTGTTCGCTGCGTTCGTGCCTGGGGTTGGCGAATCCATCGCTCAGGGCGGTCGCTACGATGACATTGGCGCTGATTTTGGTCGCGCCCGTCCGGCGACCGGTTTCTCCACCGATCTCAAGACCCTGGTCACTCTCGGTCGCGCCCAGCTCGACGAGCCGCGCGCCGGAGTCTGGGCGCCGGTCGACGGACCTGGCTTATGGCAGGCGGTGCAGCAGTTGCGCCGTCAGGGTGTGCGCGTGGTACAGGCGTTGCCCGGGCAGGATGCGGCTTCGGCTACCGAAGCGGGCTGCGACCAGCAACTGCTGGCTCGCGATGGCAATTGGCAGGTGGTCGCGCTCTGAGGCGCGCCACTTCGAGTTTCTGCCGGCCGCGGCCGGCACCGAACATCCACGATGGGGACAAGAGTTATGGGTAAGAATGTCGTAGTCCTGGGCACCCAGTGGGGTGATGAGGGCAAAGGCAAGATTGTCGACCTGCTGACCGACCAGGCTGCTGCCGTGGTGCGTTACCAGGGCGGCCACAATGCCGGTCATACCCTGGTAGTCGCTGGCGAGAAGACCGTGCTGCACCTGATTCCGTCGGGCATCCTGCGTGAAGGCGTGCAGTGCCTGATCGGCAACGGCGTGGTCCTGGCGCCCGATGCGCTGATGCGCGAAATCGCCAAGCTGGAAGAGAAGGGCGTACCGGTGCGCGAGCGCCTGCGCATCAGCCCGTCCTGCCCGCTGATCCTGTCGTTCCACGTAGCCCTGGACCAGGCTCGCGAGAAGGCTCGTGGCGACGCCAAGATTGGCACCACCGGTCGTGGCATCGGTCCGGCGTACGAGGACAAAGTGGCTCGTCGCGGTCTGCGCGTTGGCGACCTGTTCCATCGCGAGCGCTTCGCCGCCAAGCTGGGCGAGTTGCTGGACTACCATAACTTCGTCCTGCAGAACTATTACAAGGAGCCGGCCGTCGACTTCCAGAAGACTCTGGACGAGTGCATGGCCTATGCCGAAGAGCTGCGTCCGCTGATGGCTGACGTGACCTCGACCCTGCACGATCTGCGTCGTGGCGGGGAGAACATCATGTTCGAAGGTGCTCAGGGTTCGCTGCTCGACATCGATCATGGCACTTACCCCTTCGTCACCAGCTCCAACACCACGGCGGGCGGCACCGCTACCGGTTCGGGCTTTGGTCCGCTGTACCTGGATTACATCCTGGGGATTACCAAGGCCTATACCACTCGCGTGGGTTCCGGCCCGTTCCCGACCGAGCTGTTCGATGACGTTGGTGCTCACCTGGCCAAGGTTGGTCACGAGTTCGGCGCCACTACCGGCCGTGCCCGCCGTTGCGGTTGGTTCGATGCGGTCATCCTGCGTCGTGCCATCGAGATCAACAGCCTGTCCGGCCTTTGCCTGACCAAGCTGGACGTCCTTGACGGCCTGGATGCCGTACGTATCTGCACCGGCTACAAGAACGCCGCCGGTGAGCTGCTGACCGATGCTCCGACCGATGCCGACAGCTACATTGGCCTGCAGCCTGTCTACGAAGACCTGCCGGGCTGGAGCGAGTCTACTGTCGGCGTGCAGAGCCTGGAGGCCCTGCCGGCCAATGCGCGCGCCTACATCAAGCGCGTCGAGGAGCTGGTCGGTGCACCCATCGACATCATCTCCACCGGCCCGGACCGTGCCGAGACCATCGTGCTGCGCCATCCGTTCGGCTGATCTGCGCTGTGTACCTCGCAACGGGCCGCTCTGCGGTCCGTTGTCGTTTCTGCGTGGAGTACGTCAGGCGATATGGTTCGCCTGGGCATCTCCATTGATGTCATTGAGGTGTGGATTGGCGGTTGCTGGCGGGCGGTTTGTCGTCGGCGGTATGAGTGGGGCTGGTTGGCTGAGCGAGAGTGTGGGGTGATCAGTGCGGCAAGCTCGGACATTGTGCCCGGCTTTGGATTGCGGAAACCCGAAAACGAAAAAGCCGAGCAGTGCTCGGCTTTTTCGTTTGAATATGGTGCCCAGGAGAAGACTCGAACTTCCACGGTGTTGCCACCGCTAGGACCTGAACCTAGTGCGTCTACCAATTCCGCCACCTGGGCATGCTTTTCAGCATGGGGTGCGATGATCGCTCATCGTCTTGCGGTGATGCAACCCTTGGCTGCATCGGGCGGTCTATCGTTCGGTTATCAGGGTTCCGAACCCGCCGGGATAAAGTCTGTCATCGACTGACTCTATCCTTGAATAAGTGGTGCCCAGGAGAAGACTCGAACTTCCACGGTGTTGCCACCGCTAGGACCTGAACCTAGTGCGTCTACCAATTCCGCCACCTGGGCACTGGAGTCGATGATTGCTCATCGTTTCCGTGTTACAACGTCTGTGTGACGCTGTGGGCGCGAACTATACGGAGAGCGTTTTCGCTTGTAAACCCCTGATGCGATAAAAAATTTATTCACGTCCAAAGCTGACCGACGAGCGGATTTCGCGCTTCAATAAGCATATGGCGAACCATACCCAAATAGATAAGGTGACCGCACTTTAATGGCCGATTGGCAAAACCTCGATCCCGAGGCCGCCCGCGAGGCGGAAAAATACGACAACCCCATCCCCAGCCGTGAACTCATCCTGGCACATCTCGCCGAACGCGGCGCGCCCGCAACGCGGAGCCAGTTGCTCGATGAGTTCGGCCTCTCCGGCGAAGAGTCGGAAGAAGCGTTGCGCCGCCGACTGCGCGCCATGGAGCGCGATGGCCAGCTTATCTATACCCGCCGAGGCGCCTATGCTCCGGTGGACAAGCTCGACCTGATCCTCGGCCGCATCGCCGGTCATCGTGATGGATTCGGCTTCCTGATTCCCGATGATGGAAGCGACGACCTGTTCCTCAGTCCGACGCAGATGCGCCTGGTATTCGACGGCGACCGCGCCTTGGCGCGCGTGTCCGGCTTCGATCGCCGCGGTCGCCGCGAAGGGGCGATAGTGGAAGTGGTCGAGCGTGCCCACGAAACCATTGTCGGCCGTTACTTCGATGAGAGCGGCATCGGCACGGTGGTGGCGGACAATCCGAAGATTCAGCAGGAAGTGCTGATCCCGCCGGGTAAGGCCGGCAAGGCCAGGCACAACCAGTTCGTCCAGGTGCGCATCGACGTGTGGCCGAGCGTGCATCGCCAGGCTCAGGGCGAAGTGGTGGAAGTTCTCGGCGACTACATGGCGCCAGGCATGGAAATCGAAGTCGCGCTGCGTAGCTACGACATTCCTCACACCTGGCCCGAGGCCGTGGAAAAGGAAGCGGCCAAGCTCAAGCCCGAAGTGCTGGAAAAGGACAAGGAGAAGCGCGTCGACCTGCGTACCCTGCCATTCGTTACCATCGACGGCGAAGATGCCCGCGACTTCGACGACGCGGTCTACGCCGAGAAACGCAAGGGCGGCGGCTGGAAGCTGTTCGTCGCCATCGCCGATGTCTCTCATTATGTGAAGGTCGGTTCGGCGCTGGATGAAGAGGCGGCCAAGCGCGGCAACTCGGTGTATTTCCCCGAGCGCGTGATCCCGATGCTGCCGGAGATTCTCTCCAACGGCCTGTGCTCCCTGAATCCGTTGGTCGATCGCCTGGCCATGGTCTGCGAGATGAATCTCTCCAAGGCCGGCAAAATGACCGACTACCAATTCTACGAGGCGGTCATTCATTCCCACGCGCGCCTGACCTACACCAAGGTCAGCCAGTACCTGGAAACCCCGGACAGTCCCGAGGGTCAGCGTCTGAAGGAACAACTGCCGGCGGTCGTGCCGCACCTCAATACGCTCTATGACCTGTACAAGGTCCTGGTCGGCGCGCGCCACGTGCGCGGTGCCATTGACTTCGAGACTCAGGAAACCCGCATCGTATTCGGCGCGGACCGCAAAATCTCGGAAATCCGTCCGACCCAGCGCAACGATGCGCACAAGCTGATCGAGGAGTGCATGCTGGCGGCCAACGTCGCCACCGCCAAATTCCTGGAGAAGCATGCGATCCCGGCGTTGTACCGCGTCCACGATGGCCCGCCGCAGGAAAAGCTGAACAATCTGCGTCAGTTCCTCGGCGAGCTGGGGCTGACCCTGTATCGCGGCAAGGGCGATCCGACCCCGGCGGACTACCAGAAGCTACTGGAGTCCATCCAGGGCCGCCCGGACCTGCAACTGATCCAGACCGTGATGCTGCGCTCCCTGAGCCAGGCGGTGTACAGCCCGGAGAACGCCGGCCACTTCGGCCTGAACTACGAGGCCTACACCCATTTCACCTCGCCGATCCGTCGCTACCCGGACTTGCTGACCCATCGCGCGATCCGTTGCCTGATTCGCTCCAAGACGGCATCCGAGCACGTGCAGCGCGTCGGTGCCGCCAGCATGCCCAAGGCGCGCATCTATCCGTACGACGAAGCCCGCCTGGCGCAATTGGGCGAGCAGTGCTCGATGACTGAGCGCCGCGCCGACGAGGCGACACGGGACGTCACCAACTGGCTGAAGTGCGAGTTCATGCGTGAGCGCGTGGGCGAGACCTTCCCGGGGGTGATTACCGCGGTGACCGGTTTCGGCATCTTTGTCGAGCTGAGCGATATCTATGTGGAAGGCCTGGTGCACGTCACCGCGCTGCCTGGCGACTACTACCATTTCGATGCCGTGCACCATCGCCTCAGTGGCGAGCGCACCGGTCGCAGCTTCCGCCTCGGTGACACCGTAGAGGTCGTGGTGGCGCGCGTCGACCTGGATGAGCGCAAGATTGACTTTGAACTCTCCGATAACGTGCTCAGCGCGCCCATCGGTCGCAAGAAGCGTGGCGAGAAGGCTGAGCCGGTTGCCAAGGGCAAAGTGGCCAAGGGCGGGGCGGCCAAGGGGGCCGCTACCAAGGAGAAGCCAGCCAGGGCGCGTCGCCAGGTAGCGGACGATCCGTTCTTCGCGCCTGACGTGGCCGTGGTGCCTTCGCACAAACCGCGCAAGCGCAAGGTCGGCGTGGTACAGGCGTTGCCGTCTGTAGCCCCGGAAATGCTCGCCAAGGCCGAGGAAATGCTCGGCAACACCGATGTGCGCAAGAGTCGCGAAGTGAAGAAGGCGCTGCTCGAGGAAGCCAGGGGCGGCGGGAGCAAGCCGGCGGCTGGCAAGGGCAAGGGCGCGCTCGTCGCGGGCAAGCCGCGCAAACCTTCGAAACAGAAAGCCCGGTCCGCCAAGCCGACCAAGCACCGCAAGGGTTCGTCCGCGCCCAAGGCGGGTGGCACCGGTGGCGCTCCGGCCAGCAAGCGTAAGGCGAAGAAATGAGTCAGTGGGAAAAGGTCTACGGGGTTCACGCCGTAGAAGCGTTGCTGCGCCATCACCCAAAGCGGGTCAAGCAATTGTGGCTGGCTGAAGGGCGGCATGATCCGCGCGTTCAGGCGCTTGTCGAGTTGGCTGGCCAGGTGCGCGTGCCGGTGGGCACGCGCGACCGCAAGGAACTGGACGAATGGGCCGAAGGTGTGCACCAGGGAGTGGTCGCCGAGGTCAGCCCGAGCCAGGTGTGGGGTGAGAACATGCTGGAGGAGCTGCTCGAGCGTTCCTCCGGCCCTGCGCTGTTGCTGGCTCTGGATGGCGTCACCGATCCGCACAACCTCGGCGCCTGCCTGCGTACCGCCGATGCTGCGGGTGCGTTGGCGGTCATCGTGCCGAGGGACAAGTCCGCCACGCTCAACGCCACGGTGCGTAAGGTTGCCTGCGGTGCTGCCGAGGTCATACCGCTGGTGGCGGTGACCAACCTGGCGCGCACCCTGGAGAAACTCCAGCAGCGCGGCCTGTGGATTGTCGGTACGGCGGGCGAGGCGACCCAGATGCTCTATGAGCTTGATCTCACCGGGCCGACCGTGCTGGTGATGGGAGCCGAGGGCAGGGGCATGCGCCGCCTGACCCGCGAACACTGTGACTACCTGGCCAAGCTGCCGATGCAGGGGAGCGTCAGTAGCCTGAATGTGTCGGTGGCCACCGGCATCTGCCTGTTCGAGATCGTCCGCCAGCGCCAGCTCAAGGCCGGCGCCTGACGCTCCTTCGCGAGACGGGGCATCCCGTCTCGCGCTGTTCAAATAATCGCCAGATTTCCTTGCGCCCCCCGGCACCCTTCTCTAGAATGTCGGCCCTTGTCGTCCGGGCAGGCGTTCGCGCGTCCTCTCAGGCGGCAAGGAAAAAATCATTCACTCCTTGCCTGACCGCTTTGTCGGCAGGCTGCAATCCGTAAGGAGCATTTATGCGTCATTACGAAATCGTGTTCCTGGTTCACCCGGACCAGAGCGAACAAGTCGGTGGCATGGTCGAGCGTTACACCAAGGCCATCGAAGAAGACGGCGGCAAAGTTCACCGTCTGGAAGACTGGGGCCGTCGTCAGCTGGCTTACGCCATCAACAACGTGCACAAGGCTCACTACGTTCTGATGAACGTCGAGTGCACCGCCAAGGCCCTGGCCGAGCTGGAAGACAACTTCCGTTACAACGACGCCGTGATCCGTAACATGGTCATCCGTCGCGACGAAGCCGTTACCGGCCAGTCCGAAATGCTGAAGGCCGAAGAGAGCCGCAACGAGCGCCGTGAGCGCCGTGAGCGTCCCGAATCGAACGAGGGCGAGTCCGCTGACGGCGAAGATAGCCGCGACAGCGCTGACGAGTAATCCCGGACCAGTATTGAGGAGCCACATTCATGGCACGTTTCTTCCGTCGTCGTAAGTTCTGCCGTTTCACCGCTGAAGGCGTGAAAGAGATCGATTACAAAGATCTGAACACCCTGAAAGCCTATGTTTCCGAAACCGGCAAGATCGTTCCGAGCCGTATCACCGGCACCAAGGCCAAGTACCAGCGTCAGCTGGCTACCGCTATCAAGCGCGCCCGCTACCTGGCCCTGCTTCCCTACACCGACAGCCACGGCCGTTGAGATCGGGCAGTCGACTGGATTTGATGGATAGATCGCATGCGCGCATTGGCTGAATTCGTCATGCGAGGCCGCATGCAGGCGATCCTCGTGGTCGTCGCAGCCGCGGTATTGCAGCCGTTGTTCTGGCTGGGTGCCGCAGCAGGCAGTCTGGTGCTGTTGCGTCGTGGAGCCAGTGATGCCTTTGGCATCCTGGCCTGGGCGCTGCTTCCGGCACTGGCCTGGTGGTACCTGGGAGACCCCAGCGTATCCCTGGTTCTGGTGGGTAGTGCCGTGCTGGCGCAGGTTCTGCGCAGCAGGGTGTCCTGGAACCAGGTGATGCTGGCGAGCGTTGTGCTCGGAGCGGTGTTCGTGCTGTTGCTAAGCACGGTGTCGGCCGGGTTGGTCGCAAGTCTTGCCGATGCGTTCGGCAAGGCGCTGCCGCAAATTCTGGCCGAAGCCAAGCTGACGCCGGAACAGATGGCCGCCTTGCAGGCGGAGATGGTTCCGACCATCACCGGCCTGATGGCAGCCTCGCTGCAGACGATCAGCCTGTTGTGCCTGATGCTGGCGCGTTATTGGCAGGCAGCGCTGTACAACCCGGAAGGGTTTGGCCGCGAGTTCCGCGCACTGCGTCTGTCTCCGGGCACGGCTCTGGGGCTGTTGGTCGGTGTGGTGGCTCTGCCATTCGCCGGCCCCGCCGCCACCATGCTGGCGCCGCTGTGCATGATCCCGCTGTTGTTCGCCGGGATCGCACTGGGGCACGGCCTGGTAGCGCTGAAGAAGCTTCCGGGCTTCTGGCTGGCGCCGCTGTACCTGCTGGTCTTCGTGCTGGGCAATGTGATCTGTCTTGTCGCCGTCGTCGACAGTCTGTTTGATTTTCGCGGCCGTCTGGCCCGCCGCCAGGGCGCCGCGAACGGTGAAGGTTAAAAGTTAAGAGGTAAGACTCAAATGGAAGTCATCCTGCTGGAAAAGATCGCCAAACTGGGCAACCTGGGCGACAAGCTGAACGTAAAGGGCGGTTACGCCCGTAACTACCTGCTGCCGCAGGGCAAAGCCACCGCTGCCACCGCGGCCAACGTCGCTGCTTTCGAAGAGCGCCGTGCCGAGCTGGAAAAAGCCGCTGCCGATAAGAAAGCCGCTGCTGAAGCCCGCGCTGCCCAACTGGCCGAACTGATCGTGACCATCGGCGCCCATGCTGGCGACGAAGGCAAGCTGTTCGGTTCGATCGGCACCCGCGACATCGCCGAAGCCGTTTCGGCTGCCGGCTACCCGCTGGAGAAGAGCGAAGTTCGCCTGCCCGACGGCGCCCTGCGCGCTGTAGGCGAATACAACATCGAAGTGCAACTGCACACCGATGTTGACGCAACCCTGCACGTGGTTGTTGTCGCCGAGTAAGCGATCCGTCGCTAGGACGTTTCGCACACCTTGCGTGGGCGAATCAGTCCGCTAACATCGGGCACGGTACTGTATCTCGGTACCGTGCCCTTTGTTTTTTCACTGATTCATTTATACGAAGAGCCCGCACGCAGAGCCCATGAACGACATCACCGTCCCCGAGCAATACGACCTGCAAACCGCTTCTCTCAAGGTGCCGCCGCACTCGATCGAAGCCGAACAGGCGGTGCTGGGTGGTCTGATGCTGGATAACAACGCGTGGGAACGGGTTTCGGACGCCGTGTCCGATGGCGACTTCTATCGTCATGATCATCGCCTGATCTTCCGCGCTGTTTACAAGCTCGCCGAAGGCAACCAGCCCATCGATGTCGTTACTCTCTCCGAGCTGCTGGAGCGTGAGGGTCAGCTCTCCCAGGTCGGCGGCCTGGCGTATCTCGCCGAGTTGGCGAAGAACACCCCATCTGTGGCGAATATCAAGGCGTACGCGCAGATCATCCGTGAGCGCGCCACGCTGCGGCAGTTGATTGGCATCAGCAGCGACATCGCCGATAGCGCATTCAACCCGGAAGGGCGTAGCGCCAACGAAGTGCTCGACGAAGCAGAGCGCAAGATCTTCGAGATCGCCGAAGCGCGACCGAAGACCGGCGGCCCGGTCGGGATCAGCGACATTCTGGTCAAGACCATCGACCGCATCGATCACCTGTTCAACACCACCGAGGCGCTGACCGGGATTTCCACCGGTTTTACCGACCTGGACGAAAAGACCAGCGGCCTGCAGCCTGCCGACCTGATCATCGTTGCCGGCCGTCCGTCCATGGGCAAGACCACCTTCGCCATGAACCTGGTGGAGAACGCCCTGATGCGCAGCGACAAGGCGATCCTGGTGTACTCCCTGGAGATGCCCTCCGACTCGATCGTGATGCGTATGCTCGCGTCGCTCGGCCGCATCGACCAGACCAAGGTCCGCTCCGGCAAGCTGGACGACGAGGATTGGCCGCGCCTGACCTCGGCGGTGAACCTGCTCAACGACCGCAAGCTGTTCATCGACGACACCGCAGGCATCTCGCCTTCGGAAATGCGCGCACGTACCCGCCGCCTGGCCCGTGAACACGGCGAGATCGGCATGATCATGGTCGATTACCTGCAGCTGATGCAGATTCCCGGCTCCGCTGGCGACAACCGTACGAACGAGATTTCCGAGATTTCGCGCTCGCTCAAGGCGCTGGCCAAGGAATTCAACTGCCCGGTGGTGGCGCTGTCGCAGCTCAACCGTTCGCTGGAACAGCGCCCGAACAAGCGCCCGGTGAACTCCGACTTGCGGGAATCCGGAGCGATCGAGCAGGACGCCGACGTGATCATGTTCGTCTACCGCGACGAGGTGTATCACCCCGATACCGAGTTCAAGGGTGTTGCCGAAATCATCATCGGCAAGCAGCGTAACGGCCCTATCGGTACCGTGCGCGTGGCCTTCCTTGGTCGCTACAGCCGCTTCGAAAACCTTGCTCCGGGCATGTACAACTTCGAAGACGAATGACGATGTTGCATTCCGCGTGACCGACGGGCGCCTTAAGATAGGCGCCCGTTTCATTTTGCGGAATCCCATGCCATGCGCCCGCTTGTCGCCACCGTCGATCTTTCCGCCATTCGCCACAACTACGCCGTTGCCAAGCGCTGCGCTCCGGGGCGGCAGGCGTTCGCGGTGGTAAAGGCCAATGCCTACGGGCATGGCGCCCGCGAGGTGGTCAGCGCACTGCATGACGAGGCGGACGGCTTTGCCGTGGCGTGCCTGGAAGAGGCCGCGGAGGTGCGCGCGCTGCATGCCGACGCTCGCATACTGCTGCTGGAAGGCTGCTTCGAGCCGAGCGAATACCTGATCGCTGCCCAACTGCGGCTGGACGTTGCGGTGCAAGGTCCGGAGCAGGCGCATGCGCTGCTGGAAACGCAGTTGCCGAGCGCGTTGAACGTCTGGCTCAAGCTCGATTCGGGTATGCACCGCCTGGGTTTCTCGGCGAGCGCGATCCGTGACTGGCATCCGCGCCTGAAGCAGGCGAAGCAGGTGGCCGAGCTGAATCTGATGAGCCATTTCGCCTGCGCCGACGTGCGTGGCGATTCGCTCAACGAGGATCAGGTGGAGTGCTTCCTCGGCTTGCTCGACCTGGATTTCGATCAGCGCTCGCTGGCCAATTCCGCCGCTGTCCTGACCATCCCCGCTGCGCACATGGACTGGGTGCGCCCGGGCATCATGCTCTACGGCGCCACGCCGTTCGCCGATATCAGCGCTGTCGAGCTGGGACTGCGTCCGGCGTTGAATCTGGAAGCGCAACTGATCGCCGTGCGCGACGTGCCGGTTGGCGAAAGTGTCGGCTATGGGGCGCGCTGGGTAGCGCAGCGTCCGTCGCGCATTGGAACGGTGAGCTGTGGCTACGCCGATGGCTATCCGCGCCATGCGCCGAGCGGCACCCCGGTGCTCTTGGGTGGCAAGCGCGTACCGCTGGCAGGCAGGGTTTCGATGGATATGCTGGCGGTCGACCTCACCGACCTGCCGTCGGCCAGCGTTGGCGAGTCGGTCGAATTGTGGGGCGCGCATCTGCCGGTGGATGAAGTGGCCGCCCATGCTGGCACCATTGGCTACGAACTGCTGACCAAGATCACCGCCCGCGTGCCGCGTCGTTACCGCAATTGATCAGGCGCGGCTGCTGTCCGCCCAGAGGTCGCTGGTCTCGCCGCTGCACTCGCTGGCCACCGCGTAGCTGGCCCGGCCATTTCCCTTCACTTCGTACAGCGCCTGGTCGGCCGCCTTGTAGAGCTTGCTGAACTGCATCGCGTGGCTCGGATAGATGGCGACGCCGATGCTCGGCGTCACACGCAGTTCCAGCGAGTCGAAACTGACCGGGCGTGACAGCTCATTGAGCAGGCGCTTGGCGATCTCGCGAGCATGCCCCTCGGCATCCGGGCCGGAGATCAGCGCCGCGAACTCGTCTCCGTCCAAGCGTGCCACGCAGTCGCTGGTCCGCACGCACTGGCGCAGGCGATGTGCGACGTTCTGCAGCATGAAGTCGCCAGCGTCGTGGCCGTGGCTGTCGTTAATCGGCTTGAAGTGATCGAGGTCGATGAGCATCAGCGCAACGGTCTCGCCGTTCTGCTGCGCGAGGCCCAGCGCTCGCTCGGCATGTTCCACCAGGTAGCGGCGGTTGGGCAGGCTGGTCAGCGGATCGTAGTGCGCGGCGTGCTGCAGTTGCGCTTCACGCTCACGCAGCAACTGGTTGCTCAGGGTCAGCTCCGCGGTGCGTTCAGCGACTGCCTTGGCGAGGTCGCGCTGCGCACTTTGCATCAGCGTCAGCCGCGCACTCTTTTCCCGGTCGGCCTGCTCCACGGCTTGCGCGCGTTCTCTCTTGAGGCCCTGGATGCGGTAGGTGAGTGCGAAGGAGAACAGAACCGACTCCATCGCGACCGAAATCGGGAATACATAAGCAGTGAGCGGAGAGGGCTGTACTACGCCCATCGCGCGCATCACGGAAACGCTGACGCTGGTGAGCACCAGGCCGAAGCCAAGCATGTAGAGGAAGGCCGGGAAGGAGCCCTGGCGCCAGCGCACCAGTGCGCCGCCCAGTGCCGCAGGCACGCCAATGACAGTGATCGCCACCAGCATCCAGCTCGCGATGCCCCGTAATTGCAGGGCACCGAGGGTGATGGTGAGCAAGTACAGCGCGCAGTTCAGATTCAGCAACCGATGCGCCCAGTGCACGTAGCGGCGGGTCTGCAACAGCGTGATGGTGAAGCGGTGCACGCACAGGCCCCAGAGCGATGGCAGGGTAATGCGGTCCAGCCACCACGGTACCGCTTGCCTGGGCCAGAAGTACTCGAAGCCATGCCCGCTCATGCCGAGGCTGAACAACAGCGCCGACGCGGTGGTCAGCACATACCAGAAGTACGCGCGGTCGCGCAGGGTCAGCAGTATGAACAGGTTGTACAGCAGCAGCGCCGCGATCAGGCCGTAGATCACCCCGAGGAGCAGGTTGGTGTCGGCGCGGTGGTCCTGTAGATCGTCCAGTGACCAGAGCCGCAGCGGGAAGGAGTTACCGGCAGGATCGTAGGTGCGCAGGTAGATCCGGAGCTGCCCGTTGCCATCCGGCAGGCGGAACAGCGGGCGCCGGTAGTCGCGGTCGCGGCCGGCGGAAAAGGGAACGGACTCGCCGGAGCGCAGTTCGCGATAGCGCCCCAGGTCATCGGGCAGGTAGAGCCGCAGGTCTTTCAGGTTGACCGCGTCTACCTCCAGCCACCAGCCACCGGGAGGGGGCTGCCGGCGGTCAAAATCCAGGCGCAGCCACCACGCGCTGGAGCTCTGACCGACACTGGTGCGACCGTTGGCCGGCATGAAGCCTCGGCTGGCCGCTGCCTCGTCGAGCGACATCCTGCCGCTGCTATCCTCAAGGAGTTCCAGGCTGCCATTGAGCCAGGCGCCACTGGCGTTCGAATTCAGCTCGACTGCGGCGGCGTGGCCGGCCAGCAGAGCGAGCAACAGCACGAAGACATGACGCACGACACTCACTCCCTGTGCCTGGCGGAGACCAAGGCGCGCACTGCAGATGATGGCTCAAGTATAGCCAGATGATGGCGCTGACAAACTGTAGCGCGCTGGCTAAATCTGAGTTCGCTGGTCGGATTTGTACACTTTTTGTGCTATATTCCGCGCCCGCGTTTTTCCGCGATACCTAACTTCGAGATACCCGGTGCCCGTGATGCAAGCCGCCAAACCGCTGTTCGACTATCCCAAGTTCTGGGCCGAGTGTTTCGGCCCGGCGCCCTTCCTGCCAATGAGCCGGGAAGAGATGGATCAGTTGGGCTGGGATTCCTGCGACATCATCATCGTCACCGGTGATGCCTACGTTGACCATCCGTCGTTCGGCATGGCTATCATCGGGCGCCTGCTCGAGGCCCAGGGCTTCCGTGTTGGAATCATCGCGCAGCCCGACTGGCAGTCGAAAGACGACTTCATGAAGCTCGGCAAGCCGAACCTGTTCTTCGGCGTTGCGGCCGGCAACATGGACTCGATGATCAACCGCTATACCGCCGACCGGAAAATCCGCTCCGACGATGCCTATACCCCCGGCGGCAAGGCCGGCAAGCGCCCGGACCGCGCCAGCATGGTCTACAGCCAGCGCTGCCGCGAAGCCTACAAGGGCGTGCCGATCGTGCTCGGAGGCATCGAAGCCTCGCTGCGCCGCATCGCCCACTACGACTACTGGCAGGACAAGGTTCGTCATTCGATTCTGATGGACGCCAAGGCCGACATCCTGCTTTTCGGCAATGCCGAGCGCGCTGTGGTGGAAGTGGCCCAGCGCCTGTCTGCCGGCGAGCCCATCGAGTCGATCACCGACGTGCGCGGCACCGCCTTCGTGCGCCGCGATACGCCTGAAGGCTGGTTCGAACTGGACTCCACCCGCATCGACCGTCCGGGCAAGGTCGACAAGATCATTAACCCCTATGTGAACACCCAGGACACCGCTGCCTGTGCCATCGAGCAGGAAAAGGGGCCGCAGGACGATCCGAACGAAGCCAGGGTTGTGCAACTGCTGCCGAACCCGCGCCTGGAGCGCGAGCGCACGGTGATCCGCCTGCCATCCTTCGAAAAAGTGAAGAGCGACCCGGTGCTCTATGCTCACGCCAACCGTGTCCTGCACCTGGAGACCAACCCAGGCAACGCCCGCGCGATGGTGCAGCGTCATGGCGAAACCGATGTCTGGTTCAACCCGCCGCCCATTCCACTGACTACCGAGGAAATGGACTACGTCTTCGGTCTGCAGTATGCCCGCGTGCCGCATCCGGCCTACGCCGGCGAGAAGATTCCGGCCTACGAGATGATCCGTTTTTCGGTGAACATCATGCGTGGCTGTTTTGGCGGCTGCACCTTCTGCTCCATCACCGAGCATGAAGGTCGGATCATCCAGAACCGCTCTGAAGACTCGATCATCCGCGAGATCGAGGAGATACGGGACAAGGTGCCTGGTTTCACCGGCGTCATCTCCGACCTCGGCGGGCCGACGGCGAACATGTACCGCATCGCCTGCAAGGACCCGGAAATCGAGCGTCACTGCCGCAAGCCTTCCTGCGTCTGGCCGGGCATCTGCGAGAACCTCAACACCGATCACTCCTCGCTGATCCAGTTGTATCGCCGTGCCCGCGACCTGCCGGGCGTGAAGAAAATCCTCATTGCTTCGGGCCTGCGCTATGACCTCGCCGTGGAGTCCCCGGAGTACGTCAAGGAACTGGTGACCCACCACGTCGGCGGCTACCTGAAAATAGCCCCGGAGCATACCGAGGAAGGCCCGCTGTCGAAGATGATGAAGCCGGGCATCGGCACCTATGACGCTTTCAAGCGCATGTTCGAAAAGTTCTCCAAGGAAGCGGGCAAGGAGCAGTACCTGATCCCGTACTTCATCGCGGCGCACCCGGGCACCAGCGACGAAGACATGATGAACCTTGCCC
Source organism: Pseudomonas triclosanedens (assembly GCF_026686735.1). Taxonomy (NCBI): domain Bacteria; kingdom Pseudomonadati; phylum Pseudomonadota; class Gammaproteobacteria; order Pseudomonadales; family Pseudomonadaceae; genus Pseudomonas; species Pseudomonas triclosanedens. The sequence continues at coordinate 5,484,888 of NZ_CP113432.1, read as the reverse complement.
TGTGGCTCAAGCGCAGCGGTTTCCGCGCCGACCAGGTACAGGCGTTCTACCCGTCGCCGATGGCCACCGCCACCGCCATGTACCACTCGGGCAAGAACCCGCTACGCAAGGTCACCTACAAGAGCGACGGCGTAGAGATCGTCAAGGGCGAGCGTCGTCGGCGCCTGCACAAGGCATTCCTGCGCTATCACGACCCGAACAACTGGCCGATGCTGCGTGAAGCGCTCAAGGAAATGGGGCGCGCCGACCTGATCGGCAATGGCAAGCACCACCTCATCCCGACGCACCAGCCGACGGGGGATGGCAGCTACCAGAGCGCGCGCCGCAAGAACTCCACCCCGGTGGGCAGCAAGAAGACCGGCAAGCCGCTGCTAACCCAGCACACCGGCCTGCCGCCACGCGCCAGCGATGGCTCCAAGCCCTGGAACAAGGCCGCCGAAGACAAGGCCACCGGCTACGCCAAGGGCAAGAAGCGCACCACCAAGCGCCAGCCGAACATCCCGCGCTGACGCTTGTGCCACGGCGTGGTCGCTAAGCGGTCACGCCGTTATTGCGGAAGAACTCCACGTAAGCCTTGTCCACTTTCAGAATGTGGTGGGTAAGCCACGCCTTCAGCAGCTCCAGCGCCTCGGTCGAGACCACCTCGCCATCCTCGTTGCGGTACAGCAGGTCGACGATCTGCCGGTTGAAGCGGTCGTGCTCCGCCTTGTGCGCATCCTCCCCCGGGTAGCCAAGGCGTTGGAACAACACCTCCTCCACGATGAAGTGGTTCATCGTGTACTCCACCAGGCGCTCCAGCAGCTCGCCAATCGGCGGGGCCTGGTCATCAAGGCCATGCAGGCTGTCGTACAGCGCATTGGTAAGGTCGACCAGCCAGCGGTGCTGCTCGTCGATCCGCTCGATTCCAATCACGAATTCGTCGTTCCAGGGCATGAAGCTCATCCGTGCACTCCTTGAGGATGGAAGGGGCAGATCATCCCGATCCGCCATCACGAAACAGTGACGCCCATCAATCAAAGTGCATGTGGCTGAAGGGCTGGCGGCGCGTGGGATGTAGGAGTATTCTGCGACTCAGTTGGTACGATAGTTCCATATCATAAGAACAATACCGGAGCCCGCCATGCGTCTCGCAACCCTCTCCCTTCTCGCTGTTTCCGTCGCCCTGGCCGCCTGTGGCGAAGGCGACAAGCCCGCCGCTGCCGTAAGCACCGACTTCCAGAAAGATCTGCAGGCCCGCCTGATCAAGGCCAAGTCCGGCGACGTTATCGAGATCCCCGCCGGCAGCTACCACCTCGACCGCAGCCTGAGCCTGAAAGTGAATGGCGTGACCATTCGCGGCGCCGGCATGGACAAGACCATCCTCAGCTTCAAGAACCAGAAGGCGGGTGCGGAAGGACTGTTCGTCGATGCCTCGGACTTCACCGTCGAGAACCTCGCCATCGAAGATACCAAGGGCGACGGCCTGAAAGTCATCGGCGGCAAGAACATCGTCATCCGCAATATCCGCACCGAATGGACCAACGGCCCGTCCACCGAGAACGGCGGTTACGGCATCTACCCGGTGCAGACCGAGAACACCCTGCTCGAAGGCAACGTCGCCATCGGCGCCTCGGACTCCGGCATCTACGTCGGCCAGTCGCGTAACGTCGTGGTGCGCAACAACCGCGCCGAACGCAACGTCGCCGGTATCGAGATCGAAAACACCATCGGCGCCGATGTCTATAACAACGTCGCCACCGACAACACCGGCGGCATCCTCGTGTTCAACATGCCCAACCTCCAGCAGCCGGGGCGTGGTACCCGCGTCTTCGACAACGACGTACAGGGCAACAACCACGAGAACTTCGGCCACAAGGGCACCCCGGTGGCCAGCGTGCCGGCGGGATCGGGCGTGGTGGTGAACTCCAACGACGACGTGGAGATCTTCAACAACAAGATCGGCAACCACAAAACCGCCAACGTCATCATCAGCAGCTACTTCAGCACCAACTACTCGGACAAGGCTACCCAGCCCAACTTCGACCCGTACCCCGAAGGCATCTTCATCCACGGCAACACCTTCGGCCCCGGCGGCGACAGTCCCGACCATCTGGAACTCAAGGCGCTGAAGATCGCCAAGTTCGGCCTTAACGGCCGCCTGCCCGACATCCTCTGGGACGGCTACTTCAACCAGAAAAAACTGGTCGACGGCAAACTGCCCGAAGCCCTGGCCATCTGCATCGACAACGGCAGCGCCGGCATCGTCAATGTCGACGGACCCAACGGCTACAAGAACATCAGCACCGACATGAGCTCGCACCAGTGCAAGCTCAAGCCGCTGCCGAAGATCGAACAGGCCGGGCTGGGTGGCAAGGGCGCCAAGGCATGACCAGACACGCTTCGTTCCTGTTGTCGCTCGCCCTGGCCACTGCGCTGGCCGGATGCGGGCAGGAGAGCAAGCCACGCTACCAGCCCGAAGGCGACGACTACCCTGAAAAACTCAGCGGTTGGGGCATGCTGCGCCAGGCGGACGGCCACCTTGCGCCGGTCGCCGAGGTGCTGCCCTACGATCTGAACACACCGCTGTTCACCGACTACGCCCACAAGCTGCGCACCATCTGGATGCCCGAAGGGCAGACGGCGCAGTACGCCGAGGACCGCTTCGACTACCCCGTCGGCGCCGTACTCACCAAGACCTTCTATTACCCCAAGGACGCCCAGGGCAACCTGTTGCAAAACAGCCAGGACGACCGCGACCCCAGCGCCGGGCTCGATCTGGCCAGGGTGCAACTGGTGGAGACCCGCGTGCTGGTCCGGCAGAAGGAAGGCTGGGCCGCGTTGCCCTATGTCTGGGACGCCGACCAGCGCGAGGCGCGCCTTGAACTGGCCGGCGACAGCCCGGTGCTGGAGCTGACCGCCGCGGACGGCAGGAAAACATCCTTCACCTACATGGTGCCTGATGCCAACCAGTGCTCTGAATGCCACGCCGAGCAGAAAGGCGCCGGCATCGCCCCGCTGGGCCCCAAGGCGCGTCACCTGAACAAGGATTTCGCCTACGCCAGCGGCACGGAGAACCAGCTACAGCACTGGCAGGCACGCGGTTTCCTCAAAGGACTGCCGGAGCTGGCGCAGGTACCGCAGAACGCGCTGTGGGGCCACCCGCGGGCGAGAGAAAACCTGGAGAAACAGGCGCGCAGCTACCTCGACGCCAACTGCTCGCACTGCCACAACCCCAAGGGCGCGGCACGCACCTCCGGGCTGTACCTCGACCCGCATACGCCCGTGTCGATTGCCTATGGCGTGTGCAAGCCACCGGTGGCAGCAGGTGGCGGCACCGGAGGCCGGCTGGAAGACATCCACCCCGGCAGCCCCGAGAAGTCCGTGCTCACCTACCGTGTCGGCAGTGACAAACCGGGCGACATGATGCCCGAGCTGGGGCGTAGCCTGGTGCACCACGAAGGGCTGGAAATGCTCGGCCGCTGGATCGCCAGCCTGCCCGGCGACTGCTAGCTGGAACACACCCGGAGCCGGCCACGGCTCTGGGCTGCGTGCTGCGACGAGCAAACGGCCGAGGGCGTGCTAGCGTTCATGAGGTCCCTATCTCTCGCAGGTGCGCTTCCATGGAAGATACGAACATCATCAATGTGGGTACGGAGAAGATCAACGCACTGTGGGCGACGGTTTCGCAGTACGCGCTCGCATTCGGTGTGAAGATCCTCGCGGCCATCGCCTTCTGGGTGATCGGACGCTGGTTGATCGGCCTTGCCGTGGGCATGGTCGAGAAAGCGCTCGTAAAGCAGAGCGTCGACCCCACGGTACTGCGCTACGTCGGCTCCTTCATCACCGTCACCCTGAACATCCTCCTGGTGATCGGTATCCTCGGTTACTTCGGTGTTCAGACCACCAGCATCGCCGCACTCATCGCCGCGGCCGGCGTGGCCATCGGCATGGCCTGGTCCGGGTTGCTGGCGAACCTCGCGGCCGGTGGCTTCATCATCGTGCTGCGGCCGTTCAAGGTTGGCGACTTCATCACCGCCGGCGGTGTCACTGGCACCGTCAAGGAAATCGGCCTGTTCGTCACCGCCATCAACACCCCGGACAACGTTCTCACCCTGGTGGGCAACAACAAGATATTCGGCGACACCATCCAGAACTACACCCACAACCCCTACCGTCGCGTGGAACTCAAGGCGCAGCTCTCCGGCGCCGCGGACTACCCGGCCGCCGCCGCGGTGCTCAAGCAGCGCATAGCAGCGATCCCGAATGTACTCAGCGACCCGCCAGTGGACGTCGAAATCCTCGAGTTCAACCTCGTCGGCCCAGTGCTCGCCGTGCGGCCCTACTGCCATAACGACAACTACTGGCAGGTTTACTTCGACACCAACCGCACCATAAAGGAAGCGCTGGGCAGCGAATTCCCGGCGCCGATGCCAGCGCAGAGAGTGATCGTGCAGCAGGCGAGCGAAAGCTGACATTTCGTAGCGCTCCGAGGGAAAGGCCACCACCCGGGTGGCCTTTTCTTTTGCCCGAAATAAATATGGAGGATGGCTGGGACAAACGGTCAATTAATGGAGATAACTGGCGTTTCAGTAATAACGCCCCGCTGAAGCCGCCTTATTGAATACCTGGGTGGGAATATTCCTCCTCTAAATAGCCAATTATCTGGCTGATCCTTTTCTGGTCTGCTCGGCAACCTGATTACGTCAACTGGCGTGTCGATATCCGGCACAAGTGACGTTAATTATCCCAAGCAGGGTCTTGCCATGAGCAATCCCGTAAGCAGTCACGGATTCACCTTGATAGAACTGATGGTCACCGTGTTGATCCTCTCTATCTTCGCCGCTATTGCTGTTCCGGGTTTCACGGATCTTATTCGTGATAGTCGCACGCAGTCTGTAGGTAACGAACTCGACTCTCTCATTCAATTCGCCCGCTCAACCTCCGTTACCCGTCGAAGTGAAATCAGCGTCTGTGTCGGCGCGGATAGCGTATGGACGGTAAAGAGTGATTGCGCGTCCGCAGCGACAATACGCTCAATGAAAGTTCCGCAAGGCGTTCAGGCCGAATCGGATACAAGCGAATTGAACTTCCACTCCAATGGAACCGTCGCCGCCGCGATGAATATTGCGGTTTGCCGCGAAGATAACAGCGGGCGGGCCTATCTGCTAAGTGTTCAGCGCAGCGGCTTCATTTCGCAACGCGTCAGTGAGGGCAATGGATCATGCACACCGTAAACAGAAGAGTTATGGGGTTCAGCATGATCGAAGTGCTGCTCACCATACTACTGATATGTGTTGGCGTACTGGGCATGGTGGCGCTGCAAAGCCGATCGGTCGAGTATGCGCAGGACTCTTCGGAGCGGGGTACCGCAATGGCTTTGGCCGATGACCTCATGGAAATGATGAGGCTACGAACAAATTCGGTTAACCCCGTTATACCCGCAGGCTACCTCAAGGCAGATGGCACCGACTTCCCCGCTGTATCAGCCAGCGGATGCTCCAACACTGCCATCGATCCTGCGCAGCAACTGGCTTGCTGGGCACAACGTGCCCATGCCCTGTTGCCCGGCAGTAGCGAATTGCTATCGAGCGATTTCCACATCTGTGTATCGAAGGGGGCTTCAGGCTGCAGTGCGGACGGCACGGGAAGTTCCGTGGAAATCCAGCTCGCCTGGAGTGTGAAGAACAAACAGTGCCTGGACTCATCCACCGGCGGTGTTTGCCATTACACCCTGCGTAGCCAGTTATAGGAGGCGATATGGTAGCTCGATGGCAGAGGGGCATATCGCTGATAGAAATGATGGTGGCAATGTTGATCGCCAGCATCCTGATAATTGGCGTAACCCAGATCTACATAGACAACAGGCGGGCATACTCCTTCCAGCAGGGGCAATTGGAGAGCCAGGAGAATAGCCGATTCGTTCAATTGTTCCTGAAAGATGAATTGAGCAAGACCGGCTATCGGCGGCGTCCGGATATAAGGCTGGAAGATGATCCCGCGTTCAAGGCGCAATCCAGTTTTGACTGCAACTTCCAGAAAGGTCAGGTAATTACCTATACCGGTGGCGCGCTTTGCATTCGCTATCAACCCCGTGACACTAATGAAAGAAATTGTGCCGGGGATGTAATCAGCGATCCTTCCTATGACAAACCCTACACGGCAGGGCGGATCAACGCGCTCATCGTCGAGAAAATAAGTTTGAGCGCAAATGGCGAACTGCTTTGTAACCGCCAAGCCGTCGTCGATGGAGTCGTCGATGTGATGTACGAGTTTGGCGTGAGTTCCAGGGATACCAGCCGGGGAGTCATGTCATACACGCAAAGCCCCGGGCTGAACGATGTGCTGGTTAGCGTTCGCTACAGCGTGCTGTCCCGCAGTTCCGGTGTGAGGCTCAGGGACGTGATGGATACAAACCAGGCGCTTGATACCTGGAAGACGCTAACGGGGCGCTCAGCTTCCGCGATCAAATCATTGAAGAGCTCTGACAACGGGCAGATCTATCAGATCAGCCAGCGGAGCGTCATGCTGAGGAATCTGATGCCGTGAATGCTGTGTATTTGGGAAAACAGCGTGGGGCCGCTCTTTTTGTCGCCCTGATCATGCTTCTGCTCATTACGATGCTGGCCATTTCCAGTGTGCGCCAGGCGACCATCGAGTCGCGCGTAACGGGGAACAATGCGCTACAGCAGAAATTGACCAGCTCCGCCGAGGCCGGCCTTCGGGAAGGTGAAATCAGTATGCTCATGTAGCGCCGCGCGATTTTTGGCGCGGATTTGTAGCGGTTTTGACGCGGAATACTTGTGCAGGACGTGACAAAAGAAACTCAAAAACAGCAATCCGGCGCCCTATGGCGCCGGATTGCTATGGTTGAATGTCCAGCGGTGGCGCTGCAGGCTGGCGGTGCTGCCCCTGGTTGACCACAGCTCCACTGTGACCTGGCCCGCGTAGGTGGTCGCCAACGTGATCGAGGGCGCCGCAATGCCGTCCTGGACGGCCAGCACGGCACCGCTGTCAGTGCGGAGCAACCTCGCCGAGTACTTAACTCCAGACTCCGGCCCAATGCTGTCCACCGTGGTATCGATCAACTGGTCAGCCTGTTGCAGTCGATCACGGTGCGCGAAGGTCAGGACAACATCCCCGACAACCGATGCAGGGTACGCAGCCCCGCCAATCAGCATTTTGCCCGGTGGATATGGACGGCCCTGACGGCCCTGCAGGGCGAGCTGATCCACCACCGCTAGCGCGGGGTCCAACTGCCCGGTACTGGTGTTGGTCAGCAGGCGCGCGGCCACCGTGGTGCCCTGGGTGTACTCGGTGTTATCCACGCTCTCAAACGTGTCGTAGATCCAGAGCCTGGCTCCGGCCGGGTGGCTCATCGGCACGGTGTCTGCGCATCCTCTGGCCAGCGTCAGCGCGCCCGTGGTCGGGTCAACCGCATCGACCCGGACAATCTCATCATCCAGCAGACCCGCCATTCCAACGCGGATGTCCTCAACGCCTGATGCACTGGTGATCATGACGGAGGTAGGCCCAGCCTCCAGCGGCATTGCTGCGACCAGGAGCCCGGTCGGGCACCAGGTGCCAGTGCCACGGTCAACGAACTCAGCCGAGCCCACGCGACTGGTCAGGTTGAACGACAGGGACAGACTGGTCGGCGCCTCGGCCACCGCGACCAACCAGGCCATTGTCGGATCGAGCAACTGAAGGTTGGCCGGGTCGATTGAGCCGGCCAGTTCACGGTACGGCAGCTCAAAAATGCGCCGAGTGGTGACGGTGCGCGGCGTCCTGTCCGGTGGCTCCCATCCTGCCGGAGGAACAGCCACGAACGACGTCAGCGGCAGCGCGAAACGGTCTTCGAGCGCGGTCACCGTTATCCGACCATCCGTCAGCGTTCCGTCTTCGAATCGACCAACCCGCACCACGACCGCCTCCAGCCCGCGCTTCAGCGACCGAACCCGGAACGCCTGGCCCGGCGATAGGTCTCGGGCACGGCGGTCAAGGATCACTTTGAAACGCCGTAGACCGGACGACTTGATCGTTAGGTCACGCTGGCACAGCCGGGCGGCAATCTCCGCAGTTGGAGCACCCACATACTCCACTTCCTCGACTGACTGGCCGCCATCCCGCGCCGCGACAGCGCTATTGACCGCCCTGACCGTGCGCATTTCGCCAGTGATCGCGTCTTCGTACTTGACCAGCAGCTGGCTCGGCACCGTGTCGCTGCCATTGCTGCTGGTTTCCTCCTGGGTGATCTGTATCAGGCCGCTGTCTTCGTCGAACAGAGGTAGGGTGGCGGCATCGTAGTCATTGCGCAGCAGACGGATAGTGATGAGACCGCTACGGCGATCCACGTACACCTCCGCGCTGATGTGAGCCAGGACGGTGTCCCGGAACGACCGGAACGAATCGGACCTTTTCCACTCCAGGCACAAGCCCAACCCTTCGCTGTACAGCGTATCGGCGGCTGCGCGCCAGGCCGCGTCGTCCATCCGGCTGCGAGCTAGCCCACGGAAGCGCTTGCCGGTGTACATCAAATACAGGATATGCGCGGGGTTCATGGCCTTGATCTGGTTATCCGCCAGCCAAATGAACTGTTTCGCGGCGTACCAGGCGCCGTCGCTGTCCCACAGGCGGTTGCCGCCCCGGCGCAGGATCTCCCAGGTTTTCGGGTATGGGTTCACTGACGTAATCAGGCCCGAGTAAAAGGCCGTTGTGATCCCACGGAACGCCGGCACCAGGCCGCCCAGCATCGAGGCCAGCTTCGGGACGACAACCTGGTCCTCGTCGCCAAACATTACGTCGAGCGTCCCGTCGAGCCCTCCCTCGCCTTTGTCACCGCCAAACAGTTTGGGCGCGTTGATGCGGACCTGGCCGTTGGTGGTGATTGAGCCGCTCCAGGCCGACTTACCGCTGGCACGGATGGCACAGATCTCGTCTAGCGGCATCCCCAGCCCCATATGGATGTCGAAGCTATAGCGGTAGCCCGCGACCTGATCCGACGAGCTGCTACTGCCCATCACCAACCTCCCGCGCATGCTCGACCAGGCGCAGTGCCAATGCGTCACCTGTCGCGGTCAGCGCTTCCTCATCAATTCCATTGCGAACGAATTCGAGCCAGTCGAGGTTATGGCGCTCAAAGAATGCGCGAGTCGCGCGGTGGCAATAACCCTGCCTGGCGGTCCACGTAGGCACGCTATGCAGGTGCGTGACTGTCACTCTCATTTCTTCGACCCCTTGACTCTGATGGGCTTGGTTCGATAGTTCCCAACCGTCAGCACCATCCAGCTTTTTGTCCATTTCTGGCCAAACACTGCGGTGATTTCCTCGCCCTCTTTGCAGAGGGGAAAATCGATGTCGGCAAAGGCCGTCGCCTTGGGCTGTTTAGGCTTCGGAGCCAGCGCACGCTGGAGGATGTAACTAGCGACCAGGATGGCAATTTGTACCCACATAGTTCACCTCACCAGACCTGATTTCCGTCGAAGGGGGATTCCCCCTGGAGCTTGTTGATGCCCCGGAAGTTGGGTGTGTTGTTGAATTTGCTGTGACAGGTTTCGATCAGGAAATCGCAACCCGGATAAACCCGAACGGCGCCCGCCACCGGCATTCCTGCGGTGCCGCCGAGGATCGCCAGGTCAGTGCCCTGGTGCCGCTCGATGTGCCTGCGATCAAAATTGCCCCCGCCTGCGGACCACTCCACGTACCCAGCGGTGAACCACCCGTCCGGGTAGCCCGCCACGGCCGCAGCGGACAGCGTGGTGCCGGTGCGTGACTGGATCTGTGCATCGACGCGGTAGCTGGCCAGCGCGACCTTACAGCGCGTATCGCCCAGCACCGCGCGGCAGGTCCGGCCATAGGTATCGCTTAGTCCAGGGCGCTCCATGCTGGCCTCGATTGAGAGGCAGGTGATTCGGACGGTGTCGATTCGCGGCCAGTTCACGGCCGCGATACTCCCGGCCAGGCTGACCAGCGCCTCGTTGTCGCCATAGTGGAGGTCGAACACCGTCAGCGCGACCTCATCGCTCGGGGGCCGCCCGCGATACTGCTGGGCGACATCGAGGTCAGCCGGCGCCTCGATCACGAACCGATCAGCCTGCGGATCTCCTGACTGGGTGATGCCGCTGTCACTGATGCCGCCGGGAACGCTGCGGAAAATCTGGTTGTTCCAGGTGATATCCCGATCACCGCTGGTGTAGGTCCAGCGCAGTACGCCACGCTGGAATTGGTAGAGCCGAACTGGCTGCCCAGATGCGAGCGAGCGCTCGCGATTATCAAAACTCATCGTCGCGTACCCTCTTGAATGTCAGGGAGCTGCTAGCGAGCCCTTCGCTGTCAGTGACGTGCTCAATCTCCACCACATCGCTGCCGCTCCTGCAGAGGGCCAGCCAGCAGATCCGGGAGACCTGTTCCGGGGTCACATCACGCCCCAACTGGCTATCGATCTGCAGGCGCTCAACCGACGCACTCAGTTCGGTGCTGTTGACGATGCGGCGGTGTAGCGCCGTGCCATCGGTCAGCTCGATACGGATGTCGCGTCGGCCTGCGCGTAGTTGGCCAAACCGGGTGTAACCGACATTGGCGACATCCATCACCAGCAACGTGGCGGTTATCGTCGATACCAACGTGAGGTCGTCAGCGTGGGTGGGAACCCAGACGGCACGCTGCTGCCCGCGCAGCGCATAGACCAGCGAACGATATGCAGCACGCTCCGCGCGCCCCATCCCGATCCAGCGATGCCCCAACACCGTGAACGCGCGGCCGGCCAGGTCGGTGGTCAATGGGAGCGCCATGCTGTTGTCGAGCTGGCTAAGAACGCGCTGAACGCTGCTGGTCAGATCCTCGTTCTCGTCGGGACGCTGTTCCAGGACCGGCCATCCTCGATAGAGGGTGCTCGGCATCACTTCCGGCCAGTCGCTGACCTCCGAGATCAGGAAACGCACCGCTGCGGACTGCACCGTATCGGTGAGCCTGGTCAGCGTCGGCTGCTCGACCAGCTGTGCCGACCGGGCCGGATACAGGCGAGTGCGTGCCGGCCAGGTGCGCTGGGCGGCGCGCGACAGCGTCAAGCCGGTCGCATCAATGTCCTCGATCTGGACTACCTCATACTCGAAGGCGGTTTCGCCCCTGAGCATGGCCAGGCCGCCCTTGCGGAAGTCCAGATGCTGAGTGCTGCAGGTGATGCGGAGCGATCCGGCCGTCACCGGCACCGGCAGGAGCTGAATGTCCGGCCAGATCGGCAACGCCCAGATCCTGGAGCCCCAGCCAAACAGGGCCATGTCCAGGAGCTGCCGCTCCCGCCCTTCGGCAAACATGTGCGCCTCGAACTCGCGGCGGGGGGATGTCCGTAGCGAGCGGCGCAACTCCACCCCGGACTCACTCTGTTGGATGTCCGTCAGAGAGGACAGGCGTTCGATGATGCTGTCGCCCCAGTCCGGGGTAAACGACCAGGCGACGATACGGTTGGCGGTCACCCGGATACCCGCCGTCACGCCGTTATCGAAGTTCCAGCCGACAACGGTATCCAGTGTTGGCTTACCGTCTGGGGTAACGCTGAGCTGCCACGTCAGTTCCTTCAGCGCCGGGAACAGCATCGGCGGCGATGACTGGCCGCTGACGCTCAGCCCTTCGTCGGTGCCATCGATCTCCAGCAGCGTTCTCGGCTCCAGGTACGCATTCCACAGCAGCACCGGGAACGACTGGCTGGTGACCAGGTTGCCCAGATCCAACCTATGCGGGGTGATGTGGATACGGTTGTAGAAGTCGTCGAAGTAGGACCGCGCGAGCTGGCCGGGCACAGCTCGGCCATTAGCCTCGACTGGGTATTGCGGCGAGATCGGCGCGCCACCAGGTGCGCGAGCCGACTCGCTGGCGTAGGGGATCGCATCGGCCGATGAAAAGCCATCGTGCCCATTGGTCAATGCTGGGTTGTCGATGTTCCAGTCGGCAACACGCGCCAACTGAGCGACGATGACCGCCATTACGGACCCTCGTAACGAACGGCCCAGCCGAATGTTCCTGAGTGCGTGACGTTCGCCCCTCCGGTCCGCGCGGCGGCGTTCTTCAGATACCAGGGGAACACTTTCCAGCGATCAGCGCCGAGGGTAATGATGTCGCCAGGCGTGTAGTTGTCGACGCGCGTATAGCGCGCGTGCTCGATGTCCGCGACGAGGCTCAATTTATTGCTGGGGCGCGGTAGGAACACACGAATTGGCAGCAAAATCGCTTCGCTGTTCCAGGCGTTCGGCAGCATTCCCAGGAGCGGATACAGGGCGTCAATTGCCGAGGCACCCGGATTGGCAGTATTCACGCCGTCAGACCAGTTCAGCGAATCGAGGCCGTGGTGGACTTTGCATTCCACCAGGCCGGCGCCCCAGGTTCCGAATGACCGGTCGCGGTAGAACAACGCGGGGATACAGTAATTTGTCGAGCCACTGCCGCCGTTATGGAGCATTCCAATGTTGATGGCGTTGTCGGCATGGACCGATGCCCCGAACCACATGCCCGTACCGGGCACGCCCTGAACGGTCGTCCGGCCAAACGCCGCCCACTGGTAGCAACTGACGTTGTAGTTGACGACCAGGTACACCTCGGCGGCGAAGGTGAAAATCTCGTATTTGACAGGGAACACCAATGCCTGGCCGGCGAACAACCCAATTCGGGAAACCGCTCCAGCTGCACCAGTGAGGGCTCCCGCCGATTGGCCGGTACCGCCCAGGAAAGTCAGGTATCCACTGACGATCTGGACACGCAGGAACATGGTGCCCTTGCTGAGGATCTCCCCTGTCAGGGTCCAGCCGTCCGCCGTACAGGCATCAAAAAGGCTTTGGCGCAGGCCGGCGAGATCCGCCGCGCTTCCGGTTGAGTAGCTCATGGGTCCATCCGCAGTGCGTAGTAATCGGTGTGGCCGGTGCGCGCCACGTCCTGGATGACGACGTAGGTAACACCGTCAATGACGAGCGTGTTCTCGACCGCGTTGTTGAAGCCGCTGACGTAGAACACTCCGTCCAGCCGGCCCCAGATGTTGGCGACGTTGTCGTTCAGTTCGACCGGCAGCAGCTGATAGACGCCCCCGGTGTCGCGCATCTGTCCGTACGAGGTGAGTAGCGGGTTGGCAATCTCGGTGTTGCTCCAGGGGTAGCAGTACGGCTGAATCCAGCCATCGTTAGTGCGCAGTCCCATGCCGGCCCGATTGCCCTTGTACGGGATGGAGTGAGTGGTATCGCTGAATCGCGTAGCGGCTGCGCCAGTGAGCATCCCCGCGCAGACCACGGGATACGGGTACTGACTCGGCCTGCCATAGGGCAGCATCTTGCCGACGTAGGCGCTTTCATAGACCGGCGTGCCGACCTTCATAGCGAGGGCAATCCGCTGGGCGTTGAGCGTCAACCAGTAGTCGATCCGATTGTTGTGCGCCGGCACGCCCGAGAGGCGCACGCCCGGTTGTGTGTCGAAACTGTTGCCCGCCACATACCCCGTGAAGGTGGCGGCCAGGAGGTTGTAGTAGTCCGCCGATACGTCCTGGTAGGTGCGAAAACCGACGAAGATCTCTTCAGTACCGGTGAACCCCGGCGCCTTCAGAATCAGCTCCCGATTGGCGGGGGCAGTGTCATACCGCAGCACCTGGTAACCGTTCGCGGCTGCGAAATCACGAATCACCTGGAGCATCTTGTAGTGGGCGAGCGTGCCACCCGAGTTGTCGACGTAGCCAATCGAATTGGGCATTGGAGTTATTCCAGTCGGATGGCGGAACGAAAACGAGCCGGATCGCGGGAGATGCGGACAAGCATCTTCTCGATGCCGGCATCGCTGTAAGCGAGGTCCTGGATGCGGTTCTCGTCGTCCACCAGGTAGAAATTTTGGGAGTTCTTGAGCGTGGCGCTCATCGAGGCCGCAGGTTCCGGCAGCGTTGCGCCACCACCGATTGGCGCTGGCAGCACGGGGGCAGGCATGCCAACGGGGCCACCCGTCGAATGACGGGGAGCCATCCTCCAGGCCCACTCGGTCAGTGCCTGCATACCGCGTGCATTGAAGTCATGCAGGAATCCGAGCGCGCCTGGCTGGCGAACCACTGCCCCGCGAGTGACGAACTCGGTATCCGATGCCCAGATCGGAACGCTATCGCTCGTTGGCGTACCAGGCCCACGGACCTGGCCCCCCCCGGCAAACGCGGCCATGCCTAGCCCAAACAGCGAGGAGAAGCCGCCAGCACCCCCAGCCGCTCCACCCCCCAGACCGCCGAACAGGCTGCTGAACAGAGTGCCGAACATGTCAGCGCCGCCACTGAAAATGCCGGATAGCGCACTGCCGAAGATTCCCGACCCCTGGCTGGAGGCCGAGGTGATTGCTTCTCCCATCGCAGCCGCGCCCTGGGTTGAGGCTGAACTAATGGCGTCCGCCGATGCCTGAGCGGCTCCGCCGCCGGCCATTGATGGCAACCCGAAGGCGGCGCCGAAGTCATCGGCGATGCCCTGCATGCCACCGGCCGCGCCTGCAGCTGCACCGCCCGCCTGAGAGCCATTGGCGGCGGCCAGCGCGGTAGCGGCGGCGCTGATCGCTGACGCCCCGGTCAGCAGCGTCCCACCGGCCATCGTCAGTTGCGCCGCAGACCCGGAAACCGCTGCCGCTCCCGTGGTCAAGCTAGCGCCCTGCTGTTCGCCGCCAAACATCCCCATGATGCCGCTGGACAGCGACTGCGCCAGGTTCTGAGAAGCCATGTCCACAAGGGCATTGGCCACGCCCTCGGCCAATGCCCCAATGGCGTCGCGCAGATCCATCGTGCCCTTGGCCAGGCCCTTCAGGGCATCAGTAAAGCCCGTCGTCAGCCCGTCGCGGAGGGTGGTTTGTAGCAGGGTGGTAGTGGCCTGCAGGCGCTGTGCTTCACCGTCCAGTTCGGCCAGTGCCTGAGCAGCTGCACGACCAACCTCACCAGGTTGACGGGCCATTTGCTTCAGGACCGGGCGAATCTGCTGGAGCTTCTCAAAGGTCGCCCGATGGATATCCAGGATGCGCTGGCGGGCGTCCATTTCGTTGATGACGCCGGAGTCCTGCTGCACGTTCACCGAGGCTTCAGTACGCTGCTGCTCGGCCAGCAGATCGTCCATGCGCTGCTTCACGTCATCGAGACGGACCTTCGCCTCTGCCACCGGTACCAGCTTGTCGATCCAGGCCAGGCCGGCGTCATTGCCGGACTTCTCGAAGTCCTGGCGCATCGCGTCAAATTTCGCCCTAATCTCCAGCAAGCCGGCATCGACGTTGCGACCGCTCGCATGCAGGAACTCGGCTTCCAGGTCGGCATTGGTGCGAGCGTTGGTCTCGGCCTGGCGCTTCTTCTCATCGGCGTCGATGGCTGCGAGCGCGGCGTCTGCCCTGGCCTTGAGCGCGCCGGTCAACCCTTTTTCCGCCAACTCGTAGGCGCGCACCTCGGCGCTGTTCAGACCAAGGATCGCCGCCTGCTTCTCCAACTGGTCGACGTAGCTTTCCTGGCTCTTGCGCAGCTGTTCGGAAGTCTGGAGGCCCTTGCGTGCTGCGGCTTCCGCTTCGCGCTTGGACTCGGCTTCGGCCTTGTTCGCTGCGTCCAACTTCTGGTTTGCACTGGCCTGCTCCAGGATCCTCTTGCCCAGCGCCGACGTGGCGTCGATACCTTCCTTGCGGAGGTAGTTCATGGCCTCTTCAGTGGCGCTCAGGTTCTGGAGTCGCTCGTTCTGGCGCTCCAGATTCTCCAGGTACTTGTTGCCTTCGCGGACGTTCTTGAAGCGGTCGCTACCCTGCTGAGCTTCCAGTTGCCGCAGGGCGCCGGTCAGCGCCTGCACTTTCTCGTTTGCCTCGTCCAGGCTCGGCAGGTCCATTCCCGGCACGGCAGGCACGTCGCTGTCCTGAAGGGCCTCTGCCCGCTGCTGCACCTGCTCGGCCTCGGCCAGTTGGCGCTTGATCTGCTCGATGCTCTGGCCGATCTGGTCATAGTTGGCAGTCTTGAGGTCGCCCAGGTTCAGGGACTGGATGATGTTGCGGGTGGCGTTGCGGATGCGGACGCTGGCCGTCTCGGTAGCGTTGGCGGCGCGATCCATACCGGCCTCGGCGTCACCTCCGAAATCAATGAAAGCAGTGGCGGCAATGGCAATCATCGAAATGACGCCAATGGGGCCGCCCAGGAACGCGAGCAGTCGACCACCTACCGCAGTCACGGTGCCCAGCCCCCGAGCCAGCAGGCTGGAGGCGGTCGCCGCCGCTGCGGACGCCACGTTGGCATTGTTCGTGGCCACGGTGAGGGCCTGCTGGGTCGTAGCTGCGGCCGCGACGGCGGCAGTGCGGCGCTGATAGGCAGCGGTGGCGGCAGCAGACGATGCCACGGTAGTGGACGCGAGGGCTGCTTCCGCAGCCTGGACTTGCTTGATAATCGCGGCTTCCGCCAGGCGCAGCTCGGCCAGGCGAGCAATGGACTGCTGCCGGCCCACGTCGGTGATCTGCGCCTGCAGGCGGGCCTGTTCCAGGCCGCGCTCAGCGACCAGGGCGGCCTGCACGTCCCGAAGGTTCTGCAGGGCTGCGGCCTGTCGGGCGCGGCTGGCTGCCACCTCGGACTCGGCCGAGGCAACGGCGGCCTTGGCACGCTGGAGTTCCAGAGCCGCAGCACGCTGAGCGGCGACGGCCACGCCTTCGTCGGCCGTGGCCTTCTGTGCGGCGGCGACGGCAGCGGCCTTGCTGGCGGCGGCATCGCTCAATTTTTTGGAGGTCAGATCGGTGATGGCCGCCACGGCGCGGCCGGCCGCCGTCACCATGACGGCGTCCAGCGCGGTGCCCAGCAGCTCGGCGTTGTCGCTCAGACCGTCCAGGACGCTGGCCACACCCGAGATAGCGCCGGCCAGTGCCTCGCCCGCGCCTTGGCCGTTGGTGAACTCACCCACAAGGCGGGTGAAGGAGTTTTCCAGCTCCTGGATGGCAGCGGATGCAGTTTTGATGCGGGTGGCAAACTGGTCATTAACGCTGCCTGCCGCACTGGTCAGAGCGTCCACCAGGACATCAGCGGTCAACTCTCCAGCGGCCGCCATATTGCGTAGTTCTGTGGTTGTGACACCCAGGCCATCCGCAATCGCCTTCATCAGTGCTGGCGTTTGCTCCGCAACTGAGTTGAACTCATCGCCCCGCAGCACGCCTGAACCAATCGCCTGCCCAAACTGAGTTAGGGATGCCTCTGCGCTCGCGGCGTTAACTCCCGAAATGGCGATGGCTTTGGCGACGGTTTCCGTCAGCGACGCCACCTGTTTTTGACTGATACCAAGGCGGTCAGCGTTCTGGCCGAAGCGCTGGTAGACGGTGGCGGTCGAGTCGAGTTCGGAGCTGGTGAGCTGGGCAATGCGGTACACGTCGCCAGTAGCTATCGCCAGTGCGGCCGAGTCCGAGGTGATCAGGCGAAGCCTGTTCTGCAGGTTGGTCCAGGCGTCGGTAGCCTGAATGATCTCCCGAACGCCAAAGAAGGCTGTCAGCCCGACGGCCGCCGCCCGAATAGAGGCCGTCAGCGCGTTCATTCCGCCACCGATACGCTGGGTGGCCGCCGTCAGTTGGTCGGCATCGCGCGCGGTCGTCCTGGTGCTGTCGCCCAACTGGTCGACCTCGCCTTCCAGACGACGGAGCGCGTTCTGGGCATCCCGCATCTCAGCCCGGATGCGCAGCGCGAGGGTCAGTTGTTGATTGTTTGCCATCAGGATCCCAACTTCTGCAGCTCGGCGCTGGCTGCCTTGCCACCCGCCATGCCGTAATTAGTCGCCAACAAGTCGCGTGCCTGCTGTCGCCGTTCCGCCGCCTGGGCTTCGTTCCAGAACAGGGTCAACTGCCGGCCGGTGTAGCCGCCTAGAGACTCGCGACTGTGCCCGGCGCGGATGAGGTCGGCGAAGACGCGCCCCCAGCTTGCTCGCTCTGGCCGCGCGCCATTGCCAGCAGGCGCGGCCTCCAGAGCCGGCGCACGAAAAAACTGCTGTTCACCATCCACCAGCTCAGAATTAGCGCCTCACCGTCGCCGGGAGGCAGAGCATCAATCCACGCCACCGACTGCCCACAACTGATGGCGAGTAGCTCGCGCAGGCTATCGGCGTACAACGCCAGTGCGTCAAAGATGACGTTGATGGAATCCGGCCCTTCCAACTGCTCAGGAGGAATGGCTGCCAGAGCGTCCGCCATCGGCGCGAGCAAATGGTTGTGGCGCAGCTGCTCGCTGAAGGTCAGCTCGCGCACGGTCAAGTCGACACCCCCGACCGTCAATTGACGGTCGGGGAATAGCACCTCCAGGCTGCTATCGGGGGCCTGACCCTCGGGGCTCTTTTGCATGGATTACCCCAGCTGGATGATGCGGCCGAACTGGCCCATTTCGCCCGAAGCCGGGCGGCTGCTGTCCAGAAGGATGCCGCCGCTGATCTGCATGCCCGCCACGGCGTTACCGTCGCTGATCAGTGCCAGCTCCTGGAGCGGATCGGTGGCAACTTTGAACAGTTCGACGATGACCGGCGCGCCACCCTCGGCCAGGTTGATGCCCTTGTAGCGCAGGGCAATAGTTGGTTGCGGCGCGGTGAACATACCCACCTGTTTGGTCGCGGCGTACCCATACGCAGCCTTGAAAGGCTGTGCGGGTGCTGGCGTCGGCAGGCCCACAATCTTCACCTCGCCATAGGCACCATCGGCCAGGACGGTGTAGTACTGCTCATCCAGTACGACAGGGGTAGTGGCGCTGTCGGTGATGACCACATCGCTGACGCCGGGATTGACCAGGGCAACCACATCGCCGGCAACCAGATCAGTGGGCAGCGCTTCGGCTGTCACGGTGCCGGCTGCCTTGGTCACCACCTTGCCGTACAGGGTCAGCGCCAGGTTGTCCGGGCTGATGCTGTGCAAGGTCATGTTGAGGGTGGCGGTTTTACCAATGGGAAAGCTTCTGACCAGGGCCTTCTGGCCGCTATACGATTCCTTGTGCTCGACCTTGTCGACCGCCATCTTGATGGTCATTGCCGAGACGTCCTGAATCCAGCGCCATTTGCCGACCACACCGTTGACGATGGGGGCGGCGTCGACCTGGCCCTGCCCGTAGAAGTAAGTTTCCTGTGCCATGTGTGGCCTCCGTAGGAATCAGTTATGGCGCGTTATTTGTCGCTGGTTTCAGAACCCGGCTTGGCAGCCTTGGCTTGACCGGGGATCTTGTCGATCAGCTTGCGGCGCAGCAGGAACGCAGCTTCTGCGGCGCTGACCTCGATCTCGTCGCCTTTGGCCACCGGCTTGCCGGCGTGGGTGTGATTGGGGGTTTCTGCTGTGATGGTGACTTTCACGGTTTCCATGCTTTGCTCCTCGGGTAGACAAACCTGGCGGTGAACACCAGGGGGAAATAGAAGTAGCCGTTGGCATAGCCAACCTGGGCGACCTGAGAGCTACGAGCCAGCGCTGCCACGTCCAGGGCCGGAACCCATCCGGTCAGCGCCTTCAGCAGTCGGCCGAGCAGCGGGCCGGCAAGACGCCTGGCGCCCTGGCCATCACCCTGGGCATCGGCGTAGTACACCGTCAGCACGGCCGCCCAGTGCTGGACCACGAACTGGACTGCCCGGCTGCCGCCCTGGGCACTCGCCCCGGTGTCGATCTGGTCGCCCAGGTAGATCACGTAGACGCACGGCGTGGCCTGCCTCTGATCGTCCAGGGTTGCGAGATCGGGCAGCCCGTCGACGCTGGCCAGGCCCGGCACCTCCGCCCGAATCCGCTCGACCAGGAGCGGCTCCAGGAACAGGTAGTCGAAGGGATCGCTCACCACGTATTCCCCCAGTCGTTGCGGCCCTGGCTGATCTGCACGGTGTTGGCGATGGGCGCTGGCGTACCAGCGCTGGACAGCGCCAGGCTCAGCTTCCCGGTGGAAATTCCGCCCAGGAGCTTGCGCTTGCGCTCGGCGTCCTGGAGCGCGGGGTGATCCTCCTGGACCTGGGTGTGCAGGTTCGCGTAGGCCAGCACGCAGGCCACCCGCTTCAGCACCGTCGGCACCTCGGCCAGCGGCAACTGATAGCGAGCGTGCAGGTGCAGATCGATCTCCGCGTCCGCATCAGCGATGGCCTGGTCCACGACAGCCGGATCGATGGCTGTTGCGGGTTTATTGACGCGGTCGCTCAGCTGGCGGATGACCGCTTCGCCGTATTGCTCGACCAGGTCGGCCTGGGTGCAGTAGCTCACTGTTGCGGCTCCTGGTGCTCCAGGACTTCAATGGCAGCGCGGCAATCGGCGGCGACCTGGTACTCCAGGCCGGCCTGGACAAGGTCGCCCTCGGATACATTGATCGGCGCGTTGTGCTCGGCGATCTGCGCGGCGATGGCCAACTGACTGATGGCCAATTCGTGGTCACGCATGTCGGTCTCCTGAATAGGTGGCCATCCTTGGCCGGGGGCGGTCCCTCTGCTGCGGCGGGTGGTTATTCGGTGCCGGTCTGCTCGCCAGCTTCGGCGGCGCCGACGCTGGTGTCGTCCACCGGGAAGTCGCAGAACTCGACGCTCAACATGGGTTCGTCCTGGATCGCCTTGAGCTGCTCGGCAGTGATGGCGCTCAGGGCGATCCCCATGCCTTCACTGGTGAAGGCAAAGCCAGCACGGCGGAAGGTCGGTGGGAAACTACGGACGTAGATGCCTTCGATGGCCGACGGCAAATCCTTGTCATCCTGGCTTTCCAGGTCGGGCTGTGTGACCTGCCCCCCCGAACTGGTGAGGGCATCTACGACGGCGCGCGCGGTGTCATCGCCCTGGCCGGCCATGACGATCTGGAAAGACGGCCTCGCCTCGGAGCCTTGGCCACCCTGGTCGTTCTGGCCGGCAGCGGTGCCCTTGGCGTCTTTGCTGACCTGATCGTCCTGGGTGCCGGTACTGGCCGGGACGGCCTTCGCCTGCTGGCTGGATTTGCCAGCCGCGCGGGCCTTCGGGTTGCCGGGTGTTTTTTTAGCTGCCATGTCCTGCCCCCTTTACGCGCCGGTCCCGGTGGAACCGTAGGCCAGCTGCCAGAAGCCGTAACCGGCAGCAGCACGAGCTTCGGCGCCGAACTTGAGCTTTTTCAGGTTGAACACGTCGTCCGAATCCAGGTTGACCTGGGAGACGAACACCGGCTTTTTCCGGGGTTGGTAGAGGAATGGCTTGATGGGCTTGGTGGTGTCCAGCAGGAACCAGGCGGTATCCGACTCGATACGCGCATCCACCACCAGTTCGGCGGTGCCGACGTAGGGGTTGGGCGTGTTGTCCGCCAGTTTCGGGTTGGTCAGCAGCATCTTCGCCACGTCTTCCAGCGCCGGGCCTACCAGAAGAATGTTCGGGGTGACGTTGAGGGAGCGGCCCTCATCGTCCTTGAACTTCTTCATGGCGGTGCGTGCCGCGCCATAGCTGCCCTTGGCGGCGGCCTGGCTGGCATTGGAGAGCGCGGCGGTGCCCTTGTTGCTCACCAAGGCGTCGCCCACCGGGTGATCGGTGTCGATGAAGTACTGGCCGTCGAAGCACAATTTGCTGAAGGCGCCGTTGACCGCTTCGTACACCAGTTCATCGGGTAGTTGGGCAGCCGAGTATCCCGCCATCTGCGCCTGCGGCGCATAGATGCCGAGGTTGTCGTCCTCGATGTCGTTGCGGTCCACCTCGACCGTGGCTTCGAAGTCCTCGTTTTCGACGACGTACTTGTAGCCCTTGAGGTTCTTGACCACCTTTGCACCGATCCAGCGGCGCATTTTCGGGAAAGCACTCAGCCACTTGTAATCGTTGCTGCCGCTGGTGCTCGGCACCTCCATAGCGATCTTCTGCCAGGTGGCAGGGGCCGCCGCGAATGCGTTGTTGAAGATCGTCTTGATCGCGATGAAGGCCGCGCTGAGACTCTGCTTATTGATCAGCATGTGCTCGGTTCTCCGTTGGTGAGCCGGTTATTCCACCCAGACGCCGTCGGACTCGACACCAACGATGGTGCCGGCCTGGGAGCGGGTGGAGGTGCCATCCGTGGCGGCGACGGTCTGGTCGTCCACGATGTAGGCGGGTTTCATGAGGTTGGCCTGGGTGATGGAACCGTCGTTCGCCCACTTGAAGGCGTTCAGGCGGCGCACGCGGACGACCTTGGCCCCGGCAGCGCCGTTGCGGTTGTCTACGTATTCCTCGGCGCGGCCGAGGTAGGTCAGGCTGGTCGCAGTGCTGCCGCCCACGGCATAGCCGCTGGCGTTCGCCACCACGATGGAGCCAGCGAAGACCTGGACGTTGGCCGCCACCGGCACGCCGATGACTTCGGCGTCCTGCAGCGGGGTGTTGCGGTCAGTGGTCAGGGCGGTCATGGCGCCTCCTTCTATTTAGCTTTCAGGGTGGCGAGGTAGTCTTCGGGCTTGAGGTGCATAGCCGCGCAAACCGCCAGGGCGGCCTCGTCCAGCTGCTCCACCGAGGCGGGCACGCTGTCGCGGTCGTCGGTCTGCTGACGGGTCAGCGCAGCGATGGGTTTCGCCTGGGCCAGGTAGGACTTCAGGCCGGCCATGTCCTTGGCGCCGTACTCGCGCGCCCAGGTCTCCATCGACGGAATGAGGCGACCTTCCTGGATGGCGGTATTGATCAGGCCGTCCAGCTCGCCGCCGTTGAGGCGGGAGGTCAATGCGGCGACCTGCTCCTGGAGCTGGCCGACAGCAGCGACGGGCACCCACTTGGCCGGGTCCGGGTTGCCGGTGCCGGTGGTTTTCAGCTGGGCGGTGGCGACGGCGATCTGCTCGACGCTCGCGTCCTTGTCCAGGCCCAGGGTCTCGCGCAGCTTGGTCAGGTTCGCGGCCTGGCTGTCCAGGGCGGGCTTCAGCGCGGTCAGGGCAGCGATGGCCTCGGCCTCGGTCGTGCCTTCCTTCAGCGACAGCGCCAGGATGATGGCTTTCAGGAGTTCATCCACGGAGGGTTCCTCTTTGGGTGGGTAAAGGCCAAAGGTGGCCGCCGCTCGGCGCGCGAGCGGTTCCAGGCCATCAACGGCGGGGTCATTGGTCAGGGCGCCCATGAGGAAGGACAGGACAGTGCCGTCCGGGGCGTAGCTGAAGACGGGGCTGAAGTACATGTACTCACCGTCCTCGATCAGCTTGGCGGCGCGCTCGGTGTACTCGACGCGGCCCCAGAGGCCGGAACCCTCGCGCCATTCGAAGTCATAGAAGCGGCCGGCAGCCGGTGCGGGCTGGCCGTTTTCCTCTTTCTTCAGGGTCTGGTGTTCGTAGTCCAGGACTTGAGGTGTCCGACGAGCCTTGGCGCGCTGGATTACGGCGGCGGCGCTGGCGGCGTCGATGCGCCAGGCCGGTACGTCCATTGGGCGCCCATCCATAGGCAGGAACTCACCAGCCGGCGTGATTTGAATCCAGGTGCTGCCGTCTTCCAACTTCGGGAGCTGGAAGGCGCAGGCAGCGATGGCAACGAGCAGTGGGTTCTTTTCCATGTCGCCAATGGTGGCGACCGGTGAACTGCTTCAGCAGATGAGAGGGTTCAACGGCTCCGAATCTCGGTGCCGAGTGATCTGAAGGCGGAACCCTCTGGCGCGAATGGCTGAGGAACGATTTCTAACGGGGCTCTAACGGGGGTATCGATTAAAACGCGATGCGAGGTAGCGCGTCGGTCGCTTGCGTGCATCCTGCGCGTTTCTAGCGCGTTCGAGTGAGCGCCGCCATGACACTGTCCAGGACAGCCTGTCGCGCGTTGGGTTTCAACTGGCCGCTGCTGGTGACCGGCAGGTACTCCCGCGCCGGGATCAACACCTTATGCCCACGCCCGGCCTTGCCGCCCAACTGCTGGATTGCCGCATAGACCAGATTGGAGCCGATCTGCGCCTGGTCGCGGTCCGCCTGGGTGGTGATCGAGCGCGCCAGGGCGTTGGTCACCTGCAGGATGGGATGGGCGCCGCGTCCCTTCGCCTCGCGCGCCGCCACCGTGGCCGGGGCGAGCTGCGGCCAGCCTGGCCCCTCATCCATAAAGGCGAACTCGGTTTCCGCCGCCAGCTCGGCGGCGATGCCGCGCATCATCGGCAGCGTGTCGGTCACGGCGCCCAGCAGCGCCTCCAGCCGTGCGCGCAGCTCCTGGTCATCCAACTGGATGTCGAACCTGTCGGCCATCAGCGAACCCTCCTGTACCGGCCCGTAGCCAGGCCGTCCTGGATGCTTTCCATCGTGACCTCCTGCAGCTGGGCGACGTTCTCCAACTGGCCGGGGCCGTAGATCTCACCGCGCAGCCGTACCGCCAGGACAGTGCCCTCGGCCTGCACCACGTACACTAGGGACTCGCTACCACGCTCCCACAGCACCATGTCTGGCCTCGCCAGGCGCTGCGGCAGGTTGGCCAGCAGCTCGCGGGCGACGACGCTATTGCGGATGGCCGTGTCGCTGGTTGCCACGACGCCAGCGCGGAGCTGGGCGCCCTGGGCGACGGCATAGGTGATGTCGGTCGGATCGAGCACGCCGATGGACATGGTTTGCCCCTGGGGTGATGCGGCACGGTCCACGAACGCCTCCCAGGCGCGCAGGCGCACCGGATCGAGCAGCACGCCCTGGACCTCGGCAATGGCAGCCGGCGCGCCCAGGGTGCGCTCGGCCTTGTCATACAGCACCTGGTCCATCAGGTGACTCTGTATCGGGCTGCCGTCGAAGCCGGCATCCGGGCGGAATTGGATCTTCCGGCCGCTGCGGTCGGTGGTGTCCAGGGCGGTGATGGTCTGTTCGCGAATCTCGCCCGTGCGCTTGTCCACGCCGGTTTCCACGGTGACCTGGTGCGTCTTGCCCTCGCTGGATTCGACCTTAAGCCCGCGACGCTTAACCGCTTCGGCGGTGAGCGCGATGATGCGGCACCGGCAGTTGTAGCCGTTGGGCGGCATGATGTGCTGCCAGATCGGGTCGTCCCAGCGGAACACCTTGCCGTGCAGGGCGGCATGGCTGGGCCGGGTGACGCCGTCCATGACGGCCACGTACATCCAATAGGGGTGTGTTTCCCGCGCCTCATAGGCGGCGGCGTAGCGGCCGGCCATGTAGGCGGACTGAAGGTTGGTCTGGTAGATGGTCGCCAGGCGGCGCGGACTCCCGAGCTGGGCCACCTCCGCGCCACCGTCCGGCGCCACCACGATCTGGCGGCCCCACCAGCCTTTCGCCTCCAGGCTGGGCCGGAGGTTGCGCTGAAAGTCATGCAGCGTCTGGCCGCTCTCCAGGTTGTCGACCAGGGCATCCCGAATGTCCTGGAGCACGTCCAGGCGCGCCGCCCTGGCGACGGTGACGGCGCGGGCATGGGTCGCCGCGTCCACGTCGTGCCAGTTCCAGGTGATGGCAAAGCCCTTGCGCTCCAGGTACTCGATAGCGGCGTCCGGCCGCATACCAAAGATGGCCCGCAGGTCGGCCTCGGTTGGCGTCGGCATCAGTCGATCCTGTCGAGGTTGCCGTGGAGGCGGCCCCAGGTGTCGGCCACAAACAGTAGGCGTTGCAGCGCGTCGGCCAGGGCGCTTTCGTCCATATCCGGGAACGACTCGGCCAGCGCGCCAAGTAACTCGGCCTCGTCGCCCCCTCGGTTGATAGCCTCCAGCAAGGGGGCCAGGAGGTCGTTGGCCTGATCCTGCAACCCCTGTGCTGGCAGGCTAGCCAGGACGTTGTCCAGGGCCTGCTGGTCGCCGTAGCGCGGTCCGATCACCTGGGCAAGCGCCGCGATGCGGCCGCCCTGGCGGCGGGTAAGCGCGGTCATGCCGGTGTCGCTCCTGTCGATCAGAACGGCCTCGCCCTTGGCCGGTACTGGAATGCCCAGTTGATCCTGGAGCCAGTTGACCGGCACCTGTACGCCCAATTTGACCAGCGGCGGCAGCGCGGTTGACATGGCGGCCATGTCGGCGCGGTCCTTCAGGTCGAAGACCAGCCGGGGAGCGCGGCGTGCGTCGGCGTTGCCGGAGCGGTTCAGGACCAGCAGCGGCCAGAGCAGATCCCGGCTCAGGGTGCCCGCCAACTGGCGAGCATCGGCGGCCAGCAGGTCGTGGCGGACCTCGTTATGGACGTTGCCCAGGGCAAAGGCGCCGCCGCCCGACTCGCTGGTCTGGCTGGTGAGCGTGCCACCCAGGACCGCCTTCGACACGGCGTCGTCGCACCAGCGCATCATGGCCAGGAAAGGATCGCTGGAGCCTTGGGCGGCCTGGTGGAAGTCGATGGCCATCGACTCCGGAATGATGCCGGCCGCCGCGTGGCCCAGGCCGGTCACAGCCCGGAGCAGCGTCACCTTCTCTTCGTCGGGGGTGCCGGGCGGGTATTTTCCCAAGCGGATCGGCAGGCCGTAGATTTCCAGCATCTCCGCGAGGTCCGACGTGGCGTAATGCTTGAACAGGTACGGCCAGGCCAACACCCTGAAGAGGCCGCTACGCGCCACGTAGCCCGAGCGCGCACGCGGCTTGTGCATGATCCAGCCGAAGGGCTGAAGCTCTTCGCCCGCCATGCTGTTGTCGCGCAGGCGTAGCTCGTTCTGGTCGTCCGGATTGAGCTGGAACCAGCTCTGCGGGCGGTGATCGAAGGCCAGCGGCATCCATTCCCGCCCCTGGAGCGACCAGTCCAGCTCGATGGCGCTGTATCCGTGGCCGACACCATCCATAGCATCGAGCATCAAGTCTTCCAGCCCCTCCAGGTCCAGGAGCAGCTCGTGGAGGTATTCCGCGTCGGCCTTCTCGGCGGCCGACGCATTACGCGGTGGCACTACGGTCCAGTCCAGGCCGAGCACGGCGCGCTTACGCTTGCTCATCTCGGCGAACAGGTGCGCGTCGCGTTCCTCCATGTCCATGAACAGCTCGGCCTGCGCCTGCAGGTTGCCCTGTTCGGCTTCCTGGAGGATGCGGGCGAGCTTGGCCGGTGTCAGCCCCCTGGCCGGATGGTTGGCAAACTCTTTGACCAAGGCGGACAGGCGCGCCGTCTGCTGCTCGCGCAGCTCCTGAGTTCTGAGGGGATGGCCGTAAATATCTACGATGGCGGGCATCGTCGTCTCCTACCAGTCGCCGCCCATGCGGCCAGCTGCGTCAAATGAGTCTTCGAATCCACCGGAGGCGGCCATGCCCTGGCGGGCCACCAGGGTGAACTCCATCGTCGAAAAACCAGTGGTGGCCAGCATCCAAAGCATGTGCAGAGCGTCGGGGCCGTCGTCGTGGTCGGCGGCCGGGAAGTGCTTCAGCTGCTGCTCCAGGACGGTCTGACTGGGGTGAAGGCGGATAAGACCGTTGGCCATGTGCGGCTGGAGGCTCTCGATGCGCAGGAGCTTGTCCGCGTGTGGCGTGATCGCGCGGGCCGGCACCGGACAACCGGCCTTGGCCGAGCGCTTCACCAACTCGGTGCGGAGGAACTCCTGGAACTGCACCGCCTCGACACCCCACACCAGGCACCGATAGGCCCGGTGCATGGCGATGATGTCTTCGATGATCTTGTCCGGTAGGCGCTTGCGGATGCCGGCTTCAACCACGTCCAGGATGCCGGTTTCGCGGTTGAAACCGCCGACCAGGATGGCGCTCGGATCACGGCTGGCCCCCTGTTTCCCCAGGGATGGGTCACATGCGCCATAGAAAACCCACTGCGCCAGGCGGTTCACCCAGAAGGTGATGCAGGCCGCAAATGGGGCGTTGTCGCCTTGCACCGGGTCGTTCTGTTGCTCTGAGTCAAACGCCGAATGCCCGTCACGGGCGCGCTTCACCATCAGCTTGTAGAGGGGCTGCCCATCCGGCCAGCAGATGATGGCGCCTTCTTCCATCGCGGCAGCGCGCTCCTGGTAGAACTCCAGGGCTGCAGTCCCTTCGTCATCCGAGTTGAGCAGAAGCTCTTCCCACTTCTCCCACAGGTCCATGCGATGCGGCCATTCGATGATGGCCTTGAACTTGCGGCGCTTCCACAGCGGATTTTTCAGCAGGCGCGACAGAACCGAGTCGTAGTGCAGGATGGTGCCGATGATAATCACGTCCATCGTGTCATCGGCCGCGCCAAGCGAAAGAACGGTCTTTTTCAGCCAGTTCTCCAGCTTGTCGCGCTGCTCCGGGCTGCGGACGTTCTCGTCGTTCTCCAGGTCGTCACCGATGACCAGATCCGGGCGGTGGGGACCGTGGCGCAGGCCACGCATACGCTTCCCAGATCCGAATGCCTGTACCTTTGCGTCATTCGCCGTGATGATGGTTCCGACCTTCCAGACCCGTCCTCTCCCCGCGCCCTGGGGAAAGTCCATCGCCAAGCGTGGATTAAACTCCAGCTCGGCCTTGATGGCTTCCAGCATGGTGGCCGCCTGCTCCAGGGCGTCCATGATGATCAGCGGGTAGTGCTTGCGGTCGGTGAGCACGCACCAGATGACGAAGATCTGGCTGACCAGGGTGGATTTCGCGTTACCACGGGGCGCAGCAATGGCTTCGTGCTGGCCATCCGGGTAATCCACCAGCTCGGGCAGCCGCTTGTAGAGGTAGTCGTGAAGCAGCGCATTGCCGCGCTTCACGTAGTGCGGGAAGTAGGTGCGGGCGAAGTACTCGTAATCGTTGCTGGCCCGCTCGCGCCGGGCGGCGCTTGCCTTCGGGTCCGGGTCGAAGCCGGCAACCTCGGCTTCGATCTGGCGGCGGAACTGGACGGCAAGCTCAGCGATATCGGCCAGGAAGTCCTTGGTGTTAGTCTTCATGGGTTTGTGCCAACACACGGAGCGTCAAGATGGAAGAGCCAACGGTTTTGGGCGTCGAAGAGATAGGCCGGATCAAGGACCGGGATTCGCTGATTGCGGGCCTGGCCCGTGGCCTGTTGTCCCTGACGGAAGTCCTGGGCAAGAACGAACAGGCCAGGCAGGACCTGGAAGCAGCGATGGAGAGGGCCTTCGCCACACTTCCTGACCATGTAGATGCCGAAGTGGCTCTTTGGGTTAAGGAGGCCATGCAGGAGCGCCTCACGAACCCAGAAGGGCTTTAACGTCAAGCTCTCCCGTTACGCTCACCAGGTTCATGGCCGAGGTGAGCGTTTCTTTAGAAGTGCTTTTCACGTACGCACTGAGCAGTCCGCCAAAGATCGTGGGCGCGGTGTTTTCAATGCACAGGTGCTTGCACTCCTTCTGCCGTAGCTCCGCCAAGCGGACAGTTGCGTCTGCAATCACCTGCAGGGTTTCCGGGCTGATCGACATTATCCAATCTCCTTTGCAATGACTTCGCCGAACGGCTCCAGCACCTCGGCGAACGCCTGGGCGTGCTGCGGGAACCGCTCACGGATGAAGCTGGCCAGGCGCTGGAGCACCTCCATCGCGGTGGCCAACGCTGAGGTTTCAGGCAGGACACGCTTCGACGCGCTGACCGTCTTGTTGTAGGCATCGGCCAGGCTGGCGAGCAGTTGCACCTTCACGGCCGGTTTGATTTCGGCGTCCCCCTGGATCGCCTCCATCGTCGCCTGGAACTGCATCACCAGGCCGGACAACACCTGGCGCGCCACTTCCTCCAGACCACCACCGGACAGCAGCTGTGCCGATTGCGCCTTGTCCCAGTCGTCCCCCTCGACCTCCGCCTGCTGTTTCCAGCGCCTGGCCGTGCCATAGGAAACGCCGAACATGGCCGCCGCGACCTCCAGGCTCTGGCGGTCGAAAACGTAGGCGCGGCGCAGGGCGTCGCGGGTTTCCTTGGGGTGCGCCATGTACGACCTCAGATGCCGAGCTTGAGACGCGCCACGGCCAGGCCGCAGGCAACCAAACCACCAGCCAGCGCACCGGCTGCCGAGCCATACAGCACCGCCTTGCGCTCGATCTGAGGGAAGCGCTCTTCGAAGCGCTCCAGGCGGCCGTCGATGCGTTGCAGCAGGTCGTACTCGGGGGAGTTTTTCTTCTCGGTCATCGGATCAGTCCTTTTGAAGGTGTTGCACGGTGTCCCAGTGCAGGCCGGCGCAAACGCCGTATTGGTCGTAGAGCTGTTTCAGGGCGAGCGCGATGGCGTCGGCGCTGTCGTCAGTCGCCGCCACCGGGATCGGGCACGGCTGAGCCAAGGCCGCTGGTAGTGGCTTTGGCAGCGCGTTGGCGGGCGGTTTCGAGCTGCTGCATGACGTCAGCAGGAAAGCGACAGGCAGCGCGATCAGCAGCGGTTTCAGCCAGTGCATGGCGAAGCTCCCGTGTGGTTTGTTGGTCGCGGTCGTCCCGCTGGGCCAGGCGCTGGAAAATGGAGTTGCTGGTGTCCTGGACCTTCTTCAGCTGGGCCGTTGATTCGTCCAGGACATCACGGTAGGCGTCGGTCTGCGCCTCGGCGCAGATGGCGCGGCCGTCAGCCAGGCCGACCTGCCGCCCCACCATCCAGGAACCGGCCGAGGTCAGCACCAGGAGCAGCACCAGGAGCAGGCCGATGCGCCAGGTCATTCGGACGACTCCGGGGCAATCCAGAGAGCGGCCTGAAGGGTGTCACAGGCGATGTTGATCAATACCGCGCTGAGCAACGCACGGCCCTTGGTGACAACCAACTGACGGCGGCGCTTCACGCCAGCACCTCGCGCACGGCGTTGCCGATCAGCTCGGCGCTGTAGGGCTGCTGGCCGTTTTCGTGGCGAATGATGGCGGTGACCAGGGCCGACAGGGTGTTCTGGTCCAGGTGCAGGCCAGCCTGCGGCGGAACCCTCATTTCGCGGGACACGGCGGCGGCATAGGCGCGGGTGTCGTTCTCGTTCGAAGGCGCCCAGCGTGCGATCAGGGATTCGACAGTGCGCAGGCCGTGGATCTTGCGGTAGTTCAGGAGCAGTTTCGCCAGCGCGCGAATGCCGTTTTGCGGGCTGTCGAAGCGGGAGAAGCGCGGCTCGACCTTCGGGTCGTGTGGGAGCTGGCCCCGCCAGTTGTTGCTGGGCGAAAATACGATGTTGCCGGGGTTGTTGTTGCGGATGCCGCGAGGTTGCAGAGCCATGACTAGACCTCCAGTTTGCGTTTAACCCACTGGGCGAACACGCCCAGCCACGAATCACCTTCACGCTCGAACAGGCGCAGCGCGGCTCCGATCAGCCACCAGGCCGGCAGCCCGGCGATGACCAGGAGCGGAGCGGAAACGAACAGCAAGCCCACCGCTGGCTCCAGCTGGTAGAGGCTGGCGACCACTCGCGCGGAGTCGAAAAGCTCGGGGCGGTTGGTGTGCAGGTAGACGACCAGGAGCGGGCCGAACACGCTGCTGGCGACGATGGTGCAGAACAGGCGGGCAAAGCCTTCGCGCATGGTCTTGGGCCACAGGACCAGGAAGCCCAGGGCGGCGGCCAGTGCCCCCGCACCAATGTGGATGCCGAATAGCTTGAGCAGCGCGGCGCTGCCGGCCGAGGTGGATGCGGGATCAGGCATTTGATGCTTCCGATGCGAGCGCTGCCCGAATTGCGGATAAGTGGCCATTGCCAACCTCCGGCGCGGACTTGGTGAAGTTGGAGATGCGGTAATCGGTATCGGTTACGCGGGGAGCAGGCTCCGGGCCGCGTCGCATCGACTCGGCACGCCGGTCCATCAGTTCGCGGTAGGCTTTGATCTTGGCGAACGCATCTTCCACGTGCGTGCGAACAAGCGGCCGCCAGTCGGCTGGGCAGGCGTCCAGCAGCGCGTTACGGCGCTCGCGGCAGCCCTCCGCCAGGATGGCGGCGGCATAGTCGCGGGGGCTGCGTGGAGGGTGCGGGTTGAACTCTTTCATGCAGCCATGTTGGTAATGGCGTGCTAGGCGCGCGGCGTGAAAGGGTTCAACAGTCGAAACAGGCGTGGCGCGACGGCGCCAGCCGGGGCATTGCGCCCCGGCTTAGTGGAACAGGGTGGGCTGCTGCTGTAACTGCGGCAGCTGCTCGCTGGGCCGGTTCACAATCTCCCAGATCCAGCGGGAGGACAGTTTGTACTCGCGGGCCAGCTCGTTGAGCAGGCTACGGACGGTTTGCCCATCCCGCAAGCCCTGCTCGAAACGCTCCATGATCTCCAGGTCGCGCCACCGCACTAGGGCCTTATTGCAGCGGGCGACGTAGATTTCCTCACCCTTGTAGTGGGCATGAAGCTGCTCTTCGATCTCGCTGCCCACCAGCTCGGCCAGGGCCGCGCGGCGTGCCTCGCCCTTGCGCGCCCGGCCCTCGGCTATGCGCCAGAGCGTCCCGCCGAGCTGCTCGACCACCACCAGGGTGGACGGCAGGCCGATACGGCCCGCCATGTCCCTGACGTTGTCCGGCAGCATGTCCTGGACCTGACGCAGATCGATGTCACTGCTGTTCATGCCGGCTCCTGTCGATGATCAGCGCCTGCATCAGGCGATACAACTGGCTGTCGTCCAGCCATTCGACGCGCTCGCGCTGGAACATGTGCTTCGCCATTGCATCGGCGTAGCTCCAGGGGCGCGTGGCGCTGGCCAGCAGCGCCGTGATCTTCTTCAGCACGACCTGGCGGTTTTGAGGAACTTTTGGCGTGGCGCGGCCCTGCTGTTTGCTCTCCGGTTTCCAGCCCAGGCGCTGGAACTCGGCCAGCACCTGGGCGACCTGACGCGGACCCAGTTCCTTGGCCGAACGTACGCCCGCGACACGCCCCAGCAGCGCGCGATAGGCATCATCGTCCAGGCCAAGCTGGGCCTTGGCGATGTGGATTTTGGCGAGGTTCACGTTGCGCAGGCTCATTGAACCCTCCGGCGACGTTCCTGGTGGTGTTCGTTCACGCAGCAGCGGCACCAGCTGTCGAGCTTTCCTTCACCCCGAGGGCTGAAGAACTCGGCGTCGGCCGGCCAGTAGTCGTCGCAACGTGGGCAGAGTTTTTCCGGGCCCCACCATTGCTGAACAAGGCGTGGCTTTGGCTCAGAGAGAAGTGATGTGGTCATGTACATCTCCGTGTGCTGACCAATTCCGTAAAGCGTGACTCGTCACGCTTTGCAATTTCTGCCACGTTGTGGAGTAACAACGTGACGGCTTCGGCGGGCTCATCGAAGCCACCGCGCTGGCAGATCAGCGCAAGGGCATCGGCCGTTGCCTGGAACATGTCCATGCTGAAACGTCGCCCACCAAGGACTGCACGGCGAAGAGCGTCGCGCTCGCGCTTCGCTTTCTGGCGCTCCTTGGCCAGACGGCGCCGGCGTTCGGCTTTGGTTTCGTTCGTCATCGCCGGACGTGCTCAGGTCAAGGCCAGCGGGGCGGAGCCGCCGACACCGTGGTTGAGCTGGACGCCATCAGCCGCAGCGATGCCCTTGGCTACGTCGCCGAGGTCGCGGTTGCTGAGCTGGCCTTTCTTGCTGCGGTCGGTGGTTTCACCACGGACCAGGTCCGGGTGGTGCTTCACCATGTACGCCTCGGCCGCCTGTGACGGTTGCGCCGTCCCGGCGAACTTGTCGACCTGCTTACGCACCGACCACACCCAGGCATCACAGAACAGGTCTCCGCGCTTGGTCTTGGTCGCGGCCTTGCAGCGCTTCAGCTCGGTGGCGATGTAGTCGCGGCGGGCCTTGCGCACCTGGCGCAGCAGGATGGTCATGGTGTAGCTGGCCACCTCGGCCATCTCGCCCACAAAGCGCCATTGGCCGATGCCGGCCGCGAAGAACAGCTTGCAGGAGTACGCCTTCGCCACGGTACCGGCGAGATTCGCTTCCCACTGCGCGGGCTTCAGCTTGGAGCCGCTGCCGGTGCCGTGTTCGGTGATGTCGGCCAGCGCCACGTCGCCCTCGCCGATGCCGTGCTTTTCCATCATCGCCCGCGCCTGGCGCATGGCGTTCGCCGCTTCGTGCGGGTTGCTGCTCTGCGCGAGGCGCAGCAGTTTCTTGATCTTGTCCAGGGCCTTGTTGTTTTCCATATGTTCCTCGGCTGCTCATCAGTACCCAGCCACCACGCTGGGCAGACCGCTCCGGCCAGGCCGGAACGGTTTCGCTCAGTGGAGGGTCCGGTCCTTGATCTTGCTGAGATGAACTTCCGCCTGGGGCTCTTCCCCGCGAGCACGACGAGCAAGGCATTCATCGCAGGCGCAGGAGACTGCTGTTTTCTCCCCATCCATTTCTGCCAACTTGCTAGCCAGAGCCTTTGATGCCTCCATAAGCGCGAAGGCCAGCTTCGAAGCCTTGGAGTCATGCAGTTTCGGTCCCATCATTCCGAAGATGACGCCGCCTTCGGCGTCGCTGATGGTGATGGTGTACTCGGCCATAGAGCCTCCTAGCGGTGGAATGAAAAGGTGATGTTGTAGTCGCGAGCGATCTGACGAATCCGCTTGGGATGCAGGCGCAGATCATGGGCCGCCATCTGCGGAGTCCATCCGCGCGCGGCCATCGCCTCGATTCGTGCGGCCAGCGGTGGCAACAGCCGGGTAGGCGTCGGCTCGTCTTCGAAAGAGTCGAAAGGCATGGTCTCTGGCTGGGGTGCTTCCTCCAGTTCGATGGGCTCGGCCGGCGATACCTCCACGATCTGAGCGACTGGCATCGACGGCACCTGGTCCATGCCCAGGGCTTGCTGTGCCAGGCGCGCCTCGACACGCAGAAGCGTGGTGCTGATCAGTTGAGCGGCGCGTGAGTGCATATCAGTGTCCCTCCACGGTGATCCGCCAACGGCTGTCGCGGCTGCCTTCGCGCACGTTGTCGATGCACTCGACGCGCACGGCGGCGTCCGGGTACAGCTTCTGAGCCAGGCGGCGGGCGCACTGCTCGCGGTTCCAGGTGCAACTGGCCGACTTCCCTTTGCTGGTGGCGGTGTAGCCATCGCCACTCCGGCGCATGTTGAAGTCGGTGAACAGCGCGCCAGTGGTGCCTGGCTTCGTGTTAGTAGTCATCACTTGGCCTCCCGTAGGTCGCGGACGGCTTCCAGGACCGTTACCACCGGGTCCAGGTACTCGCCAGTGATGGCGACCACCACCAGCTCGTTGCCGTTATCTAGCGTCAGGTGCATGACGTCGAAGCAGTCGGCATCGAGCTGCTCGGCCTCGTCGATCATCTGGCGGACGCTCTTGTCCAGGTTCATGTCATCGAGCAGCGGAACGCGCCCCATGTCACACCCCCAGCGCCCGCACACCGGGCGCATCTTGAGTGGAAAGGTGGCGGATGTAGCTGGCGATGGCGCCGAGATTGGCGCGAGGCTCAGCCTCCTGGCGGATGCCCGGAACGCGCCAGGCGAGCCCGGCGACGGGATC
This sequence comes from Pseudomonas triclosanedens, assembly GCF_026686735.1. Lineage (NCBI taxonomy): Bacteria > Pseudomonadati > Pseudomonadota > Gammaproteobacteria > Pseudomonadales > Pseudomonadaceae > Pseudomonas > Pseudomonas triclosanedens. The sequence goes on along the minus strand of NZ_CP113432.1, from coordinate 5,449,864 downwards.
GGCGGTGAGGTCGATCACCCGGCGCAGTTCAGCAGGATCCCCTTCGGCGATGGCGAAGTAGCCATCACCAGGGTGCTGGTCGTGCAGCTCGATCAGGCCGTCCAGGCGGCATGCAGCGAAGGTCTTGGTCATGATCAGTTGCCCTCCAGGAGGAAGGTCTGATGCGGGAGCTGGGCCGGAGACTTCCGCCGAGGGCGCTGAGTGACTGGCTCCGCCGCAGCTTTAGGCATGACCAGCTGCCCAGGGCGTACCACCGTCAGCTCGGCGCGAGGCGATTCCCCAACGATGTACTTGAAGTCGCCATCGGAGTAGTCCTGTTGCACCTTGGCCGCCCGGCTCATGATGTCGATGACCTTGAGCGCATCCCCTTGGGGCAGCAGGTAGCACTCATAATTCACGGTGACTACGCAAAGCTGTTGCTTGCTGTTGCGTGCGGCCATCTCACACCCCCGCCATGTCGAGGCTGATTTGTTCGTACTGGTCGCTGTCGCCGACACGCTCATAAAGGCGGATGTAGGACTTGGAGCCGACCGCCTGGCAGGCTTCGCCAATGGCCTTCATAGCGCGTTGCCAGCGCTCATCCGGGATGTCCAGGCGGCGCAGCGCCAGGACGCGGGCAGTGCGGATTTCGCCGTTGGTGTCGGTGCGGAAGGCATTGCTGACCAGCGTCACCACTTCGGGGCGCGCGCCCTGGGTCCAGTCGCGCAGGCACTCGTCAATCAGCACGCGGGCCGCTTCGATGCGCTCGTCGAACTGGATGGTTTCCTGGATGGCCTTTTTGATCATGTAGCGGCCGTCAAAGCTCAACAGCGACACGTTGCCCTTTTTGCCGCCACGCTTGACGCCGTACTGCTCGACGGACAGGTCGACAAAGGCTTCGATGTCGCCGAAGGCGGAAGCCTTGAAGCGGGACAGCTCTTCCTGGACGGCCTTGGCCTTGCCCACCAGTTCCATCACCAACTGGTCGCGGGCGAGGTCAACGGGCTTGATCAGGACTTCCGCCACCAGACGCTTCTGGGCGTCCATGCGATAGCCTTCGGGGATGGTTACTTGGTTCATGTGTTGGCTCCTGGATCAGAAGAAAGTCAGGTCAGCGCGAGCGCTGGGGCTTTTGGGGCTGCTGTAGTCGAGGTAGCTGATGGGCTCGGACCAGGTCACCTCCACGCCCTGGAACCGCGCGACATAGCGGGTACTGCCGGCCGTGGCATGGCGCTGGTAGCCGACCAGGAGGTGCAGCGACTCCAGGCGGCGGCCGTCTTCGGGACTGAGCGTCAGCCGGTTGTTGCTCGGGTCGATGCGGTGCAGGCGGATGCCCATGCGCTGCAGGGTCCGCGTGGCGTCGTTGAAGGTGTGCAGGCTCACGGCCAGCTCAGGCGTCAAGAACTTCAAGCGCGATTCGGTTTTCATGGCCTTGTTCCTCGCGGTTCACGGTGGCGGTGTGGGGGTTGCGCGGGCAGGCGCGGCACGCCTTCCAGCAGCGCATGGCGACAGGGTTGTTCAGCGGCGCGGGCCGCTGCAGGTATTCACTGCACTGGGTAGAGGTCACCAGCTCGCCCTGGGCCGGGCACTCGATGCGGCTGAGCGCTTCCAGGACACGGCGCTCGACGCGGATGGTCGAGGGCGACGGGTAGCGGTTCGCCAGGATGGTGCTGACGGTGGAACGGCTCATGCCGATGGCCTGACCGGCCTTGGTCTGGCTGCTGCGCGCGACTTCCGCCGCCAGCAGCTGAACGAATACGGGCGGGTGCTCGCCCCAGGCGGACAGGTCGATCTGATTCATCCGCGCACCTCCCCGGTGGTGGCCAGGAGGGCCTGGATGGCATTGATGGCCACCGCCTTGTCGGCATCAGACGCAGGCATGGCGCGCATCGCCGCTTCCATGTTGCGCAGCTCATCGGCGGAGCTGGCACCCACCATTGCGGACAGCGCTGCGCGCAGCGTGGCCATCTGGCTGGCAAGGGTATTGCGCTCCGACTCCAGGCGCTCGACCTCGATGCGCGCCCAGGTCAGTTCCTGGCATTCCGGCTGCGCCGTAGCCTCGCCCGACACCCACACCACCTTGTCCAGGTTCGGGTCGTACACCTGGCGATTCTCGGACCGCTGCACCATTGGCGGACGCGGCCCGGTATAGCGCTTGGGCGTGAGGATGTAGTGGCGCCCGTCACGCTCCAGGTATCCGGCGCTCTTGAGGTCGCGGAAGTAGCGTTCGACGCTAGACGGCAGCACTTTGGCGCCGGTGGCGGCGACCTGGGCGGCGATCTGCTCGGACGTGGCGCGACCGAGGATCCGCAAGGTTCGCCACATGGCCTCGGCAACGTAGCCCTTGCGGGTCGGGTTGCCCTTGGCGTCCAGGTTCGGGGCCTCGACACCATTGTCACGGGCCAGGCGATACACCACCTCTTCATTTCTGGCGAAAGCGCGCACAGGCTCGATGTGGCCAGCCTTGCGCAGACCGGCCAGGTAGGTGACGACAGCGCCGTCGTCCTGGCCCGACTTTCGGGCGATCTGGTACGCGGTGAACTCGGCGCGGTGGGCGCGGATGGCCTCCCACATGTGCTGGCGAGGGAGCTTGCCGCCGATCATGGACAGGTGAGCCTGGCGTTGGCGCTTCATTTCGAAGTCCTCGGGCTCGGCGCCACACCGGTATACAGCTCCAGGCCCAGGCGCTTGAAGTCGGCCTGATCCAGTTTGACCATACCGTGAACGGCGGCAGACTCTGCGAGCATTTCCAGGTTGACGGAGACACGGCGCACCGAGCCTAGGGATTTGGTCACCAGATGCGACAGCAGGTCGTCGGCGATCTGGACGCCTGGGCTGTAGACCGGCGCGAGGTTGCGGGCGTCGTCCAGGGTCACCGGCTGGGCAGGAATCCAGCTCAGCACGCGGCCGTGGAAGCGCTCGAACTTCTTCAGCTTGGTCGGCAACATTTCCTCGCCGATCAGCATGATCGCGGCCTGGCTGGACTCGTACAGGTCGCGGACCAGCTCGACGCAACCCGAAGCCACCAGGTGGTCCATCTCGTCGATGATCAGCGGGCGGCCGCTGCCAGCCAGTTCTTCGGCGATCTGGTCGGCCATTTCCGGGATGGTGCCGCTCGGCTTGATACCCATTTCCCCCAGGATGGCCTTGAGGGTGTGCTTGCGGGTCCAGAGGCTTTTGGCCTGCACGTAGTAGGCGCGACGGCGGTTCGCTACCCAGGCGGCGGAAACGCTCTTGCCGAAGCCGCTGGGGCCGTAGAAGCACACCAGGCCCGGCAGGGTTGCGGTGCGCGACAGGGCCTTCTCCAGGGCGATGTCACAGAGCGCGATGTTGGCGATATCGGCCATGCCGGTGGAGGTGGGAATGTTCTGCTGGATGGTCATGAATACAGCTCCTTTCATGCTTGCCGCTGTTGGGCAGCGAACTCTTTCGATTTGGGGTAAACCTCGAACCACTGGGCGGCTTCCGGCTCGATGGGCTGGCCGGAGCGTTGGCGTTCAGCCAGTTCGCACCATTGGCGGTAACGCTGGGCGGGTACTGTCGGCAGGGTGAAGACCTGGGCGGACGCTGCCGGGGCTGCGGTGGCGACGGTGACTGGCTCGTCGATCCGCTCCGCCTGTACTTCGAATGTCGCGGCGGACCGCGAACGGAGTTGCTCGGGGGTGATGGTTCCGAGGCCGGGAATGGTCAGCGGGGCGTCCATTTCCAGGGCGTAACCGCCTTGACGCTCGGCGCGGATCTCGTCCAGGTGCGCAATGGCGCGTTTCTCGCGGGCATCGGCCCGCTTCTCGCGGGCGCGCTCGATGTAGGACGCCGGCATGTAGTCGCGGCTGTTGCCACCCAGCTCGGCGGTGCAGAGGAAACGGCCTTCACCGTCGTACACCCACACCTTGCTGGCGTCGTGGATGTCGTAGGCGACCGCCAGCTGCTCGCCGTGGAACTCTTCCAGCTCGCGGGCGAAGTAGCGGTTGCCGATGAACTCCAGTTCGCAGCGGCGGACGGTGCGCAGCACCTGGGGCCGGAACAGCGGGCGGGCTTCGTCGTCGGTAACGCGCATCGGGCTGAAACCCTCCGCTTCGTGCAGCGCCCAGGCTTCGTTCGGGGTCATGTGACGGCGGCGACCGGTGTTCGGGTCGGTGATGCGCGGCAGGCTGCTGTGCGGGCGGTCGTTGTACTCGGCAATCTGCTGTTCGCAGAACGCGACAAAAGATTCCCAAGACATCAGCGGCATGGTGCCGCCCTTGGCGATGGCCCGGCGCGTCAGCTTGAAGGTGGCCAGCTTGGCCTGGCGGTCCATGTCGGCGCCGATGTAGCCGGGCAGTTCCTTGGCGGCCCGAATCCACAGGCTCTGGTGGACGCGCTCAATCACGCCCCGCGCCTGGCTGTTGTAGGGCAGGCTGTTCTTCATATCGATGCCCAGGCGGCCCATAAGGCCGACCGCCTCGTCGCGCATCATGTGGTTGACGTAGCCCGAGCCGTTGTCCACGTAGAAGATGGCCGGGACGCCGCCCTTGATGCAGGCGTCACGTAGGGCATCGACCACCACCAGGGCCGACTCGGCCAGGCCGGTGGACCAGCCCGGAATTCGACGGGTACGGATGTCGATGATGGTGGTGATTTCCGGCCGGAAGGGCCGGCCGTGCATCGGGTGCTGGACCTCGGCGTCGAACGTGTGGCCGTCGCAGGAATAGACGTCGGTCGGCAGCAGCTTGGTGAAGTCGCGGCGAATGAACGGGCGCAGCGCCTTGATTTCATGCTCACCCATGCGCCCGACCTCGCGGCTGACGTTGCCCACCTTGCGCAGGAACGCATAGACCTGGTCCAGGCTGGGCATTTGCCCCTGCCAGTGCTTCTCCAGTAGTGCATGGGCAGCGCGGGCGCTGCGCTTCTCCGGCCCTTGGTAGATCGTCATGAAGGCAGGCGCCCAGTCGGGAACGCTCATGTCCGGGCGGCGGACCTTCGGCACCAGGGCGCCACGCTCGGCCTGATCCAGGAAGCGCTCCAGGCTGCGCACGCTCGGCAGGCCATCCGCGCTCGGGCGGCCGCGAGGATCGCGGGCCATCTTGAGCATGGCGAGCAGCTGCGGCTCGACCTGGCCGAGGCGCGCCATGTCCAGCATCAGGGTGATGGAGCGCTTCCGGCTGTAGCCGGTGCGGGCCATCATCAGGTCTAGGGCGTGCAGCACCCCCTGGCGGGCATCGGCGACCAGTTGCTGGCGGTTGGTTTCGACCAGGGCCAGCTGCGTCTCCTGGCGGACCGCCTTGGTGGCCACCTCGCCCAGGGCGGCGTTCAGCAGTGCGGCGCGGGTTTCCTTCGGCAGGGCCGAAACGTGGTACTCATATCCACCACCGCGCCCGGAGTGCTTCTGCTTCTTCCAGCCTTCCCTTTCTGCCAGCTTTCGGATACCTCGATCAGTAGTCGGCAGCCCTGGAAGCCCGGCCAGCTTTGTAGGCATGAACCACTCACTCATGGTCGCCTCCAGTAGTCTCATGGCGGGCGATCAGGGCGTTACCGAGGGCGAGCGCAGCAGTTTCCAGCCATTCGGCTGCAATCTGTCTGCTGCCGTTGAAGACTGAAGCGAGGTCGCCATCGACCGAGTTGAAGAACTCGGTGGCATGGCGGAGATCGTCGAGAAGCGGGCGATGTATAGCGTCAAGCTGTGCTTGCCCGAGCGCAATGGATTCAATACTGTCAGCCGTTTTGGAGGGCGCAGGCATGATCAGCGAAGAAGAGTTTCGCGAATTGCAGGAAGAACTGGACGATCTGACAGAGGCGTTCGGCCGGCTTGAGGAAATGAACGAGGCATTATCTGAAGTGGTGTTCGCACTGCTGCAATCCACATCGATCAGGCCGAGACTTTTTTCCCGACTCATTGATCACACCCTCGACAAATGGCTGATTCTTCGTCGTGACTTGGGTTCCCCCTCCGCAAAGCTCTTGCAGCGCGTGCGAGACGACGTTCTCTCCAAACCGCCTGAGGGGACGCTGGATTTTCCTTCAGCCAGGCCGCGACCTCTGCTGCGAGCGGTTCCCGCACCACGTCGGAAAGATTCGGCTCACGGGCCGGACGGTTCTGGAGAAGACGTTCAGCGTGAGCCTCGGCCTGGCGATACTCCTCAGCCTGCGCCAGGGCCAACTCCTCACGAACCCAGCGACGAACAACGTCCCGAATTGGACGAGTAATAAGCTTGATCATCAGACGCCTCCCATAAGTCGCTTGAGTTCACGTGCCTGCCGGCTCGCTTCCTCGCGGGTCCGCTCAAGGCGACCCAGTTCGGCGAGCAGTGCATCGCGGCCGTAAGCCACGCGGCCGCCACGCACATCGACCAGCCAGTTGGTCAGCAGATGGCTCGCGCAGACGTCCTCCAGGAGGGCGGCTCGGTAGAAAGGCAAGTTGTGATCAGCTCGGGCGGGACTCGACCAGGCGTCGAGCATGTTCTTGCTCACGTCATCGCCGGACAGGCGCGACATGCGGGCGGCGACCTCGTAACGGTCAAGGTCGCAAGCCTTCAGAATTTCGCTGACCAGTTCGCTGACCTGGGCGGCGTAGTTGCACTCACCAGGTATAGCGCGGGCCGGCTGCGGAACATCGAAGATGTCCAGCGTTCGATCGTCTTTGCGGCGGGCCATGTTCAAGCCCTCGCTTCGTCTTTACGCTGCGCTATAGGAGCGTATCTGGTATTTTTTGCATAACTTTCATAAGCCAGCAGCGTCTCTGAGCGATTCGGACGCTGCCGCTTCGGGTTGTCCTCGTCAATCCAGCGTTCGGGCCAGAGCTTCACAGGGCTCAGGTCCAGCGCGGCGGCGAGTGCACGCTCTACGCGGGGATAGGGAATCTCTTTCGCGACGCGAACTGCCCTGGAGCTAACACCCAGTTGGCGGGCTATTGCCGCGGTGGAAGAACCACGGATGCGCAGCTGGTACTTGATCCACTCCCAGCGCATCACCGGGTCTTTCGGGATGGTGGCTATGTTCATCTCAATCATTCCATCTTGGCGGGTGGAAGGCTGTTATCTAACTGCCTGTTGGGGATAAACATAACACATCTGATTGGCTGATCAAGACGGAACAGTAAAGTTCCGCCTTTTGATTTACATATCAATCAAGTGGAATCGGCTTTTTTATCGTGAAATCAGACACTTACGGAAAGGCGGAACAAGATCAATCAGATAAGTCAGCTGTTCCGACTTTCACGCAGGAGGTCGGAACGCGCATCGCGGAGGTGGCTAGGCTGCTTGGTAGCCGGCGAGCATTGGCGAAGCAGGTCGGCATCCACGAGACCCAGCTTTACAGATATATCAAGGGGATCAACGCCGCCGCTCCTGAACTCCTTTCGGCCATAGCCAAGGCTGGTCGTGTGAGTCTGGATTGGCTTATCAATGGGGAAGAGGTGGTTGCTACGCCTGTCGAAGGCGCGAAGAGCGTTGAGGGCGAGTATGTATACATACCCCTCTATGACGGCCAGGTGAGCGCAGGGCATGGTTCCTGGACCGACGGCGCCACCGTGCTTGTGAATCTGGCATTCACCCGGTACAGCCTGCGAAAAAAGGGCTTGGACCCCTCCAGTATCTCAGCGATCCGCATTGGCGGTGACTCTATGGAGCCTCTGCTGTGCGATGGCGATACAGTGCTTGTGGATCACACCAAGTCAACGGTCCAAGACGCGGCAGTCTACGTCGTTCGCCTGGATGACCATCTCTATGCAAAGCGCCTGCAAAGGCGCTTTGATGGGTCGGTGTCGATCATCAGTGAAAACAAGGCCTATACCGAAATGATCGTCCCAAAGGCAAAGCTGTCGGACCTGGAGATCATCGGAAGGGTTGTATGGGCTAGTCGCTGGATGGTTTAGCGCTCATTCTGTGCCAATTAACGATCAATATTTTGCAGTCCTTGCTCAATCCTGATCGATTTTTTCCAAACTGTCCCACAGCGCCTGTCCGGCTGGAGCCCTAGTGCTATAGGGGCTCTGGCCTATCCCTCCCTCTTTTGGCATGTGTCAAAACAGTCACCTCCCCACAGCTCAGGGTCGATTCATTCGCCACTGAGCCGCAGGAAGATTGCCCCGCCGACACCACCACCTTGCCTTGTCTACTGGCTGGTGAACCTACCTACGCAATGCAGTTCGCCACTGCGGGCAAGTCGCGCAGTTATAACCCGCTGGATGGCACCAAGCCTGCTGCCAATACGGGTATCCGCTGGTATTCGAAAGTAGCTCCGGATGGTGGAAACGAAGCCGCTTCGGTCAATGCCGAGTACGGCTCCGCAACAGGGTTTGCGGGTGGCAATTCGAATGCGACGGCGGCGACGGTTTTCTATTACGAGGTCAATAGTCAGGGTAAGTCCGTCAGCTTGTCTGATGCGGTTTACCTGCGTTCGACCATCGCAAAAATTTCTGAAAGATAAGGGCGGTCGTGAAGATGAAAAAGTTACGCGCGGCTCTTGCTGTAGTTACTTTATCTGCTCAATGGGGAGTAGGTATGGCTGATAATATTTCGCAGTCTCCGTTAGTGCTCTCGGAGAGTGTTCAGTCAAATATTATTTTGACGCTGGATGATTCGGGGAGTATGCAGTCTGGATATGCTCCTGATACAATTTCTGGTTCGTATTTGACTAGAAGGATGAGGTCATCGACATATAACCCTATTTATTATGACCCCAAGGTTACATATAAGGTTCCGGTCAATGTTGGTTTGGATGGAAATATATCCCCGAACCCTTATGTTACAAGCATAAGCCATGCGCCTAGTAATGGATTCCATACAGCGGTTGATGATAGTGTGGATCTGACAAGTAACTATCGATATACCCGGGAATATGACATTACCAAAACTTCGGGGTGGGCTACTCTTTCGAGTAATCCAGTGAGTGACTTTGGTAGTTTTCAGTGGTCAGTGAATGTTTCGGGGCTTCCGGTAGGAACAACATCTGGAGTTTTAATTGGCGGTAATAATAGTACCCAGGGTAGTTATGCTTATAAAATAAAAAGAACTGGTAATTCGACATGTACTGTCGATATTGCTACATGGAATACTTCGGCTGTATCTTCTTGCACGCTGGCGAATGGGCAGACATATAGTTTGAAGCTGACGTCAACGCCGAGTCGGATTGGGGTCGGAGTTCCTGCCTATTATTATGTCTATGATGAAAGCCTGTTGGGATGCTCTTTGTCTGCAAATAAGGTAAATGATGATGTCTGCTACAGGTTGGTCTTTGTTAGCAGTACGTCAGGGGTTGTTCGAGATGATGACCCTGCATCAGGGAAGGATGAGCGACAAAATTTTGCAGTCTGGTATTCGTTTTATAGAACTCGCTCTCTAACAGCTATTAGTGGTGCTAATCTGGCTTTTAGTGGTCTGCCGGAAACGGTTAGGGTTGCATGGCAGTCTCTTAATGTGTGCCAAGGTATAGGATATGATGATAATGATTGTAAGAATAATTACATAAGACGGTTTTCAGGGCGGCATCGTGGTAATTTTTTTAATTGGCTAACTAATCTTTTCTTTTATGGTACTACGCCATTGCCTGCAGCCATGATGCAGGCGGGGGAGTATCTGAAGGGAAGCGATCCCTGGGCATATGATCCAAACCCCATGAACGCCGCAGGGGTCACCAGAGCAACCATTCAGAATCCGGTTTATTCATGCCGACCCAGCTACCATATTCTGATGACTGATGGCATTTGGAACGATCTTCCTCTTAATGTGCCCAACCTTGGCGATCACTCTGCATTAGCATTGCCGGATGGCGTTCAATACAACCATAAGAGCCCATTCTATGATGCAACGATCAAGACTCTCGCCGATCTGGCGTTCTACTATTGGGCTACCGATGCCAGGCCTACGCTCGAAAATAATGTAAAACCAATAATAGTTGCCCCCAATAGCAACCAGGCAACCCAGTATTGGGATCCGCGAAATGATCCTGCTACTTGGCAGCATATGGTGACATTTACCATTGGTCTTGGCCTGAGCACATCTCTGAGCAGGGCGAACATACCTTGGGCAGGTGATACCTATGCCGGGCCTGGATATGCCGGCCTGGCCAATGGAACCTTGAATTGGCCTCCTGCCTCTGCTGGTAGCAACGATAACGTCTACGATCTCTGGCACGCGGCGATCAACTCCCGCGGCCAGTTCTTCAGCGCGGATAGCCCGGACGCGATCGTCAATGCGTTCTCCAGGATCATCAACCTGATCGGTGACAGAACAAGCACATCTTCCAGGCCGGCGGTGAAGTCTGCGGTCGGTAATGTGGAGGCCTATCGAGCGCAGTTCAGCAGCGATGACTGGAGCGGTGACCTCATACGCACCGATGACAGTGGCGGAACCACCTGGAGTGCCAAGACGCGTCTGGCTGCGCTGCCATTTGCGAACAGAAAGATAAAGATATACAGCGCAACGGACTCCACCCATCTGCAGAGCTTCAACTGGGACAACCTGAGCGATGCGCAGAAGGCACTGTTCAATCGCAACCCGGACAGCAATAGCAGTGCAGACAGCAACGGTAACTATCGTGTCGACTTCATAAGGGGCGACCGCTCCAGGGAGGGCACGGCCGTTGGCTCCTTGCGCAAGCGCGGCTCGGTACTGGGCGATATCGTCAACTCATCGCCGCTGCTGGTTGGCCCGCCTGCCTACTGGGCCTCGTTCGCCAACTCCATCGAGGGGGACGATTCGGACTACGCCGCGTTCAAGTCTGCGCACGCCGGGCGCAGCAGCATGGTCTACGTGGGGGCGAACGACGGCATGTTGCACGCCTTCGATGCGGAGAGCGGAGACGAGAAGTTCGCCTTCATTCCCAGCGCCGTCATCGAGAATCTGTATCTGCTCACCGGGCAAAGCTATACCGGGAGCGCCCACCGTTATTACGTCGACGGCTCGCCGGTCAGCGCCGATGTGTATTTTGGCGGCGCGTGGCATACGGTCCTGATCGGAACCCTGGGCGGGGGCGGGAAGTCGATCTTTGCCCTGGATATCACCGACCCCAACAACATCAAGCTCCTCTGGGAGAAGAGCTACAGCGTCGGGGACGCAAACCTTTCGGCACTGGGGTACACCTTCCCCAAACCCTATATCGCCCGGCTCTACTCCGGCCAGTGGGCTGTCATCACCGGTAATGGCTACTCCGGCACCAATAGCGGCCAGGCCGCGCTGATGGTTCTGGATGTACAGACTGGCGATGTTCTGAAGAAGCTGGTCGCGCAGGGAGATGCGTCGCGGGCGAACGGTCTTTCGAGCGTGGTGGTATCGGACTACAACAGCGACGGTGTTGCCGAGTACGCCTATGCGGGCGATCTCCAGGGCAACCTGTGGCGCTTCGATCTGCTCCCCGGCAGCGTTCACAGCAGCACCGCGAGTGACCCCTTCAAGCGCGGTGCCGGTGGCATCGCGGACAGTGCGTCGTACCTCAACGACTTCACCGTCGCCTATGGCGGGCACCCGCTCTATACGGCCAAGGACCGCCGTGCCGGCGCAGCCTCCACCGCGCAACCGATAACGGCACCGCCATCGTTGGTGCGCCACCCGACCGGCTTGGGCTACCTGGTGATTTTCGGAACCGGAAAGTACTACGAGACCGGGGACTCTCAGGCCGACACCACCAGGGCCATGAGCCTGTATGGCATCTGGGACCGGCAAACCAAGGGCCAGTCGACCACCGCACACAGCCCGGCACTGAGCCGCAGCGACCTGGTGTTGCAGGAGTTCAGCACGCCGGACAGCAATCCATTCACCTCCATTTCGGCGATACGCACGCTGTCGCGCAATGCCGTGTCCTGGTATCGGGACAATGCCACCGCTACTGAAGACAGCGATGTGAATGCCTGGGGCTGGGTGCTGGACCTTGCGGTCAATGACAGTTACAGCGGCGAGATGATGGTGCAGCCGCTGATACCCCGCGGCTCTACGCTGCTGGTCGATTCGATGATTCCCAGCGATGACCCGTGCTCGGGTGGCTCCACCAACTGGCTGCTGGGCATCGACCCGTACACCGGCGGGGCGACCACCTACAACGTCTTCGACCTCAACCGCAACGGCATCATCGACAGTTCCGACTCCGCTAACGGTTCGGTCGTTGCCGGCTTCATCGCGGGTACCGGCACCTCCGGCGGCAGCAATACCGCCGGTGGAGAGATGCGCTCAGGGGACATCAACTCGAAATCCGATCGGATGCACTACAGCTCCGGCCCGGACTTCACTGGCCGCCAGTCCTGGCGTGTGATTCCGGAGGTGGAGTGATGGACGGCTCATCACGGGGCTTCACGCTGATCGAGATGATGGTGGTGGTGGCGATCATTGGGATTCTCGCCGCCATCGCCTACCCCAGCTACACACGGTACGTCCTGCGCTCGAACCGGACCGAAGGGCAGGCGCTGCTCTCGGATGCCGCCGCGCGGGAGGAACGCTACTTCGCCCAGAACAACAGCTACATCACCGCAAGCGGCGATGTCGCCAAACTGGGGTTGGCAGGGAACATGTCGCGGACTGGCAAGTACTCACTCGCCATCGCAGCGGGGGCTGCGGCGGATGGCGGGTACAAGCTGACGGTAGCGCCGCAGGGGGCGCAGGCCCAGGACACGGATTGCGGCAGCCTGACCCTGACGGCCACTGGCGAGAGGGGCGCCGGGGGGGATGTGGATGACTGCTGGAAATAGCGGGGACGGCCGGTAGCCGTATAACTGCCCGCCAAACGTCATCGAAAGCCGCCTCCTCGACAGGAGGCGGCTTTTTGCATTGCTGCCGTCGCTACTACGTCGGGGTTCTATCCACCCACTTCGGTGCCGCCAGCGGCTTCCAGCCTGCCAATGCGTCGATCAGCTCTGCCGGGGTGGCGGCGCGCTGGAGCATTTCACGGTGCTGCGAACGAACGAAGCGCTCCTGCACGAGGTGGTCGAGGAAGGTCAGCAGCGGGTCGAAGAAGCCGTTCACTTCCAGCAGCCCCAGGGGCTTGCCGTGGTAGCCAAGCTGGCCCCAGGTCCAGACCTCGAACAGTTCCTCCAGCGTACCCAGGCCGCCGGGCAGGGCGATGAAGGCATCGCTCAGTTCGGCCATGCGCGCCTTGCGTGCGTGCATGCCATCCACCACTTCGAGGCGTGTCAGGCCCTTGTGGCCGATTTCCGCCTCTTTCAGGCTCTGCGGGATAATGCCGATGACTTCTCCGCCCGCCGCCAGCGCAGCGTCGGCCACCATGCCCATCAGACCGACCGCACCGCCCCCGTAGACCAGGCGGATACCACGTTCGGCCAGATGGCGGCCAAGGGCTTCGGCGGTTTCCTGGTAGATCGGTGAGGCGCCGGGGCTGGCGCCGCAGAATACGCAGATGGAACGCAAGGACATGGAACACTCCCACTCTCGTCGAGGTCGTCAGGGTAGCGGCTGCGGCGGGAGTGACCAAGACTTGCGTAGCGATTTCAGTCGTGCTGGAACGCTCCGCCGGATGCGGCGAGGGCGTAGTCGGCGAGCAGACTTTGTAACAGGGAATATGGATTCAAGGCTCGGGCTCCGCTAGGGACGGGGTGTGGCGTCTATGCTAGTCGGGGTGCGCTGTTCTGCCTCGTTGATGAAATGGATCGGCTTGATAGACATTTCGAGGCTTGCGCCGTGGCCAACCGCCAGTGCGCCGTTGACCTGGATCAGGGGAACTCCACCGCCCATCGGGCAGTCTCCCCTTCAGGATTCACCGCCCAACCTGCCTAGGAGGCTTGTATGTTCCGTAAACTCGCTGCTGTATCCCTGCTTGGCCTGTTCAGTGCCCCGCTGCTGGCCGCCGAATGCTCCGTGGATATCCAGGGCAACGATCAGATGCAGTTCAGCACCAACGCGATCACCGTCGACAAGAGCTGCAAGACCTTCACCGTAAACCTGGCCCACCCGGGCAGCCTGCCGAAGAACGTAATGGGCCATAACTGGGTGCTGACCACCGCCGCCGACATGCAGGGCGTGGCCACCGACGGCATGTCCGCTGGCCTGGACAAGAACTACCTGAAGGACGGCGACACCCGTGTCATCGCCCACACCAAGGTTATCGGTGCCGGCGAGAAAGACTCCGTGACCTTCGACGTCTCCAAGCTCAAGGAAGGCGAGCAGTACATGTTCTTCTGCTCGTTCCCGGGCCACTCGGCCATGATGAAGGGCACCCTGACCCTGAAGTGATCGCGAGCAAATACTTGCGAAACGAAAAGCCCGACTTGAAGTCGGGCTTTTTATTTTCTGAAACAACGCTACGGTGTCCGTGGTTGAAAACGTAACGGGGGACTCATGTACCACGGTGAACGCTTCAATGCCTGGACGCACCTGTTCGGCGCTGTGCTGGCGCTGGTCGGGGGGATCTGGCTGCTGGTCGCCACCAGCCTGCTGGGGGAGCCGCTGCGCATCATCAGCGTGGCGGTCTACGGCACGACTCTGTTGCTGCTCTACAGCATTTCCACGCTTTACCACAGCGCGCGCGGGCGGGCGAAAGTCATCCTGCGCAAGCTCGACCATCTATCCATCTACCTGCTGATTGCGGGCAGCTACACACCGTTCTGCCTGGTGACGCTCAAGGGGCCGTGGGGCTGGACGTTGTTCGGCATCGTCTGGTCGATGGCGGTGATCGGCATGCTGCAGGAGATCAAGCCGCGCTCCGAGGCGCGGGTGCTGTCGATCATCATCTACGCGGTGATGGGCTGGATTGTGCTGATCGCCGTCGGCCCGCTGTACCGTGCGCTGGGCGGCGCCGGTTTCGCCTGGCTGGTGGGTGGCGGCGCGTTCTACACCATCGGCATCATCTTCTTCGCCTACGACAGCCGCTTCCGCCACTGGCATGGCATCTGGCATCTGTTCGTGATCGCCGGCAGCCTGCTGCACTTCATCGCCATCTGGCGCTACGTCATTCCGCAGCATTGAGCCGGGCGGCGCGGGCTTCTCCCGCGCCGCCAGGTGCTTACGGCGCGGTGGGCAGTGCGCGCTTGTGGCGGGTCTTCTCGAAGGTGCGGACGATGATGTCGAAGGCTTCCTGGCCCACATCCTGGCCGTGCAGGAAGGCGTCGATTTCCTTGTAGGTCACGCCGTGGGAATGCTCGTCCGGCTTGCCCGGCGCGAGGTCTTCGAGGTCGGCGGTCGGTACTTTTTCCACCAGATGCTCCGGTGCGCCGAGGGTGCGGGCAATGGTGCGCACCTGGTTCTTCACCAGGCCGGTGAGCGGGGCGAGGTCGCAGGCGCCGTCGCCGAACTTGGTGAAGAAGCCCATCACTGCTTCGGCGGCATGGTCGGTGCCTACCACCAGGCCCTGACGCGCGTTGGCGATGGTGTACTGGGCGACCATGCGGATGCGTGCCTTGGTGTTGCCCAGGGCGAAGTCGCGGGTCGCCGGCGCGAGACCCTCCAGCGCACGGGTTTCCGCCGCCAAGGCCTGTACCGAGGGGCCGATGTTCACGGTGTGGCGCTCGTCCGGCGCGATGGCATCCACCGAGTCCTGGGCATCCTGCTCGTCGCCCTGAACGTTGTACGGCAGGCGCACGGCGAGGAAGCGGTAGTCCTGGTTGCCGGTCTCGGCGCGCAGGGCTTCCACCGCGCGCTGGCAGAGCATGCCGGCGGTGAGCGAGTCGACACCTCCGCTGATGCCCAGCACCAGGGTCTTCATGCCCGCACCGGTCAGGCAGTTCTGGATGAAGCGGATACGCCGCTGGATCTCGGCCTGGACGTCTTCCGGGCCGTTGAACGGCGGCTGGACGTTCAATTCGGTCGCGATGGCTTGCTGGATGGCTTTCATGGAAATACCTCGATCCGGACGGTGACAGGTCATTGCCTGTCGGAATGCAGGAAAAATACCAGCGACTGCCGCGCTGGGTCGATGGTCAATTGTGCCGCTCAGGTGGCATCCAGGCTCGCCTCGATCCATTCGACGAAGGCGCGCACCTTGGGCACCGCCGCGGCGTGCTCGGAGTAGGCCAGGTAGTAGCCGCTGCGACTCGCCAGCCCGTGCTCCCAGGCGATCACCAGCTTGCCCTCGGCCAGTTCTTCCTCCACCAGAAAGCGCGGCAGCAACGCAACGCCGCAGCCGGCCTGTGCGGCGCGGATGCACATGTAGAAGGTGTCAAAACGCGGGCCGTGATAGCTGTGTTCGCTGCGCTTGCCCAGGCTCTGGAACCATTCGTGCCAGGCTTCGGGGCGTGTGGCGTTCTGCAGTAGGACCAGTTCGGCCAGTTGCGTCGGGTCATGCAGCGGTGTAGCCGGAAGAACCGCCGGCGAGCAGACCGGCACCATCTGCTCGCCGAACAGGTGCACGCACTCCGCGCCCGGCAGGGTTCCCGTGCCGAAGAAAAAAGCGATGTCGCAACGAGACTGCAGGAGGTCGCCTGGCTCCAACTCCTGGCGAAGGTCCAGGTGGATATTCGGGTGGCGGTGACGCCAGCCGTTCAGGCGCGGGATCAGCCAGCGCGCGCCGAAGGTCGGCGGCGTCGCCACGCGCAGCACTTCGGTCTCGCCGCCGTAGGAGAGCAGGTAGTGGGTGGACATTTCCACCTGGGTGAGGATCTTGCGTACTTCGGCCAGATACAGCTCGCCTGCCGGCGTCAGTTGCAGGCGCCGCCGCACGCGCCGGAACAGCAGGTGCTGGAGCATTTCTTCCAGTTGCGCCACCTGCTTGCTGACGGCGCTCTGGGTCAGGCTCAGCTCTTCGGAGGCGCGGGTGAAACTCAGGTGCCGCGCCACCGCTTCGAAGCATTGCAGGGCGGTCATGGACGGCAGGTGGCGTTTGCTCAGCATGGCGGGCAGTTCATGAATTTACGGAATGATGTGCATAGGAAACGTCGTTTGTTGTGGCTCGGCAAGCCGTTTATTACTGCTGGCATTCCAATGGGTTATCGCAATGAAACAGGAGTCCGCATGATTTCCGCACTGCTCGAATCCCTCGGCGTCGACGCCAGTCTGTATGCGAACGGCGATCACGTCATCCATACGCCCATCGACGGCAGCCGCCTGGGGGCGGTGCGCCTGGAAAGCGCCGCCGAGGTGGAGCAGAAGATCGGCCGCGCCGCCCATGCCTTCGACGCCTGGCGCAAGGTACCGGCGCCGCGCCGTGGCGAACTGGTGCGGCTGTTCGGCGAAGAGCTGCGCGCGAGCAAGGCGGCTCTGGGCGAACTGGTGTCCTGGGAGGCCGGCAAGATCACCCAGGAAGGCCAGGGCGAAGTGCAGGAAATGATCGACATCTGCGATTTCGCCGTCGGCCTGTCGCGCCAGCTCTACGGCCTGACCATCGCCTCCGAGCGCCCCGGCCACCATATGCGCGAGACCTGGCACCCGCTGGGTGTGGTCGGGGTGATCAGTGCCTTCAACTTCCCGGTTGCAGTGTGGTCGTGGAACACCGCGCTGGCGCTGGTGTGCGGTAACGCGGTGGTGTGGAAACCGTCGGAGAAGACCCCGCTCACCGCGCTGGCCTGCCAGGCGTTGTTCGAGCGCGCGTTGAAGAAGTTCGGCGATGCGCCGGAGTACCTGAGCCAGGTGGTGATCGGAGATCGCGTCGCTGGCGAAGCGCTGGTGGACGACGTGCGCGTCGCCCTGGTCAGCGCCACCGGCAGCACCCGCATGGGTCGCGAAGTCGGCCCCCGCGTTGCGGCGCGTTTTGCCCGCAGCATTCTCGAACTGGGCGGCAACAACGCGATGATCCTGGCGCCCAGCGCCGACCTGGACATGGCCGTGCGCGCCGTGCTGTTCAGCGCCGTCGGCACCGCCGGCCAGCGCTGCACCACGCTGCGCCGGCTGATCGCCCATGAGTCGGTGAAGGACGAATTCGTCAGCCGCCTGAAGACCGCCTATTCCAAGGTGCGCATCGGACATCCGCTGGAAGGCAACCTGGTCGGCCCGCTGATCGACGAGCGCAGCTTCCTGGCCATGCAGGGCGCGCTGGAGCAGGCGCGTGGCGAAGGCGGCGTGGTGTTCGGCGGCGAGCGGCAACTGGCCGAGCGCTATCCGAATGCCTACTACGTGTCGCCCGCCATCGTGGAGATGCCGGAGCAGAGCGCCGTGGTGTGCAGCGAGACGTTCGCGCCGATCCTCTACGTGATCCCCTACCAGCGCTTCGATGACGCGGTGGCGTTGAACAACGCAGTTCCCCAGGGGCTCTCGTCGTGCATCTTCACCACCGACCTGCGCGAGGCGGAAGCCTTCATCTCGGCGGTTGGCAGCGACTGCGGCATCGCCAACGTCAACATCGGCCCGAGTGGCGCGGAAATTGGCGGTGCCTTCGGCGGTGAAAAGGAAACCGGCGGCGGTCGCGAATCTGGCTCCGACGCCTGGAAGGGCTATATGCGCCGGCAGACCAACACCGTGAACTACTCACGGGAACTGCCGCTGGCCCAGGGCATAGTCTTCGACTGATGCCGCAAGCGCCGGCTCCTCGAGAGGGCCGGCGCCGCAACACGCTTCGCCTGCCATTCACAAGATTCACCGATAAGGATCGCTGGATGTCGCTTCGCCAAGAGTGCCTGTGGGAACGCCTGACCCCCGAACGCCCGGAAGCTCCGGCGCTGCGAGGGGAACGCAAGGTTGACGTGTGTGTCATCGGCGCCGGTATTACCGGCCTGTCTGCCGCGCTGCACCTGCTGGAAAAGGACCGGACGGTCTGTGTCCTGGAAGCGCATGCCACCGGTCACGGCGGCTCCGGGCGCAATGTCGGCCTGGTCAACGCCGGCTTGTGGATTCCGCCGGACGAGATCGAGGCGGGTCTGGGCGCCGAGGTGGGCGAGCGGGTCAACCGCATGCTCGGCAATGCGCCGTCGCTGGTGTTCTCACTGATCGACCGCTACGCCATCGATTGCCAGGCGCGCCGCGAAGGCACCTTGCATATGGCTCACAATGCCCGTGGCCTGGCCGACCTGCGCAGCCGCTGCGAGCAATGGGGGCGCCGAGGCGCGCCGGTGGAATTGCTGACCGGCGCGGCCTGCGAACAGGCTTGTGGAACCGACAAGATTGCTGGCGCGCTGCTCGACCGCCGTGCCGGCACGCTCAATCCGATGGCCTATGTCAGCGGTCTGGCCCGCTCGGTGGTCGGGCTTGGTGGCGAGCTGTACCACCACTCCCCGGTGGTCGGCCTGGTGCGCGTGGGCAATGCCTGGAACGTGATCACCGAAGGCGGCGTCGTGGTCGCCGAGCAAGTGGTGATCGCCTCCAGTGCATACACCGAGGGCGAGTGGACCGAACTGCGCCGCACCTTCTTCCCCGGTTACTACTACCAGGTCGCCTCGCGTCCGCTGGAGGGCGCCGAAGCTGCGCGCATCCTGCCCGGCGGCCAGGGCTCCTGGGACACCCGGCAGGTGCTCAGCAGCATCCGCCGCGATGCCGACGGGCGCCTGCTGCTCGGCAGCCTCGGCAAGGGCACGGGCAAGCCGGCATGGTTCCTCAAGAGCTGGGCGGACCGGATCCAGCAGCACTACTTCCCGAAGCTGGGCAAGGTGGATTGGGAATTCACCTGGACCGGCTGCATCGACTTCACGCCCGACCACCTCATGCGCTTGTTCGAGCCCGCGCCGGGGCTGGTCGCCATGAGCGGTTACAACGGCCGCGGCGTCACCACCGGTACGGTGGTCGGCAAAGCCTTCGCCGACTTCCTGCTGGGCGGCGACGTCAGCGTCCTTCCGATGCCGTTGCGGCCGATGGAAGAGGTCTCGGCGGCCGGTTTGCGCAGTTGTCTGTATGAGGCCGGATTTTCCCTCTATCACGCGGGGCAGTGCCTGCGGGTCGTGATCTGAAGTCGGCGATTCGCTGGCGGGAACCTCCCGCCACGTCTCCCCCAACGCCCGCTGCACTTTGGTCTAGCCTCTTATGGTGCGTTACCCCGATGGGTCTGCACCGCGGATGTGCACTTCGGTGACAGCGAAGGTTACGGATGGGGTTGCGCCTGTGTTGGCTGGAGCTGTCGGCCCACGGGATGGATGGTTGCACCCTTGGTAAGGTCGGGTTGCACCTGTTTTGCCCGGCGGGTTGCACGTGTCTGGCGCTGATGTCTGCCAGCTCCGGCTGGTTTTGCGGTAGGACTTGGTTAATAACAAAAACGAATGGCACGCGGCTTGCTGTCGATAAATCGCTGAATCGCTAAAACGAGAAATCGCCAACACGTACGCCATTACAAAAACCCTCAGGAGCAAAACTCCATGTCGCAGAAGATTTTCAGAAAAGGCTTTCTGGCCCTGGCGGTAACCACCGCGCTGGGCATGTCTTCCCTTGTTGAGGCAGATGTCGTTATCGGGGTCGCAGGACCGCATACCGGGGCCAACGCCTCGTTCGGCGAGCAGTACTGGCGCGGGGCATCCCAGGCTGCCGAGGACATCAACGCCGCCGGCGGTATCAATGGCGAGAAGATCAAGCTGGTGAAGGCGGACGACGCCTGCGAACCCAAGCAGGCCGTCGCGGTGGCCAACCGCCTGGTCGACCAGGACAAGGCCGTGGGCGTGGTCGGCCACTTCTGCTCTTCCTCCACCATCCCCGCATCCGAGGTGTACGACGAGGCTGGCATCATCGCCATCACCCCCGGCTCGACCAACCCGCAAGTGACCGAGCGCGGTCTTTCCGGCATGTTCCGCATGTGCGGTCGCGACGACCAGCAGGGCGTGGTGGCTGGCGACTACATTGTCGACGTGCTGAAGGCCAAGAAAGTCGCCGTCATCCATGACAAGGACACCTACGGCCAGGGTCTGGCCGATGCAACCAGGGCGCAGTTGAACAAGCGCGGCGTGAAGGAGGTGCTGTACGAGGGCCTGACCCGCGGCGAGAAGGACTTCAACGCCCTGGTCACCAAGATCCGCGCCTCGGGCGCCGAGGTCGTCTACTTCGGCGGCCTGCATCCGGAGGCCGGTCCGCTGGTCCGGCAGATGCGCGAGCAGGGCCTGACCGCCACCTTCATGTCCGACGACGGCATCGTCACCGACGAGCTGGTCACCACCGCCGGCGGCCCGCAGTACGTCAAGGGAGTGCTGATGACCTTCGGCGCCGACCCGCGCCTGATCCCGGACGGCAAGGCCGTGGTGGAGAAATTCCGCGCCGGCGGCTTCGAGCCCGAAGGCTACACCCTGTACGCCTACGCCTCGGTGCAGGCCCTGGCGGCGGCCTTCAACGGCGCCGGCAAGACCGACCCGGCGAAAGCCTCCGAGTGGCTGAAGTCGCACCCGGTCCAGACCGTCATGGGCAAGAAGGAGTGGGACAAGAAGGGCGACCTGAAAGTCTCCGACTACGTGGTCTACGAGTGGGACGACAAGGGCAAGTACCACCAGCTCGACGCGTTCAAGAAGTAGCCGCCTGTTGGCGATCTGCAGCGCGGCGGCAGCACTGCGCTGGAAGTGGTTTCGAGGGGCTCGTTTAGCGTTTGTAAACTCCGCCTTCTCACCCGCTTCCGCCTTGTGCCGCTCCAGCCAGCAAGATCGTAGACAGGCGCGAGTCACGCCTGACCTGCCGGCGCCGCTACCCGCGGCGCCGGCTTTCCCGCAGGTCGACGGAACGCGCGTAGCTGGTCACGAGCCGGTGGGTGCGCGAGCCGTCAGCCTTTCCTGCCCTGCTTGCGCGAGTACTCAATCGTGGATGGTATCTTCCTTCAGCAAATGATCAACGGGCTGACCCTGGGGTCGGTCTACGGTCTGATCGCCATCGGCTATACGATGGTTTACGGCATCATCGGCATGATCAACTTCGCCCACGGCGAGGTGTACATGATCTCCGCCTACCTCTCCGCCGTGGCCCTGGCCCTGCTGGCCTTCTTCGGCCTGCAGTCGTTCCCGCTGCTGATCCTCGGCACCCTGGTCTTCACCATCTTCGTCACCGGCGTGTACGGCTGGGTGATCGAACGCATCGCCTACAAACCGCTGCGCAACTCCACGCGGCTGGCGCCGCTGATCTCTGCCATCGGCATGTCGCTGATCCTGCAGAACTACGTGCAACTGGCCCAGGGCCCGCGCCAGCAAGGCGTGCCGACCCTGCTCGACGGTGCCTTCAAGTTCCATATCGGCGAAGGCTTCGTGCAGCTCACCTACACCAAGGTGTTCATCCTCATCGCCGCCTTCGTCGGCATGGCGGTGCTGACCTATGTGATCCAGTACACCAAGCTCGGGCGCATGTGCCGCGCGACCCAGCAGGATCGCAAGATGGCGTCGATCCTGGGCATCAACACCGACCGGGTGATCTCCTACGTGTTCGTCATCGGCGCCGCGATGGCTGCGCTGGCCGGCGTGCTGATCACCATGAACTACGGCACCTTCGACTTCTATGCCGGCTTCATCATCGGCATCAAGGCGTTCACCGCCGCAGTGCTCGGCGGTATCGGCTCGCTGCCCGGAGCGATGCTCGGCGGGCTGATCCTCGGGGTGGCCGAGGCGCAGTTCTCCGGCATGGTGAATACCGACTTCAAGGACGTATTCGCCTTCTCGCTGCTGGTGGCCATCCTGATCTTCCGACCACAAGGGCTCCTGGGGCGTCCCCAGGTATCGAAGGTGTGAGCATGATGTCCGCGACCCAGACCTCCGCCGCGGCGAAGACCGCGCGCATCGATATCAAGAAGAGCCTGGTCGACACCGTGCTCGCCGGCCTGATCGCCCTGGTGGTGTTCGGGCCCATCGTCGGCGTGGTGCTCGATGGCTACAGCTTCAACCTGCAACCTGTGCGTCTGGCCTGGATGGTCGGCGCAGTGATGCTCGGCCGCCTGCTGCTCAGCCTGTTCCTGCAGACCCCGGCCGGCGCGCGCATCATGGACCGCTTCGAAAGCTCGGACTCGGGCATCACGGTGCTGCCGCCGGGCTACAAGACGCGCCTGCGCTGGATCATTCCGCTGGTGATCGTCGCCGCGGTGATCTTCCCGTTCTTCGCCAGCAAGTACCTGCTCACCGTGATCATCCTCGGCCTGATCTACGTGCTGCTGGGGCTGGGCCTGAACATCGTGGTCGGTCTCGCCGGCCTGCTGGACCTCGGCTACGTGGCCTTCTACGCCATCGGCGCCTACGGCCTCGCGCTGGGCTACCAGTACCTCGGCCTGGGCTTCTGGACGGTTCTGCCGCTGGCCGCCATCACTGCCGCGCTGGCTGGTGCGCTTCTGGGGTTCCCGGTACTGCGCATGCACGGCGATTACCTGGCCATCGTGACGCTCGGTTTCGGCGAGATCATTCGGCTGATCCTCAACAACTGGTTGTCCTTCACTGGCGGCCCCAACGGTATGCCCGTGCCCTCGCCGACATTCTTCGGCCTGGAATTCGGTCGCCGGGCGAAGGAGGGAGGCACACCGATCCATGAGTTCCTCGGCGTGGACTACAACCAGAACTTCAAATTCCTGTTCATTTACGTGGTGCTGTTCGTGGTGGTGATGCTGGTGCTGTACATCAAGCACCGGCTGACTCGCATGCCCGTGGGGCGCGCCTGGGAAGCGCTGCGCGAGGACGAGATCGCCTGCCGCGCAATGGGCCTGAACCACGTACTGGTGAAGCTCTCCGCGTTCATGCTCGGCGCCTCCACCGCGGGGCTGGCCGGGGTGTTCTTCGCCAGCTACCAGGGCTTCGTCAACCCGTCGTCGTTCACCTTCTTCGAGTCGGCCCTGATTCTCGCCATCGTCGTGCTCGGCGGCATGGGCTCGACGGTCGGCGTGGTGATCGCCGCCTTCGTTCTCACCGTGGCGCCGGAGCTGCTGCGCAGCTTCGCCGACTACCGTGTGTTGCTGTTCGGCATCCTCATGGTGCTGATGATGATCTGGCGACCGCGCGGGCTGATCCGCATCAGCCGCTCGGGCTTCGCCGTACGCAAGGGGGTGGCGCCATGAGCGAGCGGACTTCCGACAAGATCCTCAGCGTCGAGCACCTGATGATGCACTTCGGCGGCATCAAGGCGCTCAACGACGTCAACCTCGATGTGGAGCGCGGCTCCATCACCGCACTGATCGGCCCCAACGGCGCCGGCAAGACCACGGTGTTCAACTGCCTGACCGGTTTCTACAAGGCCACCGGCGGCAACATCCTGCTCAACACCCAGGGGGCGTGCACCGACGTCATCAAGGTCCTCGGCCAGCCGTTCCAGGCCGCAGACTTCGTCAGCCCGGCGCAGTTCGGCAATCGTCTCTACTACAAGATGTTCGGCGGTACTCACCTGGTGAACCGCGCGGGCCTGGCGCGCACCTTCCAGAACATCCGGCTGTTCCGCGAGATGTCGGTGGTGGAGAACCTGCTGGTGGCCCAGCACATGTTCGTCAACCGCAATCTCCTCGCCGGTATCCTCAATACCCCCGGTTACCGCCGCGCGGAAAGCGAAGCGCTGGACCACGCCTTCTACTGGCTGGAGGTGGTGGACCTGGTGGACTGCGCCAACCGCCTGGCCGGCGAGATGTCCTACGGCCAGCAGCGCCGCCTGGAAATCGCCCGTGCCATGTGCACCCGACCGGAGATCATCTGCCTGGACGAGCCCGCCGCCGGCCTCAACCCGGCCGAGACCCAGGCGCTGTCGCGGATCATCCGCTTCCTGCGCGATCACCACGGCATCACCGTGCTGCTGATCGAGCACGACATGGGCATGGTGATGAACATCTCCGACCACATCATCGTGCTCGACCACGGCGACGTGATCGCCAGGGGTGGCCCGGCGGATATCCGCAACAACGAGAAAGTGATCGCCGCCTATCTCGGCGCAGACGAAGAGGAGCTGGCATGACGGCGCCGATGTTGGAATTCCGTGATGTGGATGTGTTCTACGGGCCGATCCAGGCACTGAAGAAAGTCTCTCTGACCGTCAACGAAGGGGAAACCGTGGCGCTGATTGGCGCCAACGGCGCGGGTAAGTCCACCCTGCTGATGTCGATTTTCGGCCAGCCGCGCGCGGCCTCGGGCGCGATCCTTTTCAAGGGGCAGGACATTCGGCAAAAGTCCGCGCACTACGTGGCCTCCAACGGCATCGCGCAGTCGCCGGAAGGGCGCCGGGTATTCCCCGACATGACCGTGGAAGAGAACCTGCTGATGGGCACCATCCCCGTCGGCATGGAGCACGCCCAGGAAGACATGCAGCTCATGTTCGAACTCTTCCCGCGCCTCAAGGAGCGGCGCAACCAGCGCGCCATGACCATGTCCGGCGGTGAGCAGCAGATGCTCGCCATCGCCCGTGCGCTGATGAGCCGGCCCAAGTTGCTGCTGCTCGACGAACCCTCGCTGGGCCTCGCGCCCATCGTGGTCAAGCAGATATTCCAGACCTTGCGCGAATTGGCCAGGAGCGGGATGACACTGTTCCTCGTGGAGCAGAACGCCAACCACGCGCTCAAGCTCTCCGACCGCGGCTACGTGATGGTCAACGGCGAGATCCGCCTGAGTGGTAGCGGCGCGGAGCTGCTGGGCAACCAGGAGGTGCGCAACGCCTATCTCGGCGGGCACTGACGCCATCCTCGTTCGCAGGGGCGGGCTTGGTCCGCGATGGTCCCGCGCTGTGGATCATCGCGGGTGGAACCTGCTCCTGCGGATCACCCACCGCATTCCCGACGAGGGGCTTTCATGCACGACCTCCGCTTCCTCACCAATGCCGATGTTGCCGAGCGCCTGGCCTATCCCCAGTTGATCGAGGCCCTGCGCGCAGGTCTCGCCCACCCCTGCGAGGCGCCGGTGCGCGGCTGCCATGCGCTGCCGGAAAACGCCTCGCTGCTGACCATGCCGGTCTGGCGGCCGGGGCAGGACATTGGCGTCAAGCTGGTCACCGTATTTCCCGGCAACGGTGCGCGAGACCTGCCGGCGGTGGCCGCGCTGTTCTGCCTGTTCGACGGCACGCATGGCCGCCCGCTGGCCATGCTCGAAGCGTCGGAGCTTACCGCCCGGCGCACCGCCTGCACTTCCGCGTTGGCGGCCGACTACCTCGCTCGCCGAGATGCGCGCCGGTTGCTGATCGTCGGCAGCGGTACGCTGGCGCCGCACATGGTGCGCGCGCACTGCTCGGTGCGCGAGTACGAGGACATTGCCCTCTGGGGACGCAACCCGCAAAAGGTCGGCGCGCTGGTCGAACGTCTCCAGGCGGAGGGTTATCCGGTACACGCCTGTGCCGACCTGCCTGGCAGCGTCGCGGCCGCCGATACCATCAGTTGCGTGACCACCTCCCGCGAGCCCATCGTGCTAGGCCGGTGGCTGCGTTCGGGATGCCACCTCGACCTGGTTGGCGCCTTCCTGCCGAGCATGCGCGAGACCGACAACGAAGCCGTGCGCCGTGCCCGCATCGTGGTCGATACCCGAGAGGGTGCCCTGGAGGAGGCCGGCGACCTGCTCATCCCCATGCGCGAGGGCGTGATCGACGAAAGCGCCATCCACAGCCAGATCTCCGACCTGCTGCAAGGTCGTGGCGCGCGCACGGACGACTCCGAGATCACCCTGTTCAAATCCGTGGGTTATGCACTGGAAGATCTCATCGCGGCACGCTTGCTGGTGCAGTGAGGTTGTCCAGAAAAACTGTGGGCCGGCTTGTGGATAACATGCGGACGGATCGCTGCGTCCCGCGCGCGCAGCCGTCTCTGCAGGCGCGGCGATTCTTTGTGCAGTGGCGCTGAAAGCCTGTATGGATGCACAGATGCGGCGTTGCCGAAAAGTTCCGCTGCGCTGCGTTTTTTCCACGCCAACTGTTGGAAGACTTGTGGATAACCTTGGGAAGAACTCTTCCGGCGCAGAGCCTGTGCGGCCTCCGGCGTGGCGTTCGAAAAACGTCCAGTGCAATTGTGCCCTTGCGTTTGCCCACAGAATCCGTGGAGCAGGCTGTGGACAAGGTGGGTGCAAGTCTCGGCGAACGCTCTGCCATGCGGCTTTGCGTGAGCTGTGCGGGTTTTATCCAGCTCCGCTGTAGCGCAACGAGGTGCCGGCAGGCTGTTATCCTGCCAGGACCGACAAAAACGCGCCCGCCACGAATCGCCGGCATCGACCGACGGCAGCGGCGCCCACCAAGAGGACCACGCGATGACTTCCACCCTGTTCATTACCGGCGCCACCTCCGGCTTCGGCGAAGCCTGCGCGCGGCGTTTCGCCCGGGACGGCTGGTCGCTGGTGATCACTGGCCGTCGTGAAGAGCGCCTGAACGCACTGGCCCGCGAGCTCTCGGCGCAGACCGACGTGCTGCCTTTGGTACTGGACGTGCGTGACCGTGCGGCGATGACCGCGGCGGTGGATAGCCTGCCGGAGAGGTTCGCCAGGCTGCGCGGCCTGATCAACAACGCCGGCCTGGCCTTGGGCACTGACCCTGCGCAGGAGTGCGAGCTGGATGACTGGGACACGATGGTCGACACCAACATCAAGGGCCTGATGTACACCACCCGCCTGCTGTTGCCTCGCCTGATCGCCTACGGGCCGGGCGCAAGCATCCTCAACGTCGGCTCGGTCGCCGGCCGCTGGCCCTATCCGGGCGGCCATGTGTATGGCGCGACCAAGGCGTTCGTCGAGCAGTTCTCGCTGAACCTGCGCTGCGACCTGCAGGGTACCGGCGTGCGGGTGAGCAACCTGGAGCCGGGCATGTGCGAGAGCGAGTTCTCCCTGGTGCGCTTCGGCGGTGATCAGGCGAAGTACGACAAGACTTACGCCGGTGCGGAGCCCATCCAGTCGGTGGACATCGCCGAGACCATCCACTGGATCATGAACCAGCCGCCACACATCAATATCAATACCCTGGAACTCATGCCGGTGAGTCAGGCGTGGGCCGGCTTCGCGGTACATCGCAAGGGCTGACTCGCGGCCCGCGCGCAGGGCGGAAAACCGTTCCCGGTTTTCCGCCTGAACGTCCCTGTGCGCGTTATCATGCGTCGCCTCCTCCCGCCACAAGAGCCTTCCGATGAGCAAACCGGGCCAACGCGTGCTGGCTGAACTGCGCAAGATGATCGCCTCCGGCGAACTGGCCGCCGGCGAACGAATCGTCGAGATTCCTACCGCCGAACGCCTGCAGGTCTCGCGCATGCCGGTACGCATGGCATTGCGCACGCTGGAGCAGGAAGGCTTGCTGATCAAGGCCGGCAGCCGTGGCTACACGGTGCGCGAAGTCACCGAACAGGACATCTCCGGCGCGGTGGAAGTGCGTGGCGTGCTGGAAGGACTGGCCGCCCGCCAGGCCGCCGAGCGGGGCCTTTCAGAGGAAACACGGGCGCTGTTGCAGACCTGCCTGGACGAAGGTGATCGCATCTTCGACAAGGGCCATGTGCTGCCCGAGGACCTGGAGGCGTACCACAGCCTCAACATGCGCTTTCACCAGGCGATCATCGAAGCCAGCGGCAATCGCGCCATCGCCGAGGCACTGGCGCGCAACGACCACCTGCCATTCGCCTCAGTCAGCTCTCTGGCGGTGGACCGCGACAATCTCAAGCGCGAGTACCAGCGCTTCAACTTCGCCCACCAGCAGCACCACGCCGCCTACGATGCCCTGATCAATGGCCAGGGTGCGCGGGCGGAGGCGATCATGCGCGAACACGCCAACGCCACCCTGCGCTATGCCGAATACTTCAATCCTCGGCGCGAGGGCGTGGCGGTGCTGAAGAAGCCCACGGCGACGGAAGGCGGGCGGCCGTAGCAACTGCCATCCCGGCGGCGTCTGCACCCGAGGGGGCGATCGTCCCGGCATATTCGCGGGACGGAGGCACGATAGCCATCAACGCGGCCAGGCCACGCTCGGCTCTGCCTGCGGCTACTTTCCATTCCGGCAGGCGATGCCTTCGTAACCGCGCGCGGGGCG
The DNA here is from genome assembly GCF_026686735.1 of Pseudomonas triclosanedens. NCBI lineage: Bacteria > Pseudomonadati > Pseudomonadota > Gammaproteobacteria > Pseudomonadales > Pseudomonadaceae > Pseudomonas > Pseudomonas triclosanedens. Next base: position 5,421,221 of record NZ_CP113432.1, on the reverse strand, counting down.
AATAGCCGCCCGCGGTAGTGCGCCGCTGGCACCTACAGATCGAGTACCAGGCGCGGGCTGCGCGAGCGCGAGCAGCAGGGCGTGAACTGGTCGTTGGCGGCCTGTTCGTCTTCGGTCAGGTACTGGTCCCGGTGCTCCGGCACGCCGTCCAGCACGCGAGTCAGGCAGGTGCCGCAGATGCCCTGCTCGCAGGCCACCTGCACCTCCACGCCAACGCCGCGCAGCGCGTCCACCACGCTCTGCCCATCCTCCACGCGCACCACCTGGCCGCTGCTCGCCAACTGCACCTCGAAGGCTTCGCCGGCGACATCCGGCTCGGCGCCGAAATGCTCGTGGTGCAGGCGCGATTCATCCCAGCCCAGGGCGCGGGCGCTGTCCAGCACGTGCGCCATGAAACCGGCCGGGCCGCAGGTGTAGAGCTGCGCATCGGCAGCCTGGGCCGCCAGCAGCGCCGCCATGTCCAGGCGTCGCGCCGGGTCGCCGTCATCGAAATGACAATGCACGCGGGTGGCGAACTTGCACTGCGCCAGGTGCTCGACGAACGCAGCCTGAGCAGCCGAGCGGGCGCAATAGTGCAGTTCGAATTCGGCGCCCTGGCTGGCCAGGTGTTCGGCCATGCTCAACAGCGGTGTGATGCCAATGCCGCCGGCCAGCAGCAGGCGCCGGCCGGTGCCCTCGGCGAGAGGGAAGAGGTTGCGCGGCGGGCCGATGCGCAGCGCCTGGCCGGCGGCCAGCTCGTGCACCGCGAGCGAGCCGCCGCGTGAGTCGGCGCAGCGCAGCACGGCGATGCGGTAGCGGTGGGTTTCGTCCGGCGCGTTGAACAGCGAGTACTGGCGCACCAGCCCGTTGGGCAGGTGCAGGTCGATGTGCGAACCGGCGCTGAAGGCGGGCAGGGGGCCGGCGTCGGCGCGGGCCAGTTCGAGGCTGAGGATGTCCGGGGTTTCCCGCGTGAGGCGGGTGATGACGACGTCTAGCACGGCGGTGTTCTCGCGGCTGGCCGGCCTCGCGGGCCGGCGCTGGAAGAGGGAGTCAGGCGCTGGCGATGAGCGCGTCGGCTGACTGTTGCTCGGCTTCGCAGAGGCGTTCGAGGATGCGCCGCGACTGCACGCCGCCGGCATCGATGTTCAGCTTCAGCAGTTGCCGCTGCGGGTGCAGCAGCAGGTTCTGCTGCTGCCGTTCGAGCATCTCCAGGTCTTCGCCGAAAATCTTTCCCTGCCCCTCGCGAATGGTCGCGGTGAGTGCCGCGTCCTGCGGTTGGAAGTTGCGCGCCATGCCCCAGAAGTACCAGATCGAGGTCTCGGTCTCCGGAGTGATGAAGTCGACCACGATGCTCGATGCCTTGTGCTGCGCCGGCGCGTGGTAGCCGCCGTGACCGGCGTGGGCCACGCCCACTTCGATCAGCACGTGGCTGGGTGGGGTGAAGCGGCAGATCTGCCAGCGGTCCACCGGCACGTCGTCGGCCAGGCCGTTGCCGCGCAGGGCCATGCGCCAGAACGGTGGGGCCATGACGTTCTCCATGTGCCGCTCGGTGATCACCTCGTCGCCTTCCACGCGGGTCTTGGGCGCCGCCTCGTCGATCTCCTTCTGGCCGATGCTGCTGGCGTGCACGTAGGTCTCGTGAGTGAGGTCCATGAGGTTGTCGATCATCAGCCGATAGTCGCACTGGATGTGGTACAGGCCGCCGCCGTAGGCCCAGTCCGGGTTGTCAGCCCATTCCAGATGGTGGATCAGCGCCGGGTCGGCCTCGGCGGCGTTGCCCGGCCAGACCCAGATGAAGCCGTAGCGTTCTTCCACGGCGAACTTGCGGATCGCCGGGAAGCCACGCACACGCTGGCCAGGCATGGATTCCGTGTGCCCCGAGCAGCCCATCGCCAGGCCGTGGTAGCCGCAGATCAGCTTGCCGTCCTCGACGAAGCCCAGCGACAGCGGTGCACCACGGTGCGGGCAGAAGTCTTCCAGCGCCGCCACGCGGCCCTCGGCGCCACGGTAGAAGACCATCTTCTCGCCGCACACCTGCCGCCCCAGGGGTTTTTCGGCGATCTCGTCGGGCGTGCAGGCAACGTACCAGGCGTTCTTCGGAAACATGGGGCGATCCTCATCTTTTGGTTTTTATTGGATCCAATGGTTTGCTTTGAGGCAAACACCTGTCAACCCGAAGAGGGGCGGGTGCTCGAAAAATAATCAGTTCGATGATCGCACGAATTCACCGGAAAGCCTGTAAGTGCCGGCGTAGAAGGGGCGCGGCTCGTGCGTTGCCTGGGGCAGGGCTGGAGCAGCAAGGCCTTATGCGTAACTTGGGATCCAATCGGGCTTGTTTTCGGGATCCACTGCTGCCAGGGTGTGCGCCATCAAGCCTCCACAACAAGAAAAAGAGGAATCTGCCATGCCGGGCCTGCCTTGCCTGCGTTGTGTCTTCCACCGTATCTCCCTCGCGGAGGTACGCCCATGAATCGCGATCTGCGCGGCGCCCTGGAGCAAGGGGCGATGAACCGCTTCCAGTGGACTGCCATCGGCATCTGCATCGTGCTCAACATGATCGATGGCTTCGACGTGCTGGTGATGGCCTTCACCGCCGCATCGGTCTCCGCCGAATGGGGGCTTAACGGCGCCCAGGTCGGCCTGTTGCTCAGCGCCGGGCTGTTCGGCATGGCGGCCGGATCGCTGTTCATCGCCCCGCGCGCCGACCAGTTCGGCCGTCGTCCGCTGATCCTCTTCTGCCTGCTGCTGTGCGGTGTCGGCATGCTGCTCTCGGCCCTGAGCCAGACGCCGATGCAGCTCGCGATACTGCGTGGCCTCACCGGCCTGGGCATCGGCGGCATTCTCGCCAGCAGCAACGTGATCTCCGCCGAGTACGCCAACAAGCGCTGGCGGCCCCTTGCAGTGAGCCTGCAATCCACCGGCTACGCCCTGGGCGCTACCTTTGGCGGGTTGCTGGCGGTGTGGTTGATCGGCCATTGGGGCTGGCGTTCGGTGTTCCTCGCCGGCGGCCTGATTTCCCTGGCGGCTATCCCGCTGGTGCTGGCGGGCTTGCCCGAATCCCTCGACTTCCTGCTGGCGCGCCGTCCGGCCAATGCCCTGGCGCGGGTCAACGCACTGGCCGGGCGACTGGGCCTGGCGAGCCTGGACTCGCTGCCCGAAGCCCGTGCCCGCGAGCAGGGCGGGGTGGCGATGCTGCAATTGCTGGCGCCCGAGCTGCGCCGTCCGACCCTGCTGATCTGGCTGCTGTTCTTCCTCGCCATGTTCGGCTTCTACTTCATCATGAGCTGGACGCCGAAGCTGCTGGTGGCCGCCGGCCTGACCGCGCAGCAAGGCATCACTGGCGGCGTGCTGCTGAGCATCGGCGGGATATTCGGCGCGGCGCTGGTTGGTGCGCTGTCGGCTCGGCTGCCGCTGGCGCGGGTACTGCAGGGCTTCATGCTGGTCACCGCCGCGCTGCTGGTGCTGTTCCTCGCTTCGGCCACTTCGCTGGCGGCTGCGCTTGGCCTGGGGCTGCTCATCGGTCTGTTCGCCAATGGCTGCATCGCCGGGCTCTACGCGCTGTCGCCGCTGGTCTACCCGGCCGGCGTGCGGGCCACCGGCGTGGGCTGGGCGATCGGTGTCGGTCGCCTGGGCGCGATTCTCTCGCCGACCGTCGCCGGGCTGCTGCTCGACGAGGGCTGGCAGCCGCTGCACCTGTACGGGCTGTTCGCCGTGGTCTTCGTGCTGGCCGCCGGGGTGCTGCTGGGGCTGCGCCCCGTGGCCCGATCCGCCGAGCCGCTGGCGGCACACTGAGGGTGCGTCAATGCTGACCGTCGATGATCGCCTCGGCGATGGTGTTGCGGAACCAGTCCAGCGCCGCCGAGTGCTCGCTGCTGGCGCGCCAGTGCAGGGATACTTCGAACGGCGGTACTGCGAAGGGCAGTTCGAGCATCTTCAGCCCGCCTTCTGTGACGAACATGCGGGCGATCTGCGCCGGCAGGATGGTCAGCAGGTCTGTGCCGGGAATGATTTTCGGCAATACCGAGAAGTGCGGAACGCGCAGGGCGATGCGGCGCTCCAGCTTCATCGCCTGGAGCACGTCCTCGGCGATCCCGTGGCCGGAGGTGCGGGTCACCACCACGTGGCGTTCGCCAAGATAGCTGGCGAGGTCCAGGCGGTCTGCGATACGCGGGTGGTCGGCGCTCAGCAGGCAGACGTAGCGTTCCTCGATCAGCACCTGGCTACGGCTGCCGGCCACCGCCTGGCGGCAGATGGCAGTGTCGACCTTGCCGCTGGCCAGCCAGTCCCCGACCTGGTCCACCTGCAGCGCCAGCACTTCCACCTCGGCCAACGGCGCCTCGCGGTTCAGCCGCGCCAGGATCAGCGGCAGGAAGCCCAGCTCGCCAAGATCGGAGAGGGCGATGCGGAAGCGCCTTTCGGTGGTTGCCGGGTCGAACTGGCGGGTGCTCTGCACGGCGCCCTCGATGCGCGTCAGTGCCTCGCGCAGGGTGCCGTACAACTGCTCGGCGACGAAGGTTGGCTGGATGCCGTCGCGGCTGCGGCTGAACAGCGGGTCGTCGAACAGTTCGCGCAAGCGGGCCAGGGCGTAGCTCACCGAGGGCTGGGTGACGAACAGGCGTTCGGCGGCGACGGTCACGCTGCCGGCCTCGTAGAGGGTGACGAAGGTGCGGATCAGGTTGAGGTCGGTCTGGGCCATGATATCCACATAGATGGTTTTTATTTTAGATAGAAAGACTATCGATTTGATCGATTATCAGGCCGCTGCGAGAGTAGCGCAAACCCTAAGAACGAGCCTGAAGGGCCAGTATGAAAACCGTCCATAACGCCTCCTACGACATTCTTCGCCGCCACGGCCTGACCACGATCTTCGGCAACCCCGGCTCCAACGAGCTGCCGTTCCTCAAGGATTTTCCCGAGGATTTCCGTTACATCCTCGGCCTGCACGAGGGCGCGGTGGTCGGCATGGCCGATGGCTTCGCCCTGGCCAGCGGCAAGCCCGCCTTCGTCAACCTGCACGCCGCGGCCGGCACCGGCAACGGTATGGGCGCGCTGACCAACGCCTGGTACAGCCATAGCCCGCTGGTGATCAGCGCCGGCCAACAGGTGCGCTCGATGATCGGCGTCGAGGCCATGCTGGCCAACGTCGATGCGGCGCAACTGCCCAAGCCGCTGGTGAAGTGGAGCGCCGAGCCGGCCTGTGCCCAGGACGTGCCGCGCGCGCTGAGCCAGGCGATCCACATGGCCAGCCTGGCGCCCAAGGCCCCGGTGTATCTGTCGATTCCCTATGACGATTGGGCACAACCGGCGCCGGTCGGTGTCGAGCATCTGGCCGCGCGCAGCGTTGTCAGCGCCGGGTTGCCCTCGGCGGCGCAGTTGAGCGAGCTGGCCGAGCGTCTGTCGCGGGCGAGCAATCCGGTGCTGGTGCTTGGCCCGGATGTCGATGGCGCCAATGCCAACGAGCTGGCCGTGCAACTGGCGGAGAAGCTGCGGATGCCGGCCTGGGTCGCGCCGTCGGCCTCGCGCTGCCCGTTCCCGACGCGCCACCGCTGCTTCCGTGGCGTGTTGCCGGCGGCGATCTCCGGCATCTCCAGGCTGCTCGACGGGCACGACCTGATTCTGGTGGTGGGCGCCCCGGTGTTCCGCTATCACCAGTTCGCTCCGGGCGACTACCTGCCCGCTGGCGCCGCGCTGGTGCACCTGACCTGCGATCCGGGCGAGGCCGCGCGCGCGCCGATGGGCGATGCGCTGGTCGGTGACATCCATCTCACCCTCGAAGCCCTGCTGGAGTCGGTGCGTACCAGCCAGCGCCCGCTGCCCGAAGCGCTGCCGCGCCCGGCGCCACGTGCCGCCGAGGAGGGCCCGCTGCACCCGGAAACGGTGTTCGATGTGATCGACGAGCTGGCGCCGGAGGATGCCATTTTCGTCAAGGAATCCACTTCCACGGTCAGCGCCTTCTGGCAGCGCGTGGAGATGCGCCAGCCGGGCAGCTACTTCTTCCCGGCGGCCGGCGGCCTGGGATTCGGCCTGCCGGCGGCGGTCGGCGTGCAACTGGCGCAGCCGCAGCGGCGGGTCATCGGGATTATCGGCGATGGCTCGGCGAACTACGGCATCACCGCCCTCTGGACCGCCGCGCAATACCGCGTGCCGGCGGTGTTCATCATCCTCAAGAACGGCACCTACGGCGCGCTGCGCTGGTTCGCCGGGGTGCTCGATGTCCCCGACGCTCCGGGCCTGGATGTGCCGGGCCTGGATTTCTGCCAGATCGGCCGTGGCTACGGCGTGCGCTCGGTGCAGGCTGCCGACGCCGCGACCCTGCGCGAGGAACTGGCCCGTGCCCTGGCCGGCGACGAGCCGGTGCTGATCGAGGTTCCCACCCTGACCATCGAACCCTGAGGCGTGCGCGCCCTGCCTGGGGCGCTTTTCATGACCGACAAAAATAACAAGAGGTGGCTATGCACAAGACGACAGTTGCGGCGGTGATCGACTCCGCCCAATTCAACCGCACCCACTGGCTGATCCTCGCCTGGGGTTGCTTCATCATGCTGTTCGACGGCTACGACATGGTGGTGTACGGCTCGGTGGTGCCGCGGCTGATGCACGAATGGCAACTCAGCCCGGTAGAGGCCGGCACGCTGGGCAGTTGCGCGCTGTTCGGCATGCTCTTCGGCGGGACGCTGCTGGCGCCGCTGGCCGACCGTTTCGGCCGGCGCCGCCTGGTGATCCTCATGACCCTGCTGGCGAGCCTCGCCGCGTTCCTCACCGGCCATGCGCGCACGCCGGTGGAACTGGGCGCCTGCCGTTTCGTCACCGGCCTGGCGCTGGGCGCACTGGTGCCCAGCGCGGTGAACCTGATCAGCGAGTTCGCCCCGGCCGGGCGTCGCGCCACGCTGATCACGGTGATGTCCAGCTTCTACTCGGTGGGTGCGGTGCTGTCGGCGCTGGTCGGTATCGCGTTGATCCCGCAGTGGGGCTGGCAGTCAGTGTTCTATGTGGCGGTGCTGCCGGTGCTGGCCGTGCCGCTGATGCTGCGCTATCTGCCGGAGTCGGCGGCCTTCCTCGAACTGAAGGGACGTCGCGCTGAGCTCGATGTGCTGTTGGCGAAGGTCGACCCGGCCTACCGTCCCGGCACCGAGCTGGTGCTCGCAAGCCCGGATGCCGACGCTGAAAAGGCGCGCCTGCCGCAACTGTTCGGCTCCGGCCAGGCGCTGGGCACCTTGCTGCTGTGGGTGGGCTTCGCCATGTGCATGCTGATGAGCTACGGCCTCAACACCTGGCTGCCGAAGCTGATGGCCAACGGCGGCTATCCGCTTACGTCCAGCCTGGTGTTCCTGGTCACCCTGAACGTTGGCGCGACAATTGGCGCGCTGTTCGGTGGCTGGCTCGCCGACCGCCTGGGCACCCAGCGCACGCTGGTGCTGTTCTTCGCACTGGCAGCGGCTTCGCTGGCGGCCCTGGGCATCAACCCTGGCCCGTGGCTGCTCAACACGCTGCTGGTGATCGCCGGCGCCACCACCATCGGCACCCTGGCGGTGATCCACGCCTACGCCGCGCAGTTCTACCCGACCCACGTGCGCTCCACCGGTGTCGGCTGGGCCGCCGGTATCGGTCGGCTTGGCGCCATCGCCGGTCCCATGCTCGGCGGCAGCCTGCTCGCCCTGGAGCTGCCGTTCCAGGAGAACTTCCTCGCCTTCGCACTGCCCGGCGTGTTGGGTGCGCTGGCCATCGGTTTCATCCGCGTGCGACCGCGCGAGTCCGCCGGCGTCTTCGTCGCCCGCGAAAAATCCGTTTGAAAGGAGAACGTCCATGACCGCTTCGACCTACACCGATTTCCACCTGCAACCCCTGGCCGGCGAATGGCGTACCGGCAGCACCGGCAAATCGCTGCGCGACTGCAACCCGTATGACGGCAGCCTGCTGGTGGAGATTCCCCAGGCCAGCCGCGACGATCTCGACGCTGCCTATCGCAAGGCCGCCGAGGTGCAGCCGGCCTGGGCCGCACTGCCGCCGGCGGAACGCTCCGCGCTGCTGCACCGCGTGGTGGCGGTGTTCGACAAGCGCCGCGAGGAGATCATCGACTGGATCATCCGCGAGTCCGGCAGCACCCGCCTGAAGGCCACGCTGGAGTGGGGCGCGGCGCGCGCCATCACGCTGGAGGCGGCGTCGTTCCCCAGTCGTGTGCATGGGCGCATCGTCGACTCCAACATCCCCGGCAAGGAAAGCCGCGTGTACCGCAGCGCCATCGGGGTGGTGGGTGTCATCAGCCCGTGGAACTTCCCTCTGCACCTGACTCAGCGCTCGCTGGCTCCGGCTCTGGCGCTGGGCAACGCGGTGGTGGTCAAGCCGGCCAGCGACACGCCGGTGTGCGGCGGCCTGCTGCTGGCGCGGCTGTTCGAGGAAGCCGGGCTGCCGGCCGGCGTACTCAGCGTGGTGGTTGGCGCGGGCAGCGAGATCGGCGATGCGTTCGTCGAGCATCCGGTGCCGGGGCTGGTGACCTTCACCGGGTCGACGCCAGTGGGGCGCAACATCGGGCGCATCGCCAGCGGCGGCGCGCACCTCAAGCATGTGGCGCTGGAGCTGGGGGGCAACAGTCCGTTCGTGGTGCTGGACGACGCCGACCTCGAACAGGCGGTGAGCGCGGCGGTGTTCGGCAAGTTCCTGCACCAGGGACAGATCTGCATGGCGATCAACCGCATCATCGTCGCCGACTCGCTGTACGACGCCTTCGCCGAGCGCTTCGTCGAGCGGGTGAAGCAGGTGAAGGTCGGTGACCCGCAACTGGCGGAGACGGCGGTTGGCCCGATCATCAATGCGCGCCAGCTCGAAGGCTTGCTGGAGAAGGTGGCCCTGGCGCGCCGCGAAGGCGCCAGGCCGCTGTACGAAGGTGGTGTGCAGGGCCAGTTGCTGGCGCCGCACGTATATGGCGAGGTCGGTCCGGACATGGAGATCGCCCGTGACGAAATCTTCGGCCCGCTGATCGGCCTGCTGCGCGCCCGCGACGAGGAGCATGCGCTGGAGCTGGCCAATGCCAGCGAGTATGGCCTGGCCAGCGCCGTGTTCACCCGTGACCTCGACCGTGGCGTGCGCTTTGCCCGCCGCATCCACGCGGGCATGACCCACGTGAACGACATCCCGGTCAACGACGAGGCCAACGCGCCATTCGGTGGCGAGAAGAACTCCGGTCTTGGCCGCTTCAACGGCGACTGGGCGATCGACGAGTTCACCCGCGACCACTGGGTGAGCGTGCAGCGGGAGGCGCGTCACTACCCGTTCTGAATGCCTGACCGGTAACACCGCAAATCCAGCCCAGGGCGTGTCCATGCGGACGCGCTCCGGGTCGCTGCACCCCTGAAAAAACGGAGAACAATAACAATGATCAGCCGTCATACCCGCGTATTGCCGTCCCTTGCCTGCGCGACCCTGCCGCTCCTGGCCTGCACCTGCGCCCAGGCCGCCGAGGAGGGTGGCTTCTTCGAGGACTCGCGCACCGACCTGGTGCTGCGCAACTACGCCTTCAACCGCGATTTCCGCGACCACAGCGCCGGCAAGAGCCTGGTCAACGAGTGGGCGCAAGGCTTCATTCTCAAATTCACGTCCGGCTATACCCGTGGCCCGCTGGGCTTCGGTGTCGATGCCCTGGGCCTGTACGGCGTGAAGCTGAACAGCAGCCGTGACCAGAGCGGTTCCGAACTGCTGCCGGTCCACGACGACGGCAAGGCCGCCGACGAATATGGCCGCGTGGCGGTGGCGGCGAAGCTGCGGCTGTCGGCCAGCGAGCTGAAGGTCGGCGAGATGCTCCCGGATATCCCGGTGTTGCGTTATGACGATGGCCGCCTGCTGCCGCAGACCTTCCGCGGCGCCGCGCTGGTGTCGCGCGAGTGGGAGGGCGTGAGTCTGTACGGCGGGCGTTACGACCAGGTCAGCCTGCGCAACTCGGCGGACCTGCAGGATTTGTCGTCCTGGTCGGCGCCGACGGCGAAGTCCGATGCCTTCAACTATGCCGGCGCGGAGTACCGCTTCAACGACCAACGCACCCTGGTCGGCGCCTGGTATGCGCAACTGGAGGACATCTACACCCAGCGCTACTTCAACCTGCTGCACAAGCAGCCGGTTGGCGACTGGGTGCTGGGCGCCAACCTCGGCCTGTTCTTCGACCGCGACGATGGCCGTGCCCTGGCCGGCGAGATCGACAGCCACACCGCCTATGCGCTGCTCTCGGCCAATCGCGGCGGCCACACGGTTTACCTCGGCCTGCAGAAGGTCGGCGGCACCGGCATGTGGCAGTCGGTCTACGGCAGCAGTGGACGGACGATGGGCAACGATATGTTCAACGGCAACTTCACCAACGAGGACGAACGCTCGTGGCAGGCGCGCTACGACTACGACTTCGCCGCCGTGGGCGTGCCGGGCCTGGTGAGCATGGTGCGCTACGGCAAGGGCGATAACGCCACGACCAGGGCTGGCAGCGGCGGCAAGGAATGGGAGCGCGACGTAGAGCTGGGCTACACGGTGCAGAGCGGGGTGCTGAAGAAGCTCAACGTGAGGGTCAACCACGCCAGCAACCGTCGCAGTTTCAACAGCGATTTCGATCAGACCCGGCTGATCTTCAATTACCCGATCTCGCTCTGATGGCGCAGGCTGGCGAGCGGTGCGTCTCGCCAGCCTGGTGATGGCGGCTCAGCCCGCCAGCAGCCACGCGCCGGCGCCCGCCGACGCCAACCCGGCGCAGCGTACCAGGGGCGCCGCGGCCTGCGGCAGCAGGCGCACGATGCCGTAGCCCGCCGCATGCAGCGCGGCGGTGGCGGCGACGAATCCCGCTGCATACAGCCACGGGCTGCTCAGCTCCGGCAGTTCCAGCCCATGCGCCACGCCGTGGGCGAGGGCGAATGCGGCGGTGGCGAGCATCGCCAGCGCCAGCGGCGGACGCACCGCCAGCGCCACGCACAGGCCCAGCGCCAGGACGGAGGCGGCGATGCCGGTTTCCATGAACGGCATCTCCAGCCCTTCGAAGCCCAGCAGTCCGCCGATCAGCATGGTGAGAACGAAGGTGCAGGGCAGCGCCAGCCGTGCCGCGCCCTGTTGCTGCGCGGCCCAGAGACCGACGGCGAACATTGCCAGCAGGTGGTCGAGGCCGGTGACGGGGTGGGCGAGGCCGGCGATCAGGCCGTGGTCGCCGTGCCCGGGGTGGGCGAAGGCGATTGCCGGGGTGAGCGACAGTGCGAGGGCGTAGAGGCTTTTGCGCAGGGACATGGGAACTCCTGGGTCGATTGTCCGTGGCCCGCGGGTGCGGGCGATGCGTGCGTTTCAGGCTGCCGTCAACAGGCCCTGGCGCTCGATGAAGGCGATGATCTGGTCGAGGCCCTGGCCGGTCTTCTGGTTGCTGAACACGAACGGCTTGTCACCACGCATGCGCGTGGCGTCCTGGTCCATCACTTCCAGCGAGGCACCCACCAGCGGCGCGAGGTCGATTTTGTTGATCACCAGCAGGTCGGACTTGCAGATGCCCGGCCCACCCTTGCGCGGGATCTTGTCGCCGGCGGAAACGTCGATCACGTAGAGCGTCAGGTCCGATAGTTCGGGGCTGAAGGTGGCCGACAGATTGTCGCCGCCGGACTCCACCAGGATCAGGTCGAGACCGGGAAAGCGGCGGTTGAGCTGGTCCACGGCTTCGAGGTTGATCGAGGCGTCCTCGCGGATCGCGGTATGCGGGCAGCCGCCGGTTTCCACGCCGATGATCCGCTCCGGCTCCAGGGCTTCGTTGCGCACCAGGAACTGCGCGTCCTCCTGGGTGTAGATGTCGTTGGTGACCACGGCGATGTTGTAGCGCTGGCGCAGGGCGCGGCACAGCGCCAGGGTCAGGGCTGTCTTGCCGGAGCCGACCGGGCCGCCGATGCCGACGCGCAGGGGTTGAGAGTTCATGAGGCAGTTCTCCTAGGAACGGAACAGACGGCTGTATTGGGTTTCGTGGTTCATGCTGGCGAGCGCCAGGCCGAATGGCGCACCGCCGGGCGTGTCGTTGGTGAGGGCTGCGCGGCAGGCGCGGTCGAGATCGGGGAGCAGGCGCGAGGTGAGTTTCTGCGCCGCCAGTTGGCCGAGCGGCAGGGTCTTCATCAGCACTGCCAACTGGTTTTCCAGCCAGCTCCACAGCCAGGCGCCCAGTGCCTGCTCGGGGGAAAGCCCCCAGGCGCGGGCGGCCAGTGCCCAGGCGGCGGCGAAGGACGGCTCGGCCTGCTCGGCGAGCCAGTGCTGGGCGGCACCGTCCAACTCCGGCAGAGCTTCCAGCAATTGCCCGAGGGAGAAGCCCATCTGCCGGTTTTCCAGGCCCAGCTCACGGGTCTCGCGGCTGGCTCGGTGGCGCTCGGCGGCGTCCGCCAGGGCGCTCCAGTCACCGGCCTGGGCGGCGCGCAACAGTTCAGCCAGCAGCGGCCCTTCGAAGCGCGCGAGGTTCAGTTGCAGTTGGTCGGCGAGCCAGGCATGTGCGCTCTCGGCGTCCGTCACCTGGCCCTGGTCGATGGCGCTCTCCAGGCCCTGGGAATAGCTGTAGCCACCAATCGGCAACTGCGGACTGGCCAGACGCAGCAGCGCCCAGACGCTCACCGACGCACTCCGAACTGGTGCAGCTTCGGCGCGTAGTTGAACTCTTCCTCACCGTGGTGCGAATGGTGATGCCCGCCGCCGTAGGCGCCGTGTTCCGGCTGGAAGGGCGCCTCGACGGCCTCCACCGTGGCGCCGAGCTGGTCGAGCATGGCCTTGAGCACGTAGTCGTCGAGCAGGCGCAGCCAGCCGTCGCCGACCTGCAGGGCGACATGCCGGTTGCCCAGGTGGTAGGCCGCGCGATTCAGCTCGCGGGCGTTGGCGCAGGTGACGTGCAGCAGGCGCTCCGCCGCCGCCGCGACGCGCACCACGCGGCCGTCGTTGGCCAGCAGGAAATCACCATCGGCCAGCGGTGGCTGCCCGCGTTCCAGGAACAGGCCGACGTCTTCCCCCTCCGTGCTGAAGCAGCGCAGGCGACTCTTGCTGCGCGCCTCGTAGTTCAGGCGCAGTTCGACGTTCCAGTGCGCGCGGGGTTCGATTCGTTGGTGGATGACCAGCATGGCGGCGTCCGGCAGTAGCGATGGCCGAGCTACAGCAAGGGCCTTGCCAGCGTGGGTTGGTGCCAGCGCTGGCGCGGTCTGGAGAGATTGTCCGAACGATCAGGAATGATGTGGGCGCGCAACGATGGTGCGCACGAAAACGGTGCGCACCAATGCGGGGCGCGGCGTGCAGCTCTGGATGACGCGGCGCGCCGCGATACCCGGCAATGGTGTGCGGCGAGGGAGCGTCGAGCGTGTTTGCGGGGGCTGCGACTTCAGGGCCGCGAGCCGATGCCTGTCCAGTGCTTGGCGCCGATCATGATGAAGCGCAGTTGCTGGGTGACCTTGGCTTCGGGCGTCAGGTGCGCCGGCAGTGATTCGGCGGGCGGGTCGATCAGTTCGGGGAGAGTGGCGAATACCGTCTTCACCACCAGGTCGGCGATCACGTCGAGGTCCTGGGGTTGCAGGTGCGGCAGCTTGTTCAGCAACGCGAGGTCGGCGGCGAGGTCGTCGGTGATGCGCTGGCGCAGCTCGCCGACGGCCTGGCGGATCGGCAGCGAGCCGCCGTACTGCTCGCGGGCGAGGAACAGGAACTGGGTGCGATTGGCGGTTACCGCATCGAGGAAGATGCGCACCGAAGCTTCGATCACCCCGCCCAGCTCGAATTCATTGCGGCGCACCGCGCGCAGGGTCTGGCGAAAAGTCTCGTCGACATCGGCGACCAGGGCCAGGCCCAGTTGGTCCATGTCGGCGAAATGCCGGTAGAACCCGGCGGGCACGATGCCGGCTGTCTTCGCCACTTCCCGCAGGCTCAGGCTGCCGAAGCCACGGCCACTGTCCATCAGGCTGCGCGCCGCATCCATCAGGGCCTGGCGGGTCTGTTGTTTCTGTTCGGCGCGGGGAGTGGACATACGGCTATCCATGACGAAGGCGCAGGCACTCTAGCAAATGCCGGTCGGTGGGGGGGAAGTTCCGACTCATTCAGTGAACGAGTGTTGACTGAAAAGGTCTGGGCGTGAGATTTTAGTGAACATCTGTTTACTGTTCGGTTCCGCTCATGCCGCTTCTTCCGTTTTCCGCCTTGCGCCTGTTTAGCCCGCTGCTGGCGCCCGTGCGTGCCCTGGTGCGTGGCGACTGGCTGCGCGAGGCGGACGCCGATGCCGTGCTAGGCACGCTGCACCGTGGATGGGCGCTCAATCGCGTGTTCGCCCGTGTCGAGGCTCGCGACTGGGTCGCCGACGATATGCTCGAACTGCGCCTGCTACCCAACGCCAACTGGCGCGGTGCGCGGGCTGGGCAACACGTGCAGCTCTACATCGAGCGCGACGGTGTGCGCTGCAGCCGCAGCTACAGTCTGACGCGCATCGCCGCCGACGGTTGTCTGGAGTTTGCGGTGAAGCTGCAGCCGGGTGGCCGGGTTTCGCCGTATCTGCTGCACCGGCTGTGCGTGGGCGATCTGCTCGAACTGGGCGTCGTGGATGGCGATCTGCATTGGCCGGGGGATGAGCGCGGTGTGCTCCTGCTGGCTGCCGGCAGCGGCCTGACGCCTTTGCTCGGCCTTTTGCGTGATGCGCTGGCACGCGGCTACGGCGCTCCGGTTACGCTGCTGCACTATGTGCGCGAGCGTGGCCAGCGGGCTTTCGTCGAGGCGCTGGAGGCGCTCGCCCGGCAGTATCCGAATCTGCAATTGCGTTGGGCGATCAGCGGCGAGGCGCCAGCCGAGGGCGAGCTGCGCGGGCGCTTCCGCGGCGAGCATGTACAAGGCTTCGCGGGCCGCCATGTGCTGGCCTGCGGGCCCGGCGGTTTCGTGGAGAGCGTTCGTGGCGTGCTTGGCGAATCCAGCCCGAGCCTGCAGGTCGAGAGCTTCAGTCCGCCCGCCTGGAACGACGGCGAGCCCGCTCAGGCGGTGAGCCTGCGCTTTTCCCGAGCGGCGCTGGAAACCACCGGCGATAGCCGTCGCAGCCTGCTGGAGCAGGCCGAGGCCGCGGGCCTGCGACCTGCCCACGGCTGTCGCCAGGGTGTCTGCGCCAGTTGTACCTGCACCCTGATCAGCGGATGCGTGCGCGACCTGCGCAGCGGCGAGCTGTTCAGCGAACCCGGCCAACCGATCCGCCTTTGCGTCAGCGCTCCCCAGAGCGACCTGGCCATTGATCTCTGAAGGTTTCTCATGCGCGACGACCGCGAACTCAATTCCGCCGAACTGGCGGCCTTCGGTGCCGAACTGGATGCTTTGCGCCAGCGGACCCTGCACGATATGGGCGACGCCGATGCCCGCTATATCCGCCGCATTCGCACGGCGGTGCGCTTCTGTTGCTGGAGTGGCCGTGCGCCGCCGATATCAGCCTGGGTAATCCCGACTGGGCCGCCGGCAAGACGCGCTCGCCGCTCTCCGGCAAGAATCAGTTCGCCAGCCTTGAGAAAGTCGAGTTCCGCCTGGCGCCGCTGCCCTTGTTATGGCGGACGGTGAGCATTCCGCAGATCATCCTGACTCGCCCGAGCGCCAATCTGCTGCGCCTGGCCGATGGCCGCGCGACCTGGAGTTTCGGCCTGCCGAAGAATGAGGACCAGGCCGATGTGCAACCGTCGGCATGGACGCTGGATATCGGTGAGATCGGCTTCGACAAAGGCAGTGTGTGGTTTGACGACCAGCGCCTGAAGACCCGTCTGGAGCTGCAGGTGGACCCGCTGGGCAAGCCGGTACCCTTCGGCCAGTTGGCCGGCAAGGCGCTGGCTGGCGCACAGACGGCCGATACCCAGGACTACGTGTTCGGCTGGAAGCTCAAGGGCGAGTTCAAGGGCCTGCCGCTCAATGGCTCCGGCAAGGTTGGCGGCATGCTGGCATTGCAGGATGCCGCCAAGCCGTTTCCGATACAGGCGGATGTTTCCGCCGGCAGCACGCGCGCCAGCGTGGTCGGCACTCTGGTCGACCCGTTGAACCTCGGCTCGCTGGACCTGCGCCTGAAGCTGGCTGGCAGCAGCATGGCCAATCTGTTCCCGCTCACCGGCGTGACCCTGCCGGATACCCCCGCCTACGAGACCGATGGGCGCCTGAAGGCCGAACTGCACGACCCGGCGGGGGCGCAGTTCCACTATGAAAATTTCAACGGCAAGGTCGGCGAAAGCGACCTCCACGGCGACCTGCTGTTCGTCAATCGGCAGCCTCGGCCAAAACTGTCCGGCAAGCTGCGTTCGGACCAGTTGCGCATGGCCGATCTCGGCCCGCTGATCGGTGCCGACTCGAACAAGGACAAGCAGGCGCGCGGCCAGACCGCCCGCCAGCCGGCGGACAAGGTACTGCCGGTGGAGGAGTTTCGCACCGAGCGCTGGCGTGCGATGGATGCCGATGTGGAGTTCACCGGCAAGCGCATCGTACACAGCGACAAGCTGCCGATAAGCGACCTCTATACGCACCTGGTGCTCAACGACGGAATGCTTACCCTGGAACCGCTGCGTTTCGGCGTCGCCGGGGGCGCGCTGGATTCCCACATCCGCCTGGATGGCGGCAAGACGCCGATGCAGAGCCGCATCGACCTGACAGCGCGCCGCTTCAAGCTCAAGCAACTGTTCCCCAGCTTCGCGCCGATGCAAACCAGCCTGGGCGAGCTCAATGGCGACGCGGCGCTCAGCGGCACCGGCAACTCGGTGGCAAGCATCCTCGGCAGCGCCAATGGCCAGCTAAAACTGCTGATCAATGACGGGCGGATCAGCAAGGGACTGATGGAGATCGCCGGTCTGAACGTCGGCAACTATGTGGTTGCCAAGTTGTTCGGCGACGACGACGTGCAGATCAACTGCGCCGCGGCCGATGTCGGCATTGCCAAGGGGCTGGCGCAGCCGCGGGTGTTCGTCTTCGATACCGAGAATGCCATCATCAATGTGCAGGGCACTGCCAACTTCGCCACAGAGAAGCTGGACCTGGACGTGATTCCCGAGAGCAAGGGTATGCGCATCTTCTCGCTGCGTTCGCCGCTCTACGTCGAGGGCACGTTCAAGAATCCCCGCGCCGGCGTACATGCGGCACCGCTGGCGCTGCGTGGTGCGGGTATGGTGGCGCTGGGTGTGGCGGTGGCGCCGGCTGCCGCGCTGCTGGCGCTGGTTGCGCCCAGCCAGCAGGATGACAACCAGTGCGGCCCGCTGTTGCAGCAAATGAGGCAGCCGGCGAAAGTGCCGATGCCCGCCGGGCGTCAGTAGATCGGGACGTAGAGGTCGACTTCCGAGTCCGGGCGCTCTGGGCCGAGGAAACGTTCGGTGTAGTGCTCGAGGTCGATGCCCTTGCGTGGCGAGAGCCCTGCGCGGGCGAGGAGGTTGTAGTAGATCTCCTGGAAGCTGTCGGCGATGGTGGTCACCGGACCGACGTGGGTGAAGACCGCGTATTTCTGCGCCGGCACCTCGAACTTCAGCATGCCGTCGGGCACCACGGCATCGTCCGTCACCGGCAGGGCGGCGATGTAGTGGAACTCGCCGCCGGGCAACTGGGTGCATACGCCATAGGCGGTCCTGTCTGCGGGATTGGCGCTGATCTCATGCTCGCGCGGCAGGAAGCGCTGCCAGAGCTGGCCGATGCTGTCGTCGGGTGCGCTGCCCCGATAGTCCATGCCCACCACGCTGAAGGCGGGCAACTCGATGATCCTGTGTTTCATGGTGTGCGGCTCCGTGCTGACAGATCGCATGATAGACCGTGGCGCATCCGCCGGAATATTCCGCGCATGGCCGATCCACCCTGTGTAGACCTTCGGGCAGGGAGATCGTGTTGCCTCGTCGGAGACAAGAGCCTGTATGACCCGGCCGAAAGCGCAAGGGCATAGGTGGGGCGCAAGGACGAACCAGTCGAAGCGCTGCGCTGAACCGGGTGGCCCTCGCCCCGTCGGGAGAGGGCCGTCGGCTCAGGGCTGGTAGTCGCGCTCGTGGCGATCCAGTTCGGAACAGGTCATGAAGCCGGAACCGTCGACCTGGCCGCTACCATCGAAGCTGACGTAGAACGGCTGCTGCTGGCCATCCTTGCTGAGGATGTAGCTGTTGCAACTGCCGGGCTTCATCAGGCGCTTCTGTGTGGATGACGGCGAGCCACCGATGCGCAATACCTGCTCCTTCGTCATGCCTTTCTCGACATTGCGAACCAGCGGTTCGTCGCGGAAGGTGATGTAGTTGACCGGGTTCTGCACCTTGGTGGAGGCACAGCCCGCCAGCGTGGCCAGCACCAGCAGCGTCAGCAGTGATCGTTTGTCCATGATGATCTCCTTGGATTGGCAACGGCTTGCACAACTTGGAGCCAGGTGGACGGCAGCGCGTTCAAGAAATCTGCGCGGGCCGCTTACTGTGTGTCTTTCAGGGCCTGGTCCAGGCGCTGCTGGTTCTGTACGTTGGCCTGGTCGATCTGCTGCTTGAGCTGTTGCATCTGCTGCTGTGCCTGTTCTGCCTGTTTGGCCTGCAGACTGGCGGTGGCGGCGGTCTCGCCCAGGCCGCAGGCGGTGAGCAGGGAGGTCAGGGTGATGAGCGCGGGCAGGCGGGACATGGTGGTTTCCGGCGTGAAGAGATGATTCTCAACGCTAGCGCATGGCGAGGCGGCCGTCAGTGAGGTCGGCCGCAGCTCGCGCAGGAGCGATCAACCGTAGCGCTTCTTCGCCTCGATGGCCAGGCCGCTGCCGATGCCGCCGAAGCGGTCGCCGTCGACATGGCGGGCGTTGGGCAGCATCGCCGCAACGCTCTGGCGCAGTGCGGGCACGCCGCTCGATCCGCCGGTGAAGAACACCGTGTCGACCCGCGCCGGGTCCACGTCGGCGGAGTTGAGCAGTTCGCCGATGCTGCCGCGCACGCGCTCCAGCAGCGGGGCTATGGCGCCTTCGAACAGCTCGCGGCTCAGCTCGGCGACCAGGCCGGCTTCGATGCGCGCAAGGTCGATGTCGCGGCGCTGGCTGTCGGAAAGCTCGATCTTGCTGGCTTCCACCTGCATCGCCAACCAGTGCCCGGCGCGCTGTTCGATCAGCTTGAACAGGCGATCGATGCCGGTGGCGTCGACGATGTCGTAGCGCATGTTCTGCAATGCCAGTTGCGACTTCTGCGCGTACACCGCGTTGATGGTGTGCCAGGTGGCGAGGTTGAGGTGGTAGCTGGTGGGCATGAAGGCATCGCTCTTCATCCGGCTGCCATAGCCGAACAGCGGCATCACGCCCTGGATGCTGAGCTGCTTGTCGAAGTCGGTACCGCCGATGTGCACGCCACCGGTGGCGAGGATGTCGTCCTGGCGTTCGGCGACTTCGCGGCGCTCCGGCGACAGGCGTACCAGCGAGAAGTCCGAGGTGCCGCCGCCGATGTCGACGATCAGCACCAGTTCCTCGAGCTCGACGCCACGCTCGTAGTCGAACGCCGCGGCCAGTGGCTCGTACTGGAAGGATACGTCCTTGAAGCCGAGCTTGCGGGCTACCGCGACCAGGGTGTCCTGGGCCTCCTGATCGGCCTTGGGATCATCGTCGACGAAGAACACCGGACGGCCCAGCACCACGGCGTCGAACTCGCGCCCGGCGGTGTATTCGGCGCGCTTCTTCAGTTCGCCGATGAACAGGCCGAGCAGGTCCTTGAACGGCATCGCACTGCCCAGCACGGTAGTTTCGCTCTTGAGCAGCGAGGAACCCAGCAGGCTTTTCAGCGAGCGCATCAGGCGGCCCTCGTAGCCTTCCAGGTATTCGTGCAGGGCCAGGCGGCCATACACCGGGCGGCGCTCCTCGACATTGAAGAAGATCACCGAAGGCAGGGTGATCTTGTCGTCTTCCAGAACGATCAGCGGTTCGCTGTCCGGCCGCCACCAGCCGACGGTGGAGTTGGAGGTGCCGAAGTCGATGCCCAGGGCCTGGGCCGCAGAGGTCTGGAACATGGTGTGCGATGTCCGGAGAAAAAACGGCCGCGCAGTTTACGCGAGCGCGCGTGGAAAGCCAGGGTATCTGTCGGGAAGCGGTGGTGGCAAAGAGGACTTGGGGAGTAGCTTGTAGTTTTGCTACATTGTCTTCCTGTAGTTTTCCTACAAGAGTTTTTGCCCACTGATTTCGTTCTCCCACCCCGTACAAGCAGTTGGATTCCCACCATGCACAGAGCCTCCTTCCACGAATTGCGCAAGGATTTCCGCGCCCTTCTGACGTCTTCCTCCTGCTACCACACCGCTTCGGTGTTCGATCCGATGTCGGCGCGCATCGCCGCGGATCTGGGTTTCGAGGTTGGAATCCTGGGCGGTTCTGTAGCTTCACTACAAGTTTTGGCCGCCCCTGATTTCGCCCTGATCACGTTGAGCGAGTTCGTCGAACAGGCCTCCCGCATCGGCCGTGTCGCCCGCCTGCCGGTGATCGCCGACGCCGATCACGGCTACGGCAACGCGCTGAACACCATGCGCACGGTGGTGGAACTCGAACGTGCCGGCGTGGCTGCGCTGACCATCGAGGATACGCTGCTGCCCGCGCAGTTCGGCCGCAAGTCGACGGACCTGATAACGGTGGAAGAGGGTGTCGGCAAGATTCGCGCGGCCATCGAGGCGCGTGTCGACGAGGAAATGGCGATCATCGCCCGTACCAACGCCGAAGTGCTGGAAGTGGATGATGTGATCCGCCGTACCCTGGCCTACCAGGCCGCTGGCGCCGACGGCATCTGCATGGTCGGCATCCGCGACTTCGACCACCTGGAGCAGATCGCCCGTCACCTGAGCGTGCCGCTGATGCTGGTGTCCTACGGCAACCCGCAACTGCGTGACGACCATCGCCTGGCGCGCCTGGGCGTGCGCATCGTGGTGGATGGCCACGCCGCGTACTTCGCGGCGATCAAGGCAACCTACGACTGCCTGCGCGAACAACGCGGCGTCGATGCCTCAGACCTGACCGCGTCGGAGTTGGCGAAGAAGTACACCCTGCCCGAGGAGTATCAGATCTGGGCGCGGGAATACATGGAAGTCAAAGAGTAGTGTCGCTGCCGGGCATCAGCCCTGGGGCAGGTGCTCCAGCAGGTATTCGATCTGCGCGTTGAAGGGATAGAGCAGGGTGGCCCCATCCGGGCGCTCTGACTTGCGCAGGTACGACCAGCGCGACAGCAACGTATCGCGAGACTCTCCGGCGGGCAGGGCGGTGTACCGCTTCTCCACGTTCGCCTGCAACTGCGCGATGCGCTCGACATCTTCCGCGTAGCCACCACCCCGCAGCTTGTTGTTGGCCTGCCGTGCTTCCAGCAGTGCCAGTGCGCGCAGATCGTCGGCGAGGCTCGGAGCCACTGGTGCGCCTTCGTCGGCAACGATGAATTTGTCGAACAGGCCCGCCACCTCGGCGGTTTGCGCCACCGCGGTCTTCAGGTCCACGCCGTGCTGCGAGTAGGCGGCACGCACTTGCTCCAGCGCTTGCTGATAGAGATGCCACATGTCTTTCAGGACTGTGGAGTTCTTCTGCGCATCCAGGTTCTTTTCGAATGCCGCGCCCAGCTTGTCCAGGCGTTGCAGGAAGCGTTCGTCGCCGGTTGCGCTGTAGAGCAGCAGGTAGCGTTCGATGTCCTGTAGCTGGGGGTTGGCGGTTTCGGCGTTGACGACGGTCGGCAGCAGGCTGGAGGCCAGGAGACCGGCGAAAATCAAAGAGGCGAAGCGCATGGAGTTTTCCTGGGCAAGAAGTTTCCCCGCCATTCTCGATGTTGATCGTCGATATTGAAGTCAGACGATTCGGAATTTATGCGCACCCTTTGCGGTGATCGGCTCGTACGTCGTCAGACCGTGCTTGCATTCGGGGCCCGTGTCCTCCATATCTTCCAGGGAGTCACAAGCATTCGGCAGGAGGTCGTCATGGCCAGCGGTTGGGCGAACGACGGAGCGGTTCAGGAACAGATCGACAGCACCGTCGAGGATGCCATCGCGCGGGCGCGCAGCCAGTTGCCCAAGGGTGAGAGCCTGGCCCGCTGCGAAGAGTGCGATGCGCCGATTCCCGAGGCGCGGCGCAAGGCCATTCCCGGCGTGCGCCTGTGCGTGAACTGCCAGGCCGAGCATGACAAGGAGCAGGCAGCCTATGCCGGCTACAACCGCCGGGGCAGCAAGGACAGCCAGTTGCGCTGAGCAATGCTGGCGACACGCATCAGTACGGCGCCTTCCGGCGCCGTTTCCGTTTCCCGCCATCAGGCCTGCTTCGGGCTCTCTCCGTAAGCGTTGGCGCCGCTCTCGCTATCCAAGCATAACAGATAAAGCAGGTAGAAATTTGCCAGCGGCACAAGCGCGATCAGGAAGAACCAGCCGCTCTTGCCGATATCGTGCAGGCGGCGAACTCCCACTCCCAGGCTCGGCATGAGGACGGCCAGCGTGTAGATGTAGACGACGGGAATCAGCTTCGGGGCGATCGCGCCGAGCATCATGATAATCGCCAGGCTGATCAACGCGTTGACCAGGGTGTACATCCAGTACTCCTTGCGGCGCGCCCGGCCGTTGAAGTCGAAATAGTGCTGTTTCAAGCACTTCAAATACCATTCCATGAATTGAAACCTGTATTGGGTTGCGGGCCGCGCCCCGCAATCGAGAGTCGAGGAATTCGCTCGGTAAGCGACGGAATTCGCGGTGGTTCCGGCGCTGCGCAATGTAGCGAGGGGGGCTCAATCTGGATGTAGGAATGGTGCTGGTTGGGGGGCGGAATCGGCTGGCATTCGCGGGCGGTTGTCGGATTATGGAGAAGTATTCGAAGTAAGCCAGGGCGGGTGCCTGTCAGATACAAAAAGCCGCCGCGATCAATTCGCGGCGGCTTCGTCATTGCGGTGTCAGAAGTTGACTTTCAGACCCAGCGTAACCGCCTGGTCGCGGTAGCCGTTGTCGCCGTACTGTTTGCCGACTTCACCCCAGACGTTGACCCGGCTGTTCACCTTGCTGGTGGCGCCGAGCTTCACTTCGAAGATGTCGCTGGCTCCGTCCATCTCGAACCTGGTGCTGCCCATCTTCGCGCCGAAGTCCTTGGAGTTGTGGATCCAGTTGGTTTCCACGTAAGGCTCCACGCCATAGGTGTTGGCGAAGCCGCCGGCTTCATTGCTGCGCACCGCGGCGCGGGCGCCCAGGCGGGTCATGATGTTGCCGTCGCCCTTGCCGGTGACCCTGGTGCCGTTGGTTTCGCGATGGCTGTCGGCCTTCACGCCCATGTACACCACCTGCGCCTGCGGCTGCACGTAGTAGCTGGCGCTCTGGGTCTTCGCCACTTCGAAGGTCTTGCCGGCTTCGACCGAGGCGGTGATGCCCTTGAGGTCGTAGCTTTCCTTGGCCAACTGGTCGCCTTTCACGTCGGCGTCGAAGTCGTTGTAGAGAACCCAACTGTCGACGTACGCGCCGTTCTCGTCATCCTTGTTCTCGTACCAGGTGCCGTAGACGCCCAGGCTGTAGCCGTCGATCTCGCCGCGGGAGCGGTAGCCGGTGATGCGCGACTTGGTGGTGGAGTTGCCGTTGGCATAGCCGGCCATCACGCCGAACACCCAGTCCCCGTTGTCGGTTTCCTTGCGGTAGAGGTCGCTGCCCAATTGCACGACGTAGCGGTTGGACTCGGTCTTCAGTTGCCCGGTGCTGTCTTCCCAGCGGGTGGAACCGTCGACGTTGCGCATCCACAGCATGGAGGTGACTTCCTTGCCGGTGTCCGGGTCCATGTAGGTCAGGTTGCCGGTGCGGTCATGCAGGCGGTGCAGGAACATGGTGTTGGCTGCCGCCATGTTGGCGGTGTAGCTGCCACCCTCGGGCTGGCGCACACGGTCGCGGTCGCTCGGCTTCGGCGGTACCGGAACCGGATCTGTCGGGCCCGGATCGATCGGATCGGGATCCTCTGGATTCGGGCCGGGCGGGTCGACGGGGTCCGGGTCAGGATCGGTCGGCTTGTAGGAGGTAAGGTACCAGTCGCTGTCCGCGCCGTTGGAGCCGACGAAGCTGCCGCCGCGACGCAGTACGTATTCGTAGCCACCTTCGGTCACCCGGTCGGACTTGAACGTGCCCGCCGAGGTGCCGCCGACGGTGATCATCTGGATGCCTTCCAGGGTCTCTTCGCCCGGCCCGGTGGTGTTGTTCACGGTGACGCGGGTTTCGCCCGAGGTGCTGCCGGCGATTTCCAGTCGGTCGGTTTCGGAGTCGTCGTAGCCCAGGTAGGTGTTCATCACCAGATGGCCGCCGCCGGTGAAATCGCCGTCCACCTTCAGGGTCTTGTAGGTGTAGGTGCCGTGTTCGTCGTGGCGGTCGTAGATCAGTTGCGCGCTGTCGGTGAGGTTCAGGTTGGTCAGGTTTGAGTTGCCGGTCATGAGCCACTGGCTGCTCGCGCCATCCATCGCCAGGTTGATTACGCCGTCGGTGGCGGTGCTGGTCGTGCCGTTGAGGTAAGAACCGGCGGCCATCTTGAGGTCGATGACGCCGGACTTGTCAGCGTACAGGGACATGCCCTTGCGATTCTGAAGGTCCGTGTTCGCACTGCTGTCCAGGTGATACACGGAGGCAGTGTCGGACATGATGAAGGAGTCGTCCCCGGACGCGTAGAGCGCGCGGTTGCCATCGGTCACGGTGACGCTGGTGTCGCCCAGCAGGTGCACCTGGCCGCCACGGTCGCCGTTCTTGTCCGCGGCGGTCTGGGCATAGATGCCGTAGGCGTTGGCCTGCTCGGTTGTGATGCTGGTGTCGCCAAGACGGATCACGCCGCCACGGTTCGCATAGACCGCATGCGCGGCGCTGCCCTTGGAGATGATGGTACTGCCATCACCGAGGATCACTTCGGCGTTGCCCCAGTAAGTGCTGGAGCTCAGCGAACGGTTCCCGGCATAGACCGCGTAGCCCGTGCCATCCAGCGCGTTGCTGCCATAGCCGTTGGTGGTGATCTGTGCGCCCTTGCCCAGTTCGATGATGTTCGTGCCGCCGTTCTTGGAGGTATTGGCGCGCACGCCCATGCCGGAACCTTCGGCGATGATGATCGCGCCATCGCCGACCCGCACTTCCGAGTTCTGCGCGTTCTCGGTCACGTTGATGCCGTCGGCGGAGCTGCCCTTGGTGAGGATGTACAGCTTCTCGATGGTGATCTTGCTGGCGCCGTTATTGGCCTGGATGGCGTCCGACTTGCCGGACGCGGTGGTGATCGACACGTCCTTGAGGGTGTACTTCGAGCTGTTGCCGTAGATGCCGAAGCCGGTCGGCGTGAACGATTGGTCCTCGCCGGTGGTGTCGATGACGATTTTATCGAATGCCGATGGATCGCTGGGGGCCCAGTAGAGACTGGTCGAGCAGTTGAGTGTCGTGCCGTTGACCGAGCAACTGCCCATCGCCGCCGCGCCGCCCGAATGGGCGAGCATACTGGCGGCCAAGGCGATATGGGCGGCCAACAGAGTTTTCTTGAAGCGCATTGCAACCTCCTTGCCTCCGCCGCTGCAAAGCGATGCGGGGCGGTGTTCCCAGCGCCTGGAGCCGTTCTTGGCTGATGATCGGAAGAGCTGGCTTCCGAGTCGGTTCCCGCTTGCGCTGGGTGATGGCGCCTGATGGATCAGGCTGTGGGATGGCGCGGCTGAGAGCGTCCGAGCCGCGCCCGATCCGCTGCTGCGAGGGGCGTGCTGGATCAGTGGGATCATTGTTCAGCTGCGGTTCAGCTAGCCGAATAAGACGTGTCTTAATCGAACGAATTCGAGACTTGGAACGAGGGAAAAGATGATTTAAGTCAATGAGATATCTGGGCCGGGCATTGCGCGCCGGCCCAGTTGCGGGCTCAGAAGAGGAAGTAGCGCTGCGCCATTGGCAGTACTTCCGCCGGTTCGCACCACAGCAGTTGGCCGTCGGCACGGACCTGGTAGTTCTGCGGATCCACTTCGATGTGCGGCAGGTAGGCGTTGTGGATCAGATCGGTCTTGCGCAGGTCGCGGCAGCCTCTCACCACGCCGATGGCCTTGCGCAGGCCAAGCCCCTGGGGCACGCCGAGGTCGAATGCGGCCTGGCTTATGAAGGTCAGGCTGGTGGCGTGGCGGCTGCCCGCGTAGCTCGCGAACATTGGCCGGTAGTGCACCGGCTGCGGCGTCGGGATCGAGGCGTTGGCATCGCCCATCAGGCTCGCGGCGATGGCTCCGCCCTTGAGGATCAGGCTCGGCTTCACGCCGAAGAAGGCGGGGCGCCAGAGCACCAGGTCGGCCAGCTTGCCGACTTCTATGGAGCCGACTTCATGGGCCACGCCGTGGGTGATCGCCGGGTTGATGGTGTACTTGGCGATGTACCGCCTGGCGCGGAAATTGTCGTTGCGCGCACCGTCGCCGTCGAGCGCGCCGCGTTGCCTTTTCATCTTGTCGGCGGTTTGCCAGGTGCGTGTGATCACCTCGCCGACACGTCCCATCGCCTGACTGTCGGAACTGATCATGCTGAAGGCGCCGAGGTCGTGGAGGATGTCCTCGGCGGCGATGGTCTCGCGGCGGATGCGCGACTCGGCGAAGGCCACGTCCTCGGCGATACTTGGGTCCAGGTGGTGGCAGACCATCAGCATGTCCAGGTGTTCGTCGATGGTATTGCGGGTGAACGGCCGGGTCGGGTTGGTCGAGCTGGGCAGCACGTTGGCGAAGCCGCAGGCGCGGATGATGTCCGGCGCGTGGCCGCCGCCAGCACCTTCGGTGTGGTAGGTGTGGATGGTGCGGCCCTTGAAGGCGGCCAGGGTGGTTTCGACGAAGCCGGACTCATTGAGGGTGTCGGTGTGGATCGCCACTTGCACGTCGAGGCGGTCGGCCACGGACAGGCAGTTGTCGATGGCCGCCGGAGTGGTGCCCCAATCCTCGTGCAGCTTCAGACCGATGGCGCCGGCGCGCACCTGTTCTTCCAGCGGCAGCGGCAGGCTGGCGTTGCCCTTGCCGGTGAAGCCGATGTTCATCGGGAAGGCATCGGCGGCCTGGAGCATGCGCGCCATGTGCCACGGGCCGGAGGTACAGGTGGTGGCGTTGGTGCCGGTGGCCGGCCCCGTACCGCCGCCGATCATGGTGGTCACGCCGCTCATCAGCGCTTCTTCGATCTGCTGCGGGCAGATGAAGTGGATGTGCGTATCGATGCCGCCGGCGGTGAGGATCATGCCTTCACCGGCGATCACCTCGGTGCTGGCGCCCAGGGCGATGGTCACGCCGGGCTGTATGTCCGGATTGCCGGCCTTGCCGATGGCGGCAATGCGGCCGTTCTTCAGGCCGACGTCGGCCTTCACGATGCCCCAGTGGTCGAGGATCAGCGCGTTGGTGATCACCGTGTCGACGACTTCGGCGGCGCACAACTGGCCCTGGCCCATGCCGTCGCGGATGACCTTGCCGCCGCCGAACTTCACTTCCTCGCCATAGACGGTGAAGTCCTGTTCCACCTCTATCCACAGGCCGGTATCGGCCAGGCGCACGCGGTCGCCAACGGTGGGGCCGAACATGTCGGCGTAGGCTTGTCTGCTGATCTTCATCCAGCTCTCCTTGGCTGTTTTTCTGCGGGCGCTCAGAGGCTGCCCATCACCCGTCCGGCGAATCCGAATACCCGCCGCTCACCAGCCAGCTCCACCAGTTCCACCTCGCGGCTCTGCCCCGGCTCGAAGCGCACCGCGGTACCTGCCGGGATGTTCAGGCGCATGCCGCGCGCGGCGTCGCGGTCGAAGCGCAGCGCGTCGTTGGTCTCGAAGAAGTGGTAGTGCGAGCCGACCTGGATCGGCCGGTCGCCGCTGTTGGCCACCGTCAGGGTGAGCGTGCGGCGGTTGGCGTTGAGCTCGATCTTGCCAGGCTGGATGTCGTATTCGCCGGGGATCATGGGGCGCTCCTGTGGTCGAGGATCAACTGCATGAAAGTCAGGTCCAGCCAGCGGCCGAACTTCTGCCCGACCTGTGGCATTTGCCCGGTGGTGATGAAGCCCAGGCGTTCGTGCAGGCGGATAGACGCCGCGTTGCCGCTCTCGATGGCGGCCACCATCACGTGCAGGCCCTGAGTCCGGGCACGCTCGATCAGGGCCTGCATCAGCAGCGGGCCAAGGCCCTTGCCGCGCTGGTCGGCGCGCACATAGACGGAGTGCTCGACCGTCCCGCGAAAGCCGTCGAAGGCGCGCCACGGGCCGTAGCTCGAATAGCCGACCACTTCGCCTGCATCTTCGGCCACCAGTACCGGAAAGCCCTGCTGCGCGCGCAGTTCGAGCCAGGCGCGGCGGTTCTCCAGGTCGATGGCGGTGTCGTTCCAGATGGCGGTGGTGTTGAGCACAGCGTCGTTGTAGATATCGCGCAGGCTGCCGAGGTCGGCTTGGCTGGCGTCGCGGATGTGCATGTCTGTTCCTCTGTGTCGGAAGTCGCCCAGGGCCCCTGGCGAGCATAGTGCGCGCGCGGGGTGCCGGGCATGCGATCAGGCGATGGGCTGGTGCACGGTGACCAGCTTGGTTCCATCGGGGAAGGTTGCTTCCACCTGGATCTCCGGGATCATCTCCGGCACGCCTTCCATCACCTGTTCGCGGCGCAGCAGCGTGGTGCCGTAGTGCATCAGTTCGGCGACCGTCTGGCCGTCGCGCGCACCTTCGAGCAGGGCGGCGGAAATCAGCGCCACGGCTTCCGGGTAATTCAGTTGCAGGCCACGGGCGAGGCGGCGCTCGGCGACCAGGCCGGCGGTGAAGATCAGCATCTTGTCCTTCTCGCGAGGGGTCAGGTCCATTTCAGTTGGCCTCCATTTCAGGTGCTCCAGATTCGGGGAGGAACGGCCTCGCGGCCGAGCAGCGCGGGCCGCAGCCGGCGCCAGAGTTCGACGAGCCAGGCGCGGGCATCCAGTGCCTCGTCGGCGAGGCAGCGGGCGACCACCAGGCCGGGCAGTTGGGTGAGATTGCCGCGTCCGCGGCATGACAATGCGCGGCATTCTTCCAGTAACGCGGCGTCGATCTGTCCGCTGGCGATGAGCGTAGCCATCACCGGATGGCCGGCGAGGCCGATGGGCGAGTCGAGCAGGCCGTCGCCACCGATCACTCGCTGACGCTCGTGCCACAAGCGGCGGCCGTCGAGGCGGATGTCCAGGGCGGCGGCGAAATGGCCATCGTCGAAGCGCTCGGCGCTGGCCGGGCGGCCGAGGGCGACGATGTCCCAGTAGAACAGCCGGGCATCTTCCGCGAGGTCGATGCGTGTGCTCAGTTCTGCCTGGGCGCCGGAGAACACAATGGTTTCCTGGGGCAGCCATTCCAGCGTGGCGCCGGGTGCAACGGTGATCGACAAGTCCTGCCGTGCCGCGCTCGCCGCGCAATACCATTTCGCCGCGCCGGGGCTGGTGAGCTGTGCCCAACTGTCGGTATCGGCGTGTATGCGCAGTTGCAGCGTATCTCCTCCGGCGATGCCGCCGGGCGGGTGTACCACGATGTGCTGGCAGACTTCCGGGCCTTCCGCATACAGGTGCTTCTGTACCCGCAGCGGGCCGAGGTGGCGCCGCGTAATCGGCCGCGTGCTCTGGCCGGCGCGGGCATAGGCCAGTTCCAGCTCGGCGTGCCAGGCGGGGTGGAAGAGAGGAGCCAGTGCGTTCATGGACGGTGTCGAGGCAAAGGATGCACACGACAGAGCAATAGCCGTGCCGGCTGCGCCAGGATAGTGCGCGGCCTGCCTGCCAGGTTCTGCCGGCAAGGCGCGGGGAGGCTTCGAGGCGAAGGGGCGATTGTCCGATCGGTCAGCTATGGGCGCGGTTGCGGTGCGTCGGCTGTGCGAATGCACTAAAGATGTGCGCTGGATGCGCAGGATTCGAGGTCAGCCGCAGGATGGGCGGCGCATGGGCCCGATACCTGATCGCTCATCCTGCCGTTCGTTGCTCCTGCGGGAGCAGAATCTCAGCCCAGTTGCTTGCGCATGTACACCCGGCGGAAGCCGTTCTCCTGGCGTCGCGCGTACTCGCGGTAGCCGATCCTTGCGTACAGCTCGATGTTTTCGATCATCCGCTCGTTGGTGTAGAGGTACAGCGACTGGTAACCCTGGCGGCTGGCTTCCTCTTCGGCGCGTACCAGCAGCAGGCGACCGATGCCCTGGCCCGCACACTCAGGCAGCACGGCGATGTTGTCGAGCAGGAAGCCTTCATCGGTCTGGCGGGTGACCAGCAGACCCACGGGTTGCCCGCCCAGCTCGGCGATCAGCACCTGGTTGGTGGCGATCACTGTGTGGTAGTCCTCCAGCATCGGGCCGGGCTTGCGACCGATCAGCGGAATCCATTGGGCATAGGCCGCTGCCACGCAGACGGCGGCGAAGCCTGCATCAGCATCGACGGCCTGGCGCAGGGTGATGGACATGATGAGCTCCAGCGCAGATGACGAATCTCGCAGCTTGCCATCGACCACCCGCTGCCGCCAGTGACAGGCTGTCTCGGGGCGCCGCGCCGGGCGTTCAGATCGCCACCAGGCCGCGCACGCCCTCGGCCTCCATGTTCGCGCCGCGTCCTTGCTGGACGATTTCGCCACGGGACATGACCAGGTACTGGTCGGCCAGTTCTGCGGCGAAGTCGTAGAACTGCTCCACCAGCAGGATCGCCATGTCGCCGCGCTGGGCGAGCTTTTTGATGACCGCGCCGATCTCCTTGATCACCGATGGCTGGATGCCCTCGGTCGGCTCGTCGAGGATCAGCAGGCGCGGCCGGCTGGCCAGGGCGCGGCCAATGGCCAGTTGTTGCTGCTGGCCGCCGGAAAGGTCACCGCCACGCCGCTGTTTCATCTCGCGCAGTACCGGAAACAGCTCATAGATGTGTTCCGGCACTGCCTTGGCTTCGCCAGCGCTGAAGCGCGAAAGCCCCATCAGCAGGTTTTCCTCCACTGTCAGGCGCGCAAAGATCTCCCGCCCCTGGGGCACGTAGGCGATGCCGGCATGCACGCGCTGGTGCGGCTTGAAGCTGGTAATCGGCTTGCCCTCCCAGCTCACCTTGCCCTCCCTGGCTGGCACCAGGCCCATCAGGCAGCGCAGCAGGGTGGTCTTGCCCACGCCGTTGCGCCCGAGCAGGCAGGTGACTTCGCCGATCTTCGCGTCGAACGACAGACCACGGAGGATGTGGCTGCCGCCGTAGTATTGGTGCAGTTTGTCGACTTGCAGCATGGGCGTTTCCCTTGTGGAGATCCTTGATAGGCCGTGTACGGCTGCCGTGCAGCCAGAGCTGTTGGGTATCGCTTCGCTCCACGCCAACCTACGCCGTGCCTCCCGGCGAAATGCGTTCGCGCAGCGATACCCATTCGGCCGATTCAGAACTAGCGGCCGAGATAGACTTCTATGACCTGCTCGTTCGCCTGCACGTCCTCCAGCGAACCTTCCGCCAGCACATGCCCCTGGTGCAGCACACTGACGTGGTCGGCGATGCTGCCGACGAAGCCCATGTCGTGCTCCACCACCATCAGCGAATGCGTGCCGGCCAGAGACTTGAACAGCTCGGCGGTGAACTCGGTCTCGGCATCGGTCATCCCCGCCACCGGCTCGTCGAGCAGCAGCAGCCGCGGCTCCTGCACCAGCAGCATGCCGATTTCCAGGAATTGCTTCTGGCCGTGGGAGAGCAACCCGGCGGGGCGGTTGCGTGACTCGCGCAGGCGGATGGTGGTGAGTACTTCCTCGATGCGATCCTTCTGTTCGCCGGAGAGTTTTGCCCTGAGGCTGGCCCACACCGATTTGTCGGTTTTCTGCGCCAGCTCCAGGTTCTCGAATACCGAGAGCGCTTCGAACACCGTGGGTTTCTGGAACTTGCGGCCAATGCCGGCCTGGGCGATTTCCACCTCGCTCATGCGAGTGAGGTCGAGGGTTTCGCCGAAATACGCCTTGCCGCTGTCGGGGCGGGTCTTGCCGGTGATCACGTCCATCAGCGTGGTCTTGCCTGCGCCGTTGGGGCCGATGATGCAGCGCAGTTCACCGACGCCGATGTACAGCGTCAGGTCGCGCAGGGCGCGGAAGCCGTCGAAGCTGACGTTGATGTCTTCCAGGGTGAGGATGGTGCCGTGGCGCACGTCCAGCATGCCGCTGGCGCTCGAACCGATGCCAATGGCATCGCGGCTGGCGCCGGGATCGCGGTTGGGGTCGTAGGCCGGTTCCAGCATCAGGTGGGGGACCGCTCTCATTGCTCTTTCTCCCGCTTGACCAAGCCCAGGATGCCGCGTGGCAGATACAGGGTGACGACGATGAACAGCGCGCCGAGGAAGAACAGCCAGTACTCGGGGAAGGCCACGGTGAACCAACTCTTCGCGCCATTCACCACGCCGGCACCGAGCAACGGGCCGATCAGCGTGCCGCGTCCGCCGAGGGCGACCCATACGGCCGCCTCGATGGAGTTGGTCGGCGACATTTCACTGGGGTTGATGATGCCCACCAACGGCACGAACAGCGCGCCGGCCAGACCGCAGATCACCGCCGAGAGCGTCCATACGAACAGCTTGTAGCCGCGCGGGTCGTAGCCGCAGAACATCAGGCGGTTCTCCGCGTCGCGCAGGGCGGTGAGTACCCGGCCGAACTTGCTGCGCGCGATGGCGAAACCGACGGCCAGGCTCGCCACCAGCAGCACCACGATGGCGATGAACAGCGCCGCGCGGGTACCCGGAGCGGTGATGGAAAAGCCGAGAATGCTGCGGAAGTTGGTGAAGCCGTTGTTGCCGCCGAAGCCGGTCTCGTTGCGGAAGAACAGCAGCATGCCGGCGAAGGTCAGTGCCTGGGTCATGATCGAGAAGTACACACCCTTGATCCGCGAGCGGAAGGCGAAGAAGCCGAATACCAGCGCCAGCAGCCCCGGTGCGAGCACCACCAGGCACAGCGCCCAGAGGAAGTGCTGGGTGCCGGCCCAGTACCAGGGCAGCTCGGTCCAGGAGAGGAATGTCATGAATGCCGGCAGGCCCTCGCCGGCTGCTTCGCGCATCAGGTACATGCCCATCGCATAGCCGCCCAGGGCGAAGAACAGTCCGTGGCCGAGGGACAGCAGCCCGGCGTAGCCCCAGACCAGGTCCAGGGCGAGGGCGACAATGGCGTAGCAGAGGATCTTGCCGGTGAGCGTCAGGCCGTAGGCGGACAGGTGCAGCGCGTTGCTATCCGGCAGCAGGTGCAGTAGCGGCAGGATCAGCAGCGCGATGAGCGCGGCGCCGACGATACCAGCGGTGAGTTTCGGGCCGGCTTTCTGCGCGGCCGTCACGGTGAGTGGCTGGTTCAATCGATGACCCTCCCTTTCAGAGCGAAGAGCCCCTGCGGACGTTTCTGGATGAACAGGATGATCAGCGCGAGGATCAGGATCTTGCCCAGTACCGCGCCGATCTGCGGTTCGAGGATCTTGTTCGCCACGCCCAGGCCGAAGGCGGCGAATACGCTGCCGGCAAGCTGGCCGACCCCGCCGAGCACCACCACCAGGAAGGAGTCGATGATGTAGCTCTGGCCCAGGTCAGGCCCGACGTTGCCGACCTGCGACAGCGCCACTCCGCCCAGGCCGGCGATGCCCGAGCCGAGGCCGAAGGCGAGCATGTCCACGCGGCCGGTGGGCACGCCGCAGCAGGCGGCCATGTTGCGGTTCTGGGTGACGGCGCGGACGTTCAGGCCCAGCCGCGTGCGGTTGAGCAGCAGCCAGGTGAGGGCCAGCACGAACAGCGCGAAACCGATGATGACGATGCGGTTCCACGGCAGTACGAGGTTGGGCAGCACCTGGATGCCGCCGGACAGCCAGGCCGGGTTGGCGACCTCGACGTTCTGCGCGCCGAACAGCACGCGCACCAGTTGGATCAGCACCAGGCTGATGCCCCAGGTGGCGAGCAGGGTTTCCAGGGGGCGGCCATAGAGGTGGCGGATCACCGTGCGCTCCAGCGCCATGCCGATGCAAGCGGTGACCAGGAAGGCTACCGGCAGCGCCAGCAGCGGATACAGCTCCAGCACGTCGGGAGCAAGGCGCTGGCAGAGCAACTGCACGACGTAGGTGGAATAGGCGCCGATCATCAGCATTTCGCCGTGGGCCATGTTGATCACCCCTAGCAGGCCATAGGTGATCGCCAGGCCGAGAGCCGCCAGCAGCAGAATCGAGCCCAGCGACAGGCCGCTGAAGGCTTGGCCGAACAGGTCGCCCATCAGCAGCCGGCGCTTCACCTGGCCGAGGCTGGTGGCTGCGGCGGTACGCACGGCAGCGTCTGCCTCCACCGCTGGGTCGAGCAGGTTTTCCAGGCGCGTGCGTGCCTGTGGGTCGCCCGATTCGCCCAGCAGGCGCACGGCGGACAGACGTAGCGCAGGGTCGGGGTCAGCCAGTTGCAGGTTGGCCAGGGCGAGTTGCAGGGCGGCTATCACGTCGCCGTCGGTTTCTTCGTTGAGTCGGTATTCGAGCAATGTGCGCTGCGCCGGGCGGGCACTCTTCTGCAATTGACGCGCGGCGTCGAGGCGAGTCCGGGCGCTCTCGGCAACCAGTTGGTGGCTGGCCAGGGCGGTATTGAGCAGGCCGCGCAGGCGATTGTTCAGGCGCAGCTTGTCAGGCTCGCCAACGGGCGCGGCGCTGCCTTCGGCGGAGTGGTATTGCTGGTCGTCACCGAGGAGGAACGCGTGGTTCTGGGTATCCACGGCGAGGCGACCGGACTGGATTGCGTCGAGCAGCGGCAGGCGCTCGGCGTCGGGTACGGCGGCCCATTGTTCGAGCAGCTTCGCACGCTCGTCATTGTCGGCGCTGGCGAAGTCCTGCGCGGGGCCGGCGAAAGCCAGTTGTGGCAGCAGCGTGGCCAGCAGAAGCGCGCAGAGGCGCAGGCGATGGAGCAAGGCAGTGGGCATTGGCAGTTCCCGGTACGCTGGAGACTCGGACCTACCCTCCGCCCGAAGGAAGAGGGTGGGTTGGGGCGCGGGTGCTACGAGAGCACTGGATCAGTTGCTGCGCACCGCGTAATCCGGCTTCTTGTCGTTGCCCGGAATGAACGGGCTCCAGGGCTGGGCGCGGATCGGTTCCGGGGTTTTCCAGACCACGTTGAACTGACCGTTATCTTCGATCTCGCCGATCATCACTGGCTTGTGCAGGTGGTGATTGGTCTTGTCCATCGTCAGGGTGAAGCCCGACGGTGCCTTGAAGGTCTGTCCGCCCATCGCTTCCCGGACCTTGTCGACATCGGTGGTGCCGGCCTTCTGTACGGCCTGCGCCCACATGTGGATGCCGACGTAGGTGGCTTCCATCGGGTCGTTGGTCACGGCGGTGCTGTAGTTCGGCAGGTTCTTGGCTTTGGCGTATGCCTTCCAGTCGGCGACGAACTTGCTGTTCTCCGGGTTCTTCACCGACTCGAAGTAGTTCCACGCGGCGAGGTTGCCCACCAGCGGCTTGGTGTCGATGCCGCGCAGTTCTTCTTCGCCCACCGAGAAGGCCACCACCGGCACCTCGGTGGCTTCCAGCCCCTGGTTGGCCAGCTCCTTGTAGAACGGCACGTTGGAGTCGCCGTTGACGGTGGAGATCACCGCGGTCTTGCCGCCAGCGGAGAACTTCTTGATGTCGGCGACGATGGTTTGATAGTCGCTGTGGCCGAACGGTGTGTAGACCTCCTGGATGTCCTTGTCGTCCACGCCCTTGCTGTGCAGGAAGGCGCGCAGGATCTTGTTGGTGGTGCGCGGGTAGACGTAGTCGGTGCCCAGCAGGAAGAAGCGCTTGGCGCCGCCGCCGTCCTCGCTCATCAGGTATTCCACCGCCGGAATGGCCTGCTGGTTTGGGGCTGCGCCGGTGTAGAAGACGTTCGGCGACATTTCCTCGCCCTCGTACTGCACCGGGTAGAACAGCAGGCCATTGAGCTCCTCGAACACTGGCAGCACGGACTTGCGCGAAACGCTGGTCCAGCAGCCGAACACCACTGCGACCTTGTCCTGGGTCAGGAGCTGGCGTGCCTTCTCGGCGAACAACGGCCAGTTGGATGCGGGGTCGACTACGACCGCTTCGAGCTTCTTGCCGTTCACTCCGCCCTTGGCGTTGATTTCGTCGATGGTCATCAGCGCCATGTCCTTGAGCGACGTCTCGGAGATCGCCATGGTGCCTGACAGCGAATGCAGGATGCCGACCTTGATGGTCTCGGCGGCCTGGGAGCTGAACGGGAACAGACCGGTGAGCAGCAGGGCGCTCATGGCCAGCGTACTTTTCAACAGCGGACGGCGTTTCATCGCGGCAGCCTCCTTGGCTATCCAGGGGAGGGGAGCTGCCGGTGACGGCAGCTTCCCCGCAAAGGGGTGACCCGGTGCGGGTCGAAGCTGCCATCGCAGCATCCGTGCCAAACAGGCAAAAGCCTTGGCGCAGATGGGCTGGGCGCGATTTTCTGCCGTAATGGCGAGGTTTTTCAGTGCGCAGCTTTGGTGCGCCGGACGCGCTTTGGCGTCCGACGCTCCCAAATGGGGCGCGTCAGGTGGCGGGAATGAAGTAGCCGCGCACGCCGGTCATGATGATCTGTGCGGCGAGGGCGCAGACGAACAGGCCCATCAACCGGCTGACGATCTGCAGGCCCTGGTCGCCGAGGATCTTCTCGATCCTGTCGGAGAGATAGAGCGTGATGCCCAGGGTAAGACAGGCGAGGAAGATCGCTGCCAGTGCGAGCAGCTTGTGTTCCCAGTCCTGGTTGACGCCCATCACCAGCAGCGCACCGATAGTGCCGGGACCGACGGTGATGGGGATGGTGAGCGGGACGATGGTGACGTCCTGCTGCACGTTGTCCGCCTGCACCGCGGAGCGCCCCTGGGCCATGCCGAGGGCGGAGATGAACAGCACCGAGCCCGCGCCGATACGGAAGGCGTCGGCGGTGATGCCGAACAGGGTGAAGATGTAGCGTCCGAACAGGTACAGCAGCACGCTGGCGATCAGCGCCGCCAGGGCCACGCGCCAGGCCATGTGCTTGCGGTCGCGCGGGCCGAAGCCGCGGCTCAGGCTGATGAAGCAGGAGAGCACGAAGAAGGGGCTGTAGAGCACCAGCATCTTCAGGTACACGCTGAACATCACTTGCATGGGGGCGACTCGTCCGGGTTGAGAATGCCTGCGCACCGTTGCGCGGGTTGCCAAAGCATAGCGGCTGGGGCCGCGGGCGGCATTGCTGCGGGGCAAAAGCCAGAGGGCGTTCGTGTCAGTGCGCGGTATCGGAGTCGATGGGAGTGTTCCCGGAATATCGGACCAGGGCCGGATGCTCAGGCGCTTCGAACTTGAAGGTGACAGTGCCTTCAAGGAACTCGTCCGGGCAGTCCGTCACCTTGGAGACGCAGTACCGCAGATTGTATTTACGGAGGGGTTCCTGGATGTATGGAGGAATTTGCTCCGAACAGTCGCTGCTGATGAGGAGCCTAACGTTGTATTGCGCCTGGAGCAGTTGGGTCCGCCAGTAGCTGCTCTGGCTGATCTCGATCATAACGTCGTCGATGTGCTCGGCATGCTTGTCTGCGTTCACGGCAAGGGTACGGCTCTGTCGCTTCATCAATGATCAGGAAGGCAGCGCGTCGCTCTGCTGGCGCAGGCGGCGATCCCGCTCGCCGACCCAGTAGCTCACCAGTTCGCGCAGTTGCGACAGTTCCACCGGCTTGGCCATGTGGCCGTCCATGCCGACCAGGCGCGCGCGTTCCTTGTGCTCGCTGAGGATGTGCGCGGTGAGCGCAACCACCGGCGTGTGCGGGCGCTGCTCGTTGGCTTCCCAGGCGCGCAGGCGCTCGGTGGCGGAGAAGCCGTCGAGCACCGGCATCTCGCAGTCCATCAGCACCAGGTCGTACTGGGTGGACTTCATCGCGGCCAAGGCTTCCTCGCCGTTGCTGGCGGTGTCGGGCTGCAGGTTGAGCTTGCTCAGCATGCCGCGGATGACCTTGGTTGAGATGCTGTTGTCCTCGGCCACGAGGATGCGGAAGTCGCTCGGCGGCACCACGGCGGGCACGGGCTCGCTGCTGGCATGCAGGTAGTTCGTCACGCCGCTGGGGCCGCGTTGCGCCAGTTCTTCGGCGAGGGTCGCCTTGAGCGTGTAGCCGGCCACCGGCTTGGCCAGGATGCGCTTGATCCCGGCGTTGCGGGCGATGATCTTGCTCGGGG
This sequence comes from Pseudomonas triclosanedens, assembly GCF_026686735.1. Lineage (NCBI taxonomy): Bacteria > Pseudomonadati > Pseudomonadota > Gammaproteobacteria > Pseudomonadales > Pseudomonadaceae > Pseudomonas > Pseudomonas triclosanedens. The sequence goes on along the minus strand of NZ_CP113432.1, from coordinate 5,383,245 downwards.
CGTTGCTGATGCCGGTGAGCATGATCAGCAGGATGTCGTGGTTGAGGTTGGGGTCTTCCTTGATCTTGGTCGCCAGTTGCATGCCGGTCATGCCGGGCATGTCCTGGTCGAGCAGCACCACGTCGAAGTACTCGCGCAGGTGAGCCTTGGTGCGCAGTTGGGCCAGCGCTTCCTTGCCGGAGGATACCGCGCTGACGTTCATGCCCCAGGCACTGCACTGCTGTACCACGACCTTGCGGCAGGTCTGGTTGTCGTCCACGACCAGAATGCGCGCGCCCTGCAGCGGGCTGTCGAGGTCGGCTGCAGGTTGTTCCAGTTGCTGCGGATCGAGCGGCAGGCTGAGCCAGAGCAGATTGCCCGTGCCGTCGGGGCCTTCTCCGGTTTCGATGCCGAAGTCACCGGACATCAGGCGGATCAGTTGGCGGGCGATGATCAGGCCCAGGCGGCTGCTCAGGCGAGTGGCGGAGAGGAAGTCGCGGCTGTGCAGCTCTGCGGTGAGCAGGGCCTGGCGGTCCTCGTTGGCCAGCGGCCGGCCGCTGTCCTGCACGGCGATGCGCAGGCGCGGGCCTTCGGGCTGCTCGTCGAGCGCGACCACCAGCAGGATCTCGCCTTCGTCGGTCTGCTTGAAGGCGTTGTCCAGCAGGCTCAACACGGCCTGACGCAGGCGTGTCGGGTCGCCGCTGACGATGCGCGGGACCTGGGGCTGGGTGAAGCTGATCAGTTCGACCTTCTGTTGCTCGGCCTTGGCGCGGAAGATCGCCAGGCAGTCTTCTATCAGCGCACCAAGGTCGAATTGCACCTCGTCCAGCTCGATCTGCCCGGATTCCAGCTTTGAAATGTCGAGAATCTCGTTGATCAGGGAAAGCAGTTCGTTGCCGGCGCTGTGGATGGTCTGCACGTAGTCGCGTTGCTTGGCCGACAGCGGCGTGCCGAGGAGCAGTTCGGTCATGCCCAGTACGCCATTCATGGGCGTGCGGATCTCGTGGCTGATCTTGGCCAGGAAATCGCCCTTGGCCTTGATCTCGGCGACAGTGGCCGCGCGCTGGCGGCTGGCGGCGAACTGGTCGTTCTGGATCTTCCGCTGGCGCTCGGCGAGTGCAAGGCTGAGGAGGAAACCGACCATCGCGCTGAGCCCGAGAAGCCCGCTGCCCAGCCATTCGGCACGGGTCGGCAGGTAGCCCAGCAGCGACGGCAGGCTCAGGCACCAGATCAGCACGAAGATCCCCATGCCCACTGCAAACAGGCGTGCCGGCTGGTAGGCGTGCGTCCAGTAGTAGATCGCTACGCAAAGCATGCCCAGGCTTACCAGCGTGATGAGGCCGTAGACCAGGTCGCTGACGGGGAACGCGAGCAGGATGTTGAGCAGAACGCCCAGCACCAGCAGGCCGGCGGTGCCGCCCAGCAGCAGACGCTTGAGCGGCAGGCGCGGGGAGATGTCGCGGAAGAAGCTGGCGGTGTAGCCCAGCGAGCAGAACAGCGTCAGCACCAGGCTGAGCTGGGCGGTGCGTGGCTGCCAGACCTGGTGCGCGCCGAACCACGGACTCAGCAGGCCGAACAGGGTGAGGCAGGCCAGCAGCAGGCTGGCGTGCACGCCTGCGAGCCACAGGCCGGTGGCTACACGGGTGTAGACGAAACGCACGAGGTTGTAGGCCAGCAGCATGGCGAGGCAGCCGATCAGCACGCCGAAGTGCAGCGGTCGCTGGTCGGCGCTGGGCTGGCCGACCTCCTCGATACTGATGTTCGGGCGCAATGGCTGGCTGGAGGCCAGGCGCAGGTAGAGATCGAGCGGTTCGGCGCTGATGCGCAGCGGCAGGACGATATCGCTGCTCAGCAGCGGTCGCTGCATCGGTGAGAGGTTGCCGGCGCTCTTCTGCTCCAGGACCTTCTGGCCCTGGACGATGAAGAGCTCGAAGTTGTCCAGGCTCGGGGCGAAGAGGCGCAACTGCTGCGGGGTGTCGCTGGCAGGCAGGCTGCGATGCAACCAGGTCGCGCCGAGACCAGCGGGCGCATGCAGGTCGTTTATGTCGACTGAGCTGAAGAGGGTGCGGTAGCGCGGGGAGATGATGTCCTGCAGTTGCAGGCGCGCTTCGCTGTCGTGGAGCTGCGACCAGCCGGAAGCCTGGCTTGCCGCGAAGGCCGGAACACAGACCAGAGCGGCCAGCAGCAAGCTGACGAGAAGTCCTGTGGCATTCCAGAGCCGGCGCACGGCGAAGTCCCTTCGGTAGTGAGTGGGCGGATTATAGCCAAGTGCGCAAGAGGCCGTAATCCATACGGGCACGCGGGGACTCCCGGCCGGAGACGTTCCGATGGAACGCCTCCGGCGACGGCGCATCAGTCCTCGCCGCGCTCGCGGGCAATGGCGCGGTAGCCGATGTCCTTGCGGTAGAAGCAACCGTTCCAGCGGATCTTCTCCGCCAGGCGGTAGGCCTGCTGCTGGGCCGAGGATACGCTCGGGCCGATGGCTGTGGCGCACAGCACGCGGCCGCCGCTGGTGACGACCTGGCCGTCTTTCATCGCGGTGCCGGCGTGGAAGACCTTGCCGTCGAGCCTGGCGGCCTCATTCAGGCCCTCGATGACGTCACCCTTGGCGTAGTCGCCCGGGTAGCCGCCAGCGGCGAGCACCACGCCTACGGTCGGGCGCGGGTCCCAGGTCGCTTCGACCTTGTCCAGGGCCTTGGCCAGGGCGGCCTCGACCAGCAGGACCAGGGAGCTTTCCAGGCGGACCATGATCGGCTGGGTTTCCGGGTCGCCGAAGCGGCAGTTGAACTCGATGACCTTCGGCGCGCCGCTCTTGTCGATCATCAGGCCGGCGTAGAGGAAGCCGGTGTAGACGTTGCCTTCCTCGGCCATGCCGCGCACGGTCGGGTAGATCACCTCGTCCATCACGCGCTTGTGCACGTCCGGAGTCACCACCGGAGCTGGCGAGTAGGCGCCCATGCCGCCGGTATTCGGGCCGGTATCGCCGTCGCCGACGCGCTTGTGGTCCTGGCTGGTGGCCATCGGCAGCACGTTCTGGCCGTCGACCATGACGATGAAGCTGGCTTCCTCGCCGTCGAGGAACTCTTCGATCACGACGCGCGAACCGGCGTCACCGAAGGCGTTGCCGGCGAGCATGTCGCGCACGGCGTCTTCGGCTTCGGCCAGGGTCATGGCGACGATCACCCCCTTGCCCGCGGCCAGGCCGTCGGCCTTGATCACGATGGGGGCGCCTTTCTCTTTCAGGTAGGCCAGCGCCGGCTCGACTTCGGTGAAGTTCCGGTAGTCGGCGGTGGGGATCTTGTGGCGCGCCAGGAAATCCTTGGTGAAGGCCTTGGAACCTTCAAGCTGGGCGGCACCGGCGGTGGGGCCGAAGATATCCAGGCCGCGCGAGCGGAACAGGTCGACCACGCCTTTCACCAGCGGGGCCTCGGGGCCGACGATGGTCAGTTGCACGTTCTTGGCGGCGAAGTCGGCCAGTTGCTCCAGAGCCAGCACGTCGATGTCGACGTTCTCGCACTTGGCTTCGGTGGCGGTGCCGGCGTTGCCCGGAGCGACGAAGACCTTCTGCACGCGCGAATCCTGCGCGACCTTCCAGGCCAGCGCGTGCTCGCGACCGCCGCTACCGATGATGAGTACGTTCATTGGAGTTCTCCTGAACAGTTCCGGCTTGGCCGGATTGTTGGGTATCGCTTCGCTCCACCCAACCTACGAATTCTCACGACCAGTCCGCTCTTCACGACCGATCTCAAGGGGCGCGATGAAGCGGGTAGATGCAAGGCGCCCGAGCGTTCACCAAGCGGAGTTGCCTACTGGCAATGAGCATTGGGGAACGTTCGGGCAACGCAGCAGATGCCTGCTTCAGTGCGTCCGATCCACCTTAATGGCGGAAGTGGCGCATGCCGGTGAACACCATGGCAATACCGGCCTCGTCGGCAGCGGCGATCACTTCGTTGTCGCGCATCGAACCGCCCGGCTGGATCACAGCGGTGATACCGGCCTTGGCGGCGTTGTCGATGCCGTCGCGGAACGGGAAGAACGCGTCGGAAGCCATGACCGCGCCTTTCACTTCCAGGCCGGCGTGCTCGGCCTTGATGGCGGCGATACGGGCGGAGTTCACACGGCTCATCTGGCCGGCACCGACACCGACGGTCTGGCGGTTCCTGGCGTAGACGATGGCGTTGGACTTGACGAACTTGGCCACTTTCCAGGCGAAGATCAGGTCGTGGATTTCCTGCTCGCTCGGGGCGCGCTGGGTAACGATCTTCAGGTCATCGGCGGTGATCATGCCGATATCGCGGCTCTGTACCAGCAGGCCGCCGTTGACGCGCTTGAAGTCCCAGCCCGGTTGACGCTCGGCCGGCCATTCGCCGCATTCCAGCAGGCGCACGTTGGCCTTGGCGGCGACGACGGCGCGGGCGGCTTCGGAGACTTTCGGGGCGATGATCACTTCGACGAACTGGCGCTCGACGATGGCTTGCGCGGTATCGCCATCCAGCTCGCGGTTGAAGGCGATGATGCCGCCGAAGGCCGATTCGGTATCGGTGGCATAGGCCAGGTCATAGGCCTTGCGGATGCCGTCTTCGCTCACGGCCACGCCACACGGGTTGGCGTGCTTGACGATGACGCAGGCCGGCTTGACGAAGCTTTTCACGCATTCCAGCGCGGCGTCGGTGTCGGCCACGTTATTGAACGACAGTTCCTTGCCTTGCAGCTGCACGGCGGTGGATACGCTGGCCTCGCCACCTTCGACATAGAACGCCGCGCTCTGGTGCGGGTTCTCGCCGTAGCGCATGTCCTGGGCCTTGATGAACTGGCTGTTGAAAGTGCGCGGGAACTGCAGGCGGTTGTCGGTGGACAGGGTTTCGGCGTTCTGGTCGATGGTGCCCAGGTAGTTGGCGATCATGCCGTCGTAGGCGGAGGTGTGCTCGAACGCCTTGAGGGCCAGGTTGAAGCGCTGGGCATAGGTCAGGCCGCCTGCCTTCAGGGCCTCGACGACGCTGCTGTAGTCGCTGGCGTTGACCACGATGGCGACGTCCTTGTGGTTCTTCGCAGCGCTGCGAACCATGGTCGGCCCGCCGATATCGATGTTCTCGATGGCCTCAGGCAAGGTGCAGCCCGGCTTGGCGACGGTGGCGGCGAAGGGGTAGAGGTTGACCGCGACCAGGTCGATCGGCTTGATGCCGTGCTCTTCCATGACTGCGCCATCGATGTCGCGACGGCCGAGGATGCCGCCGTGGACTTTCGGGTGCAGTGTCTTCACCCGGCCATCCATCATTTCCGGGAAGCCGGTGTAATCGGCCACTTCCACGGCGGCGATGTCGTTGTCCTTGAGCAGCTTGTAGGTGCCGCCGGTGGAGAGGATCTCCACGCCAAGGGCAGCCAGCTCACGGGCGAAATCGACAACGCCGGTCTTGTCGGAAACGCTGATCAGCGCACGGCGGATGGGCAGGCGGGTGGTTTGGTCGGTCATAACGGATTCCACAAAGGCTACGGGCTTCGGCGTGCCAGGCGGCGCCTGTGCGACCGAACGGTCGCGGCCCGCCGCCTGTCGCCGTGGTCAGAGAAGGTCGTACTGCTTGAGTTTCTTGCGCAGGGTTCCGCGATTGAGCCCCAGCAGTTCGGAGGCTTTGGTCTGGTTACCCTTCACATGATTCATGACGGTTTCCAGCAGCGGCGCTTCGACTTCGCAAAGCACCATGTTGTACACGTCCGTGACCGGCTGCCCTTCGAGATGGGCGAAATAGTTGTGCAGGGCCTTTTCCACGCTGTCGCGGAGGGTCTGGCCCTCCTGCGTCGGAGTGGTCAGGTGCTGCTTCAGGTTGGTGTTGTCGCTCACGGGTGTCATTCCACTCACTAATGTCTCGGTCATCGTTGTCATGCGGCCACCCCTTCTCCGTTATTGTGGCGCTCGGCGAAGAACTGCCTGACGCTGGCGCTCTGTGCATCCGTGTCCTGCAAACGATTGAACTGGGCGCGGAACTCCGCCGCGCCCGGCAGGGTTGCGAGGTACCAGCCCACATGCTTGCGGGCAATTCGCACACCCAGCTCTTCCCCATAAAACGCATGCAATGCAGCGAGGTGTTCGAGCAGGATGCTCTCCACCTCCTGCAGGGACGGCGCCGGCAATATCTCGCCGGTGCTCAGGTAATGATCGATTTCGCGGAAGATCCAGGGCCTGCCCTGGGCGGCGCGACCGATCAGCAGGGCATCCACCCCTGTCTGCTCGAACACCTGCCGCGCCTTCTGTGGCGAATCGATATCACCGTTGGCGAAGACCGGAATGGAAACCGCCTGCTTGATCGTAGCGATGGTTTCGTACTCCGCTTCACCGGTGTAGAGGTCGGCACGGGTCCTGCCGTGTACCGCCAGCGCCTGGATGCCCGACTGCTCGGCGATCCGCGCCACCATCACGCCATTCCTGTTCGACCGGTCCCAACCGGTACGAATCTTCAGGGTGACTGGAACCTCTACTGCCGCGACTACCGCTTCGAGGATGTCGGCTACCAGCCTTTCATCCTTCAACAGCGCGGAACCCGCGGCCTTGTTGCAAACCTTCTTTGCCGGGCAGCCCATGTTGATGTCGATGATCTGCGCACCGAGCTCCACATTGCGCTGGGCAGCCTCCGCAAGCATCTGCGGGTCCCCTCCGGCGATCTGCACCGAACGTGGCTGATCCTCGCCGTCGTGCACCATGCGCAGGCGCGACTTGCGGCTGTTCCACAGGCGGACATCGCTGGTGACCATCTCCGAAACCACCATGCCAGCGCCGAGGCGGCGGCAAAGCTGGCGGAACGGGCGATCGGTGACACCGGCCATAGGCGCCAGGATCAATCGGTTGGGCAGTGTGTAAGAGCCGATGCGTACCACCGACTTGGGCTTCCCTGTTCGTGGGGCGGGGACACCGAGGCGCTGCGCGCTGAACGACTCGCGGGAGCGTTTCGGGCCTGCCACCGGTGCTAGCAAAAAAGGGAGGGCATGATACCCGCTCTCGATGACCGGATAAAGGCGATTTTGGATAAATTCTGAGCAGCTAAAGGCTTATCGCTCAGAGTAGAAAGACGAGTGGAACTGGCGCCTGGCTGTGTTCTGGACTACTCATCGGATCATTCCGGAGAGTGGAAGCTCAGGCTGTAGTTCACGGCTTTCGGGCCTGGGTCGAGGATGTCCAGGGAGATATGGATCGGCGTCTGCGGCGGCATTTCGCTCTGCCCGGCCAGTTCTCCCGAAAGGTATTCGCTGGGCTTGAAGCGGCGGCTGGCGATCAGTTGGCCATTCAGGTCGGCGAAGCGCATTTCCAGCAGCGGGAAGGGCTGGGAGAAGTTCGCGCGGTTGTAGATGATGGCGTCGACGACCAGTGCGCCGCTGAACTCCGGGTGGCTGCGCACCACCAGGTTGCTGCTGCGGATCTGCTCCACATCGACCTTGGATGGCAGGGTGCAGCCCAGTTCCGGGCACAATTGGGCGAACCATGGGCGGTACTGGTCCTGGCGGGCCAGTTCCTCGAAGTGATAGGCGATGTATTGCGCGGCCAGTCCGGCAAGGCCTAGCACTACCAGCAGCAGCCAGAACAGGCGGCGGCCCCAGCGGCTCTTGGGCTTCTGCCAGTCCAGTTGCAGCGGTTCGTCGCTGAGGTCATGCAGCCCATCGTCGCGCAGCGCCGGTTCGGCGCGGCGGTCGGTGGTCTGGTCGACGCTGTCGTCGTGCTCGTCGTCGGCGCCTTCGATCTCTTCGTCGCGGCGTGCGCTGAAGGTCGGCAGGCGTTCGTCGTCTTCATCGGTGGCGCTGGCAGCGATGGTTGGCGGCTTGCTTTCCGGTTCGGCTGTGACGGCCTGTACGACGGCTGGCGCTTCTTCGGTGGGCAGTTGGCCGAGACTGGGCTCCTGGCGGGTGGTGCGGGTGTCCTTGTTCTGTTCTTCCTGCAGCAAGGCTTCGGCCCAGCGCTCGTCATGCGGATCGCGCTTGTCGTCCTGGCGGACGAGCAGCGCTTCGCTAGGCGCGGGGGCGCGGTCGATGCTGAGGAATTCCTGGGACAGCTCGAACTCGTCCAGCTTGGCCAGTTCTTCATCCAGGTTGAGGCTGTCCAGATCCAGGTCGTCATGGATCCACAGCGTCTCGTCCTTAGTCCTGGCCGCGGCAGGTTCGGCCCTGGCGGGTTCGCCCGGAGCTTTGGCGGGCTCGGGCGCGGCGGTGTCGCTGGAGGGACGCGCCGCGTGGGGCGCAAGGGGCCAGCCAAGTGTCGCCGTGCCGGGGGCGGTCGGCGCACCCGGTTCGGGCGATAGAGCGGCAAAGGCGGGAGCTGGCTTCGACGCGCCCGGCTCCACGGCCGGTGCCGGCGCGCTGGGCGTTACCGGCGGGGCCGCTGGCTTGATCACTTCCGTGGCGGCAGCCTGTAGCGGAGCTGCCGGAGCTGCCGGAGCTGCCGGAGCTGCCGGAGCTGCCGGAGCTGCCGGAGCTGCCGGAGCTGCCGGAGCTGCCGGAGCTGCCGGAGCTGCGGTGGGGCGCTCGCCGTAGATGTTCTGCGGCGCGTTGAACACCTTCAGGCAGGTTCCGCAACGCACAGCACCGTTGGCCGCACCCAATTGCGCCTGGCTGACGCGGAATCGGGTCTGGCAATGGGGGCACTGTGTGATGAAGCTCTCGCTCATGCGGCGGTCCGGCGAAAAATCAGGCGGTTAGTCTAACTCAAGCCCTGAACGGCGGGCAGTCAGCGGCGGCGGCCGCTGATGCGGATCCAGCCGTCGCGCTCGGCGGTCGGGTCGAGATCGAAGGCATCGGCATAGGCAGCGCGGACTTCCTCGGCCTGTTCGGCGAGGATGCCCGACAGGGCCAGCAGGCCGCCCGGCTTGACCAGGGTGGTGAGTTGTTCTGCCAGTGAGACCAGCGGACCGGCCAGAATGTTCGCCACCAACACGTCCGCCGGCTCTTTCGGCAGATCGGCGGGCAGGTAGACCGGGAAGCTTGCCGGGTCGATGCCGTTGCGCGAGGCGTTGTCGCGGGAGGCCTCCAGCGCCTGCGGATCGATGTCGGTGCCGACGGCTCGCCCGGCACCCAACAGCAGCGAGGCGATGGCCAGGATGCCCGAGCCGCAGCCGAAGTCGAGGACATACTGGCCGTCCAGAGCTTGTCCGTCGAGCCATTCCAGGCACAGTGCGGTGGTCGGGTGGGTGCCGGTGCCAAAGGCCAGGCCCGGATCGAGCAGCAGGTTCACCGCATCAGGCTCGGGGGCGTCGTGCCAACTGGGGACGATCCACAGGCGGCGGCCGAAGCGCATGGGCTGGAAATTGTCCATCCAACTGCGCTCCCAGTCCTGGTCTTCGATGCGCTCGATCTGGTGCTGCGGCAGGTCGCCGCCGGTCAGCAGGGTCAGGTGGGCGACCAGCGCGGTCTCGTCGGTATCGGCTTCGAACAGGGCGAGCAGGTGGGTATGGCTCCACAGCGGGGTGGTGCCGAGGTCGGGTTCGAAGATCGGCTGGTCTTCGGCGTCCATGAAAGTCACCGAAACGGCGCCGACCTCCAGCAGAGCATCTTCGTAGGTTTCCGCCTGTTCCGGGGTGATGGCGAGTCGAACTTGGAGCCAGGGCATGGGGCGGTACCTCGATGGTGCTGGAAAAGACAACGGGCCGCCTGGGCAGCCCGCAGATAAAGGCGGCAAGCTTACTGCACGGCACTGTGCCGCACCAGCGTGCCACAACGCACAAGGGCCGCCCGGAGGCGGCCCTTGTGGTGGAGCGACCCGGCCTCGGACAGGCTCAGTGCTTGTCCATGCCCAGCTTCTTCTCCAGGTAGTGGATGTTCACGCCACCCTTGCAGAACTCCTTGTCCCGGACCAGATCCTTGTGCAGCTCGGTATTGGTCTTGATGCCATCGACGATCAGCTCGTCCAGGGCATTGCGCATGCGCGCCAGGGCTTCGTCGCGGTCCTTGCCGTAGGTGATGATCTTGCCTACCAGCGAGTCGTAGTTAGGCGGAACCGCGTAACCGCTGTACAGGTGAGAATCGACGCGAACGCCGTTGCCGCCCGGAGCGTGGAAGTGCTTCACCTTGCCCGGGCTGGGCATGAAGGTCTTCGGGTCTTCGGCGTTGATCCGGCATTCCAGCGCATGGCCACGGATGACCACGTCTTCCTGCTTGATCGACAGCTTGTTGCCCGAGGCGATGCTGAGCATCTCCTTGACGATATCCACGCCGGTAACCATCTCCGACACCGGATGCTCAACCTGTACGCGGGTGTTCATCTCGATGAAGTAGAAGCGGCCGTTTTCATAGAGGAACTCGAAAGTACCAGCGCCACGGTAGCCGATTTCAACGCAGGCCTGGACACAGCGGGCCAGCACTTCTGCGCGGGCCTTCTCGTCGATGCCCGGAGCTGGCGCTTCTTCCAGTACCTTCTGATGGCGGCGCTGCAGGGAGCAGTCGCGGTCACCCAGGTGGATGGCGTTGCCCTGGCCGTCGGAGAGGACCTGTACTTCCACGTGACGCGGGTTGGTCAGGAATTTCTCCAGGTAGACCATCGAGTTGCCGAAAGCGGCGCCTGCTTCGGTGCGGGTCAGCTTGGCGGACTTGATCAGGTCTTCCTCGTGGTGAACCACGCGCATGCCGCGACCACCGCCGCCGCCGGCGGCCTTGATGATCACCGGGTAACCCACTTCGCGAGCGATCGCCAGCGCGGTTTCCTCGTCTTCCGGCAGCGGGCCGTCGGAGCCCGGCACGGTCGGAACGCCGGCTTTCTTCATGGCGTCCTTGGCGGACACCTTGTCACCCATCAGGCGTATGACGTCGGCGCTCGGGCCGATGAAGGTGAAGCCCGAGCGCTCGACCTGTTCGGCGAAGTCGGCGTTTTCGGCGAGGAAGCCGTAGCCGGGGTGGATACCCACGGCGCCGGTTACCTCGGCCGCGGCGATGATCGCCGGGATGTGCAGGTAGGACTGCGCGGCAGGTGCCGGACCGATGCAGACCGCTTCGTCGGCCAGCGACAGGTGCATCAGTTCACGGTCGGCGGTCGAGTGCACGGCCACCGTCTTGATGCCCAGCTCCTTGCACGCGCGCAGGATGCGCAGTGCGATTTCGCCGCGGTTGGCGATCAGTACTTTTTCCAACATCGCAGGCTCCCCGCGGATTAAACGATGGTGAACAGGGGCTGGTCGAACTCGACCGGCTGGCCGTTCTCCACCAGGATCTGCTCGATCACGCCGCTGGTTTCCGCTTCGATGTGGTTCATCATCTTCATGGCTTCGACGATGCACAGGATGTCGCCTTTCTTCACGCTCTGGCCGACTTCGACGAAATTGGCAGAGGTTGGCGAAGCGGCGCGATAGAAGGTGCCGACCATCGGCGAGCTGACGACCTTGCCGTTGAGCTTCGGTGCAGCGGGGGCGGCTTCGGCGGCCGGAGCGGCGGCAGCGGCGACCGGAGCCGGGGCGGCAGCCGGGGCAGCGTAGGCAGGGGCGGCATAAACCGGCGCAGCGGCGGTCTTGCTGTGACGGCTGATACGTACGGACTCTTCGCCCTCTTTGATTTCCAGCTCGTCGATGCCGGATTCTTCGAGCAGTTCGATCAGTTTCTTGACTTTACGGATGTCCATCAGTGTTCGCACTCCCAGGTGAGGTCACGGGCGTTCAAGTTGTTCAAGGGCGGATTCCAGGGCCAGGCGGTAGCCTGTGGCTCCCAGACCGCAGATCACCCCTACCGCTACGTCGGAGAAGTAGGAGTGATGCCGGAAAGGTTCACGTTTGTGCACGTTGGAAAGGTGCACTTCGATGAATGGGATGCTCACTGCGAGCAATGCGTCACGTAGGGCGACACTTGTATGCGTGAACGCGGCCGGATTGATGAGGATGAAGTCCACACCCTCGCTGCGCGCGGCGTGAATCCGGTCGATCAGTTCGTATTCGGCATTGCTTTGCAGGTGCATCAGGTGGTGGCCGGCCTCGCGGGCGCGGCGCTCCAGATCCTGGTTGATCTGCTCGAGGGTGACGGAGCCGTACTTGTCGGGCTCGCGAGTGCCCAGCAGGTTGAGGTTGGGCCCGTGCAGTACCAGTAAGGTCGCCATCTGGAAGCTGTTGTCCTTTTTCTTGGCGGGAAAAGATAGGGCGGGACTATGCCGGAAAGCCGGCGTGACTGTCCAGTCATGCTGGTTTTGCGGTAGATGTCTGCATGTTGCCGACCGATTACGGCAAAAGCGTTGCAGTCAAACTGTGATCCATGCCCGATTGCAGGCATTCGAGAGCGGCGGGGAGGGCAGGACTTGCCCGCAGTGCTCAAGGGAGGGATGCCCGATCTGCCTGTGGCAAACGGGCATCCGCGCCGCTTTCATCGTGCTCGGGCCGACGAACAGCGCATCGTCAGGAGCGCGAACCGGCCTGTTTCAGGCGTTCGGCCAGGGTGGCGGAGTCTGTTTCGCCGATGATGCGCAGGTCGCTCCATTCGTCGCCTTTTGGCGAGAAGAACAGCAGCGCGGGTGGGCCGAACAGGTTGTAGCGGTCGAGCAGTGCGCGCTGTTCCTCGGTGCTGGCGGTCATGTCGAAACGCAGCAGGACGAAGCCGGGCAATTGCGCCTGGACTTCCGGCGTTGGCAGCACCTGGCGTTCGATGATCTTGCAACTGATGCACCAGTCGGCATACCAGTCCAGCAGCACCGGCCGCCCGGCGGCCTGGGCGCTGGCCAGGGCGGCATTGAGCTGCGCAGGCGTGGTGATGTTCTGCCAGTCGCCGGGGGTCGTGGTCGGCGGGCCGGCATGCAGGCCCGGGCTGCTGCGGCCCAGTGGGTGCATCGGGTCGGATTCGCCGCGCAGCGCGCCGGTCCAGGCAGCCACCGCGTAGACCAGGAACATCAGGCCGATCAACTGGCCGGCGCGTTGCAGCGTCCTCTTCGGCCCCAGTTCGAGCGTGCCCAGCGCGAGGGCGACGCCACCGGCCAGGGTACCCCAGAGGGTCAGCGCCACCGGGCCTGCGACCAGGCGCTCGAGCATCCAGATCGCCACCGCTAGCAGCATCACGCCGAAGACGTTGCGCACGCCATTCATCCATGCGCCGCTCTTGGGCAGCAGCGCCCCGCCGCCGACGGCGAAGATCACCAGCGGCGTACCCATGCCCAGACCCAGGGAGAACAGCAGCATGCCGCCGCCGGCCGCATCGCCGGTGCTGCTGATATAGAGCAGCAGTCCGGCCAGCGGGGCGGTGACACAGGGCGATACCAGCAGGCTGGACAGCACGCCGAGTGTGGCCGCGCCGGCGATGGAACCACCGCGGGTATTGTTGGCCATGTTGTCCAGGCGCTCGCGGATGAAGGCCGGCAGGCGCATTTCGAACATGCCGAACATGGCGATGGCGAAGACCACGAAGAACGTGGCGAAGGGGATCAGTACCCAGGGCGATTGCAGCATTGCCTGCAGGTTCAGCTTGGCGCCGAACAATCCCATCAGCGTGCCGAGCACTGCGTAGCACAGCGCCATCGGCAGCACGTAGGCCAGCGACAGGGTCAGGCCGCGCAGCCCGCCCGGACGCCCGCGCAGCACGACGCCGGAAAGGATCGGCAGCATCGGCAGTACGCAGGGCGTAAAGGTCAGCGCGAGGCCGAGCAGGAAGAAGATCACCAGGGCGCGGCCGAGCTTCTTGATTTTGCCTGGCTCGTGGTCGCCGAGCAGACTGGCCAGGGGGTTGCCGGCGCTTGCGGCTGGCTTGGCGGCTGCGGAGGCTGCCGCCGCGCTGACGACGCTGGCCTCCTGGCCGTCCGCGATCTGCAGGCGGATGGTTTCCGGCGCGTAGCACAGGCCCTGGTCGGCGCAGCCCTGGTAATTCACCACCAGAGTGAAGGGCTTGTGCTGCGGGTTGTTCAGCGGCACGTCGATATCGGTGATGGCGTAGTACACCACCGTATCGCCGAAGTATTCGTCGTGGTGCTGCTTGCCCGGCGGCAGCTTCACCTCGCCGACGCTCACGCCGCTGTCGGCGGGTTCGACCTTGAAGCTGAATCGATGCTGGTAGAGGTAGTAGCCGTCGGCATTGATGAAGCGCAGCTTCACCTGCTGGCTGTCGCTGTCCTCGACACTCAGGCGGAACGCCTCGGCCACCGGCAGGAAGTCGCCCTTGCTGGGCTGTACGACGGCGAAGCCCTTGTCGGCGGGTTTGTCGAACAGGCCGGCGCTGGCGGGCAGGGCGACGAGGAGCAGGAGCAGAATGAGCAGGCGGCGCATGGACATCTCGCGGACTACAAGGTGGCGGGCATGATAACGGAAAGCATCCGGTGCGGCCCGTGGTGCGCCCGGCTGAGCTGTGACAAGACATGAGAGGTCGCTTCGGACCTCGCGGCAGACGCCGGGTTCCCGTTCGTCGGGTGCGTCAATCAGACGCGTCTGAAGCGAAGGCCGCCAGCAGGTCGGCGGCAAAGGCTTCCTCCGCCTCGCCGGGGCGTCGGCCGCGGTGGCGGGTGAGGCTGAAGGCTACGTCGAACCCCAGCTCCTCGGGCAGCAGCTCGCGCAGTCGGCCCCGCTCCAGCCACGGCGCGGCGATGTGCCTGGGCAGGTAGCCGATGTGCTGGCCGGAGAGTATGAACGCCAGGCTGCCGTCCATCTGTTCGCTGCGTGCGCTGCTGCGGCTCGCCTGCAAGGGTTCGTCGTCGGCGATGAAGCGATAGGGGTGATGCACCTGGTCGGCGTCGGCGAGGGACTCGCGGCTGGCCGATGGATCGTCGAAGACCGGGTGCCCGACGCCGCAGTATAGCCCCTGCGGCTCGCTGAACAGCGGCACGTGCTCCAGCGCCGCCTGGGTGCCGGCAAAGTAGCCGATGGCGAGGTGCAGGCGGTCCTGCAGCAACTGGCGCTCCAGCTCGGCGGGCGTCGTGGTCACCAGCTCCAGCGTCACCGCCTCGTTGCGCTGGCGGAATCGCCGGATGGCATCGGAGAGCTGTGCCAGCACCCGTTCGTCGAGCGCTTCCGACAGCCCGAGACGTACTTCCCCCAGCAGCTTGTCGGCGACGCCGCGGGCCTCGTTTCGAAAACTCTCGATGGCGACCAGCAGCCGCCGGGTCGATTGCAGCAGGTGCTCGCCCTTGGGCGTCAGCCGGAAACCACCCTTGCCGCGCTCGCACAGGCGATACCCCAGACGGGTTTCCAGCTTCGCCATCTGGATGCTGATGCTCGGCTGGCTGAGCCCCAGTTCACCCTGCGCGGCGCTGAAGCCGCCGCATTCGACCACCGTGACGAACAGGCGCAGCAGTTGCAGGTCGAGATCGCGCAATTGGCTGAGCATCGTCGTCTCCAAACATTGGCTCGATGAAATGCCAAAGTTATTAACTTTGTATTTTTGCAAAGTAAAGCGCCCTGCATGCTCGCTTCATCACCACAACGACCCGAGGCGATGATCATGCGTGCGTTCCATTGGGCGGCCTTGCTGGCCCTGGCGTTGCCCCTGCAGGCGCAGGAGCGGGTGCTCAACCTGTACAGTTGGGCGGATTACGTCGGTACCCAGGCGCTCGCGCGCTTCCAGAGTGAAACCGGTATCCGGGTGAAGTACGACACCTTCGACAGTGCCGAGGTGCTCGACAGCAAGCTGATGACCGGTGGCAGCGGCTACGACATCGTGTTCCCCGCCAGCAGCGGGCTGGCCCGGGCGATCCAGGCCAGGGCGGTGCAGCCGGTCGATGCGCAGCGCCTGGGCAACTTCGCCAATCTCGACCCGGAGTTGCTGGCCAAGCTCGCCACCATCGACCCCGGCAACCGCTTCGGCGTGCCCTACACCTGGGGTACCGTCGGCCTCGCCATCAACAGAGAGGCCGTACAGAAACGCATTCCCGATGCGCCGCTGGACAGCCTCGACCTGCTGTTCAGGCCCGAGTACGCCAGCCGCCTGGCCGATTGTGGAATCTCGCTGGTCGATTCGCCGCAGGAAATCATCAGTGTCGCGCTGAACTACCTCGGAAAGCCGCCCTACAGCACCGCCGCCGCCGACCTCGCGGAGGTCCGCGAGCTGCTGCGCAAGCTGCAACCCAACGTGCGCTACATCGCCAGCGGCAACCACATCAACGATCTCGCCAACGGCACCCTCTGCCTCGCCTTGACCTACTCCGGCGACGCGCTGATGGGCGCCAGCCAGGCGAAGCAGGCGCACAAGCCGTTCGAGGTGCTCTACCGGATCCCGAAGGAAGGCACGCTGATTTGGTTCGACATGATGGCGATTCCGGTGGATGCCCCGCACCCCCAGGAGGCCCGTGCGTTCATCGACTTCATGCTGCGCCCGGAGTCCATCGCGGAGCTGACCAACACCCTGTTCTTCGCCAACGCCAACCAGAAGGCCAAGCCGTTGCTATCTGCCGAAGTATCCGGCGATCCGGACATCTATCCGCCGGCAGCGGTGCGCCAGAAGTTGTTCGGCGAACAGTTGCTGACTCTGAAACAGCAGCGCGAGCGCACCCGGCTCTGGTCGGCATTCCGCACGCACAGCGGCTGACCGGTCGTGCTTCGCAAGGGCGCGGAGCCCCGAACACCGCGACCCAACCAGAAAAACGATGAGGACGACATGGACCACGCCTACACCAACGACCAGGCCATCACCCGCGACAGCCTCTACGGCACCGCGGCCGAATCCACCTACGCCGGCGTCACCAGCTTCATGCGCCGCCGCTACAGCCGCGACCTGCGCGGCGTCGATCTGGCCGTAAGCGGAGTTCCCTTCGACACCGCCACCACCAACCGCCCCGGCAGCCGCTTCGGGCCGCGAGCGATCCGCGCCGCGTCGGTGCAGATGGCCTGGGCCCGGCATTTTCCCTGGGAATTCGACCCGTTCGACCACCTGGCGGTGATCGACTACGGCGACTGCGACTTCGACCACGGCCAGCCGCAGCAGACGCCGGCGACCATCGAGGAGCACGCTGCGCACATCCTCGCCGCCGGCTGCGCGTTGCTGACGCTGGGTGGCGACCACTTCATCAGCTACCCGCTGCTCAAGGCCCACGCGAAGAAGCATGGCCCACTGTCGCTGATCCACTTCGACGCTCACAGTGACACCTGGCCCGATGAAGACTGCCAGCGCATCGACCACGGCACCATGTTCTACCACGCGGCCCGCGAAGGGCTGGTGGACCCGGCGCGGTCGGTGCAGGTCGGCCTGCGCACCACCAACGACGATGTGATGGGCTTCCAGGTACTGGATGCCCGCGAAGTGCACCGGCATGCGCCCGAAGCCATCGCCGAGCGCATTCGCGCGCGGGTTGGCGACAACCCGGTGTACCTCACCTTCGATATCGACTGCCTTGATCCAGCCTTCGCGCCGGGAACCGGAACACCGGTGTGCGGCGGGCTGAGTTCGCACCAGGCGCTGGAAATCCTGCGCGGGCTGCGTGGCATCAACCTGGTGGGGATGGATGTGGTGGAAGTCGCGCCGCCCTACGACAACGCCGAGGTCACCGCACTGGCGGGAGCGACCCTGGCGATGGAAATGGTTTGCCTGTATGCGGCGCGGCACAAGCTTGGCGAGCGGTGAGCTCACGCCGAACTACAGGGCACGATCATAGGAGCGGACTTGACTCAGCGACCGCTCCGGATTGCCTGATGGCGCCAGGCTGACCCATCGCGGACGGAGTCCGCTCCAGCCATCCTGCAAATGCCCGATCTCAGGTCTGGGGCGCGCTATGTCGATACTGTCGAGCTCAGACCCGGAAAGCCCGCACGGCGGTGTGCAACGCACCGCCCAGTTCCTGTAGCTGCTCACCCTGGCTGCGGCCCTGGCCGATCAGGCGCAGGTTCTCGCTGCCTAGTTCGTGGATGCGCTCGCTGTGCGAGCGGATTTCGCTGACCGCGCCGCTCTGCTGCGCCGAACCCTCGGCGATCCGCTCGGCCATGCTGGCGATGGTACGGATCGCTTCCACCACCTCGTCCAGCGCGCCTTCCGCCGCGCTGGCCTGGTTGGCGGTAATTTCTGCGTGCTCCACCTGGCTGCGCATGGCTTCCACGGATTGCCGCGCCGCCTGTTGCAGGCGCGCGGTGAGTTGCTGGATTTCCTCTGTGGCACCGGCGGTGCGCAGAGCCAGCGAGCGAACCTCCTCGGCGACCACCGCGAAACCACGGCCCTGTTCGCCGGCTCGGGCGGCCTCGATGGCGGCGTTGAGGGCGAGCAGGTTGGTCTGCTCGGCGATCGAGCGGATCACCCCCAGTACGTTGCCGATGGTGGCCGACTCTTCCGCCAGGTTTTCGATGGCTTGGGCATTGCTCTGCACTTCGTCCACCAGCGCGCGCATGCCGTTCAGGCTGTTGCCGATGACGCGCTGGCCCTGTTCCACGGCAAGGCCCGCGGCATGGCTGGCGGTGGCTGCCTGGCTGGCGTCGCCGGCGACCTGCTGGATCGCCGCCTCCATATTGCCCAGGGCGTCGCGGATTTCGCCGGTGTCGCTGGCCTGGCGCTCGGCGCCGGCATGCAGGCCGCCGGACAGTTCGGCCAGCGCACGGCTGCTGCCGGCGACTTCCTCGGCGCGCAGGTGGATGGTGCCGACCAGCGTGCCGAGGAAGTCGCGCAGGCGGTTCAATGATTCCTGCAGCTCCAGCAGATCACGGGTGCGGGTGGCGAGGGCGATCGGCTGGCTGAAGTCGCCACGGGCCCAGGTTGAAAGCGCCGGCACCAGTTGCCCGAGCACGCGGGCCAGGCGGCGTTGCAGGGTGTCGATGGTCAGTGCGGTGAGCAGGATCAGGGCGATCAGCGCGCCCTGGATCAGACGCACCTGGCCCTGGATGCGCGTGCGTTCGGCGCGCACCAGCGGCTCCAGGGTCGCCAGCGATTCCTGCACGGCGCCCAGGCGTTGGCTGGTGGCGGCCGCCAGTTGCTGGCGCTGGGCGATCAACTGGCGGGTACGTGCCAGCTCATCGGGATAGCGACGCAGGACACCGGTAAGATCGCGCTTGAGGATGACGCCGCGATCCTCGCTCTGCTGCTGTTCGGTGGGCTGGGTGTCCAACCCCATCATGGCGGCGAAGTCGTCGGAGGCGGAGGCTTGCTGTTCGAGAACGCCGAGCAGCGGCAGCGCGTCGATGCGTTCGGCAAGCTGGCGCAGGCTGTCGAGCTCGCGCTGGGTATCGTCGGCCAGAGCCGGATTGCCGCTTTCCACCAGCTTGGCTCGGGCATGGGCGAGCCGGGTGAGGTGCAGGCCGGCTTGCAGCAGCGGCGTGCGGTATTCCGCGGCGGCGGGGTTCTGGCTGGCATCGGCGTAGCTGCCGAGCTGGTCGAGGGCGGCGAGCAGGTCCCGCTCGGCCTGCAACAACAGCCCCTGGGGATCGCCGGCCAGCTTCCCGGCGGCCAGGAGCTGGTTGGCGCTGAACTGACTCAGCTCATCGAGGCTGCCGCCCAATTGCTGGCGAAGGCTTTCGGGCAACTGCGGCAGCTCTTCGGCCAATCGCTCCAGCGCCTGTTGCGCGGTCTTCTGCTTGAGCGCGTCGCCGCTGGCGAGGTACGCCTGTATGTTCTGCGCCACGTCGCGCTCGAAGTCCTGGGAAAGTTCCAGATAGCGGTCCATCAGGGTGAACGGTCGCTCCAGTGCGCGCTGCGACCACCACAGGGTGGCACCCAGCGCGAGGCACACGAGCAGGAGCAGGAAGGTATTGAGGTTGGTCAGCAGCTTGAGGCGCATGGCAGGTCTCGACCGACAGCGGAAACGGCGAGCCATGACCCTATTGCAGTTTGATTACTGGCTGATGACAGAGTGCCAGTAGTTTCTCGGTAAACGGCGCGGCAGAGCCAGCGCCGCCGTATCAGCCATAGACTTCCACACGGTTGCGGCCGCCGTGCTTGGCGCGGTACAGCGCCTCGTCGGCCTGCTTGGCGAGGGTCTTGATGTCCATGTCGTCGGTCAGTTCGGCGATGCCGCAACTGAAGGTGCAGGTCAGGTCGCCGGGCTGCGCCGGGTAGTGGATCTCGGCGAAGCGCTGGCGAATCTCCTCCAGCACTTTGCGCGCCGAGGTTGCGTCGGTGTCGGGCAGGACCACGGCGAACTCCTCGCCGCCGTATCTGCCGATGTGGTCGGTCTTGCGCAGGCGCTGCTTGAGGAACAGAGCCAGGCTCTTGATCACCCGGTCGCCCATCGGGTGGCCGTAGGTGTCGTTGACTCGCTTGAAGTGGTCGATATCGAGCATCGCGAAAGTCAGCGGCCGTTCCTCGCGGCGGGCGCGGAAGCGTGCGTCGTCGAGTAGCTGCAGGGTGTGGGTGTGGTTGTACAGGCCTGTCAGGCTGTCACGCACCATGCGTGCCTTCAGGCTGCGCGCGCGGGCGGCGCGGTTGCGCACGGTGGCGATCAGGTGGCGCGGTTTGATCGGCTTGGTGAGGAAGTCGTCGCCGCCTTCGCTCATGGCGTCGAGCTGCTTGTTCAGGTCGTCTTCGGCCGACAAGTAGATGATCGGCACGCTGACATAACGCTCGTGCTGGCGAATCACCTTGGCCAGCTCAGTGCCCAGGCATTCGGGCATATACATGTCGAGGATGATCAGGTCGGGCTGGAATTCTGCCAGTTCGGCCATCACCGACAGCGGCGCGGTGAGCGCGCGGGTAACGATGCCGGCGCTGTTGAGGACCATCTCGGTATGTGCCGCCTGTGCTCGCGAGTCGTCGACGATCAGCACACGGAACGGCTCGTAGTGCGCCACTCGGGTCAGGGTCTCGATCTTCTCCAGCAGGCTGGAGGCATCGAGCGCGCCGGTGAAGAAGTCCTGGCCGCCCGCGCGCGCCGCAGCCAGCCGGGTGGGCGTGTCGGTTTCCTCGTGGCTGAAGAACAGCACGGGCAGCTTCTGCTTGAGCCCGGCCTGCGCCTCGTTGGCCAGTTCCAGGCCCTGGGCGGCACCGGCAAAGTCGATTTCCATGACGATGGCGGCTGGGTGGCGCTCGGCCATCGCCGCGCGGAAGGCATTGGCACTCTCGCAGGGCTGCGCAGCCATGCCGAAGAACTCCAGTTGCTGAGCGAGGCGCTCGGCGCGCTCCATGTCCTGAAGAGCCAGGTATACGGGTTTGCGCAGGGGCGGCAGGCTGGTCTGCTCGAACTGGTCGCCGTGGCGCAGGCCGGTGCGCGAAAGGCGCTGCATCAGGCGATTGAGTTCGGTGATCAGCTCGCTGGAGAGCCGTCCTCGATTTTCCTGTACCGCGCGCAGGCAGTTGTCGATGGCCTTGGCCAGGTCGGCGTGCTCGGCCTGTTCGAAGCGCTCCGCATAGCGCAGCAGGCGCAGGCAGGCTTCGCTCAGCTCATCCATGCCGCTGCTGTTCCATTCCGACCGCGACAGGCGCTGCCAGACTTCCAGCAAGTGGCGGGCCTGGTGGATCACTCGCTGAGCGAAGTGATGCTTGAGGCGGTCGAGGGGGGGATCGTCGAGCTCGTTCATCGCGCGCTTCTTTATTAGATCCGTACGCGGTGCGTGCGGGGCGGCATGTTTCCGCCGTGATACACAGTGCTGGCCCTATGCTACCAGTAGTTGGTGGCAATAACAGTGCCTTCGATCAAACGATGTGCGCTTTGTAATTCGCTACGTTACCGCGCACCATGCGCAGGGTAGGCTGCGTTGAGCTGCCCGGGTACGGCATGCTTGTGCGGCGGGCCCGTTTCGCCACGGCACCACCGGGGCGCAACGGTGTCCAACCCAACTTCGTTTTCGTGATGCTAAGGACTTTGCCATGTGGAACTGGAAGAAACGCGGCTCCGTGCGCGATCGCGTCGATGACTCGGTGGACGACGTGCGTGCCTATTTCGGCGGGCCGTGGCTGAGCCGTGTGCTCGGCGGCCTGCTGGGCCTCTACCTGGTGGTCGCCGGCGTGATCGGCTGGTACTGGAGCCAGGAGCCTGACCTTTTCCCCGTGCAGCAGAACGCCCAGGCTGCGGCTGAACGCTCCGGCCGCCAGATGGTGGTCGGCTACACCACGGTGGAAACCCTCAAGGAAGTGGTGGCCACGCTGCTGAACAAGCCGGGCGGCTACCTCTCCAACGACATCTTCCCGCCGGGTGTCTGGCTGGACAACATGCCCAGTTGGGAATATGGCGCCCTGGTTCAGGTGCGCGACCTGTCCCGCGCGCTGCGCAAGGACTTCGCCCGTTCCCAGTCGCAGTCCACCGAGGATGCCGACCTGGCCCGCGCCGAGCCGCGCTTCAACTTCGACAACAAGAGCTGGGCGCTGCCCTCGTCGGAGTCCGAGTACGGCGAAGGCATCAAGTCTCTCGACCGCTACCTGGCGCGTCTCTCCGCCGAGCCGGCCGGTGCGCAGTTCTACCCGCGTGCCGACAGCCTGAACAACTGGCTGGGCGACGTTTCCACTCGCCTGGGCTCGTTGTCCCAGCGCCTGTCCGCCAGCGTTGGCCGGGTGAAGCTGAACACCAACATCAAGCCGACCGTGCCGAGCGCGCCTGGCGAGGCTCCGCAGGTCGAGGAAGAGCTGCAGGAAACCCCGTGGCTGCAGATCGACAATGTGTTCTATGAAGCACGTGGCCAGGCCTGGGCGCTATCGCACATCCTGCGCGCCATCGAGGTGGACTTCGCCGACGTGCTGGCGAAGAAGAACGCCACCGTCAGCGTGCGCCAGATCATCCGCGAACTGGAGGCCGCCCAGGCGCCGCTGTGGAGCCCGATGGTCCTCAACGGTAGCGGGTTCGGCGTACTGGCCAACCACTCGCTGGTGATGGCCAACTACATCTCCCGCGCCAACGCCGCGATCATCGATCTGCGCCAACTGCTGGCCCAGGGCTGACGATGGACGGGATCAGCGACAAGGAGGCCGCCCACCGGGCGGCTTCCGACGCCGAACTGGTGGCCTGGGTCAACCGGGATGACCAGCTCAAGGGCAGCCTGCCGCGCGCGGAGTTGCGCGAGCGCGGGCTGATCGGGCGCGGCACGTTCATCCTGCTGTTCAACGGTGCCGGTGAGCTGTGCGTGCATCGACGCACGCTGAGCAAGGCGATCTACCCCGGCTACTGGGATCCCGCCGCCGGCGGCATGGTGCTGGCCGACGAGACCTATGCCGAATCCGCTGCCCGCGAGCTGGAGGAGGAGCTGGGGATTTCCGGCGTCGAGTTGCGCGAGCATGGCTCGTTCTTCTTCGATCAGCCGGACAACCGCCTCTGGTGTGCAGTGTTCTCCGCCGTTTCCGATGCGCCGTTGCGGTTGCAACCGGAAGAGGTGCTGGAGGCGCGCTTCATCGACCCGCACCAGGTGCTGGCCGAGGCTAGGGCGGGCACACCGTATTGCCCTGATTCACTGGCGGCGTTGCGCAAGTACCTCGTGAGCTTCTGACGAGCGTAGGGCGAATAACGCCTCAGGCATTATCCGCCGATTTCGGGAGCGGTGTTCTGCGCCGCCTCGGCATGCTTGGTTGTTTTTTGTTTCGCCCCCTCGGGCGAGTCCCTTTTGGCAAACGTCGGATAGCCGCCCTCCCAAAAGGAACCAAAAGGTCTTGCCCCGACATACGGCCCGGCTTCGCCGGGCCTCCTGCAAGGGGCGATTGCGCGCCGGAAGCCCCAGTTCACAGTGGATGAACCAGTGTTGTGGCGATATGAAGCAAAGGCAGGAGCGGAGAGGTGTGGCATCGATGTCGCCAAAGCGCCGATCAATGACGCATTTTGGCTCTTAGCATTTGCCTTCAATGCTGCTAAATTGCGCGACCTTTCCGGCAGGGTCCTCTGCCGGGAATGCGCAGCCCCTGCCTGAGTGGGGCGTCGCGGTCGGCAGCAGCCGGCCATTCGTTGACCTGGCCCGGCAAGACCGGTTCAGGGGCGGCGAGCTAGAGCGGAACAAGGCGGAAATCGCCGAGGAAGCGGAGTTTACGGCAGTAAATGAGCATCCAGAGACGATTTCCAACGCCGGTCCGCCGACGCACAGCCGACCATGAGCAGTGTCTTAGAGGCCAATCCTGGGGATAAGCCCGGTGGTCAAGAAAGCTTCCTCCCTGTCCGCCCTTGGCGGGCTCGTCTATTCCACTGATGCTGGCCGGCACTGCCCGGACTGCAATCAGCCCGTTGCCGCATGTACCTGCAAGCAGGCCGGGATTCCGGCCGGCGATGGTATCGCTCGCGTGCGTCGTGAAACCAAGGGGCGCGGCGGCAAGACCGTGACCACGGTGAGCGGCGTGCCGCTCGCCGCCGACGCGCTCAAGGACCTGGCCACCGCGCTGAAGAAGCGTTGCGGCACTGGCGGCGCGTTGAAGGACGGCATCATCGAGATCCAGGGCGACCATGTCGACCTGCTCCTCGAAGAGCTGGCCAAGCGCGGCCTCAAGGCGAAGAAATCCGGCGGCTGAGCCGTCTCTCCCAAGAGATTCTCCTCTGTAGAGAAGGGGTTCCAGGCGATGCGCTGCGCGTGCATGGCCGGCAAGCCCTTTCCCTAGATGGGAGATTTTCCGGTGCGCCCTGGCGCGTCGTCGGATTTTCCTAAACTTACCGCCAACGCTGGCGGTCAACACGGCAACGTCATACCGGCCTACTAGGCTTTGACGACTCACCCGCTCGCCGGGCGGGGCGCCTGCATTCATTCGAGATACTTGAGGAGACCACCACGCATGGCCGCTAGACGGACCCGCAAAGACGACGGCAGCAACTGGACCGTGGCAGACAGCCGCAGCATCTACGGCATTCGCCATTGGGGCGCCGGCTATTTCGCCATCAATGACGCCGGCAACGTCGAAGTGCGCCCGCAGGGCGCCGATGCTCAGCCGATCGATCTGCACGCTCTGGTCGGCCAGTTGCGCGAGGCCGGTCTGTCGCTGCCGCTGCTGGTGCGTTTCCCGGACATCCTGCAGGACCGTGTGCGCAAACTCACCGGCGCATTCGACGCCAACATCGCGCGCCTGGAATACGGCAGCCGCTACACCGCGCTGTATCCGATCAAGGTGAACCAGCAGGAAGCGGTGGTGGAAAGCATCATCGCAACGCAGAACGTTTCCATCGGTCTGGAAGCCGGCTCCAAGCCCGAGCTGATGGCCGTGCTGGCGCTGGCGCCCAAGGGCGGCACCATCGTCTGCAACGGATACAAGGACCGCGAGTTCATCAAGCTGGCGCTGATGGGGCAGAAGCTCGGCCACAACGTGTTCATCGTGATCGAGAAAGAGTCCGAGGTTCAGCTGGTGATCGAGGAAGCCGCCAATGTCGGCGTGCTGCCGCAGGTTGGCCTGCGCGTGCGCCTGTCGTCGCTGGCGTCCTCGAAGTGGGCCGATACCGGTGGTGAGAAAGCCAAGTTCGGCCTGTCCGCCGCGCAACTGCTGTCGGTGGTCGAGCGCTTCCGCGCGGCCGGCCTCGACCAGGGTGTGCGCCTGCTGCACTTCCACATGGGTTCGCAGATCGCGAATCTCGCCGACTATCAGCACGGCTTCAAGGAAGCCATCCGTTACTACGGTGAACTGCGCGCCCTCGGCCTGCCGGTGGACCACGTGGACGTCGGCGGAGGGCTGGGCGTGGATTACGACGGCACCCACTCGCGCAACGCCAGCTCCATCAACTACGACATCGACGACTACGCCGGTGTGGTGGTGGGCATGCTCAAGGAGTTCTGCGACCTGCAGGGCCTGCCGCATCCGCACATCTTCTCCGAGAGCGGCCGCGCGCTGACCGCGCACCACGCGGTGCTGATCACCCAGGTCACCGATGTCGAGCGTCACAACGACCAGGTGCCGAAGATCGCCGACCTCGCCGAACAGCCGGAGATCGTCCAGTGGCTGGCCGATCTGCTCGGCCCGACCGACGCGGAGATGGTCACCGAGACCTACTGGCGCGCCACCCACTACATGAGCGATGCCGCCGCGCAGTACGCCGAGGGCAAGATCAACCTGGCGCAGAAGGCCCTGGCCGAGCAGTGCTATTTCGCCATCTGCCGTCGCCTGCACAACCAGCTCAAGGCGCACCAGCGTTCGCATCGCCAGGTGCTCGACGAGCTCAACGACAAGCTGGCCGACAAGTACATCTGCAACTTCTCGGTGTTCCAGAGCCTGCCCGACACCTGGGCCATTGGCCAGGTGCTGCCGATCCTGCCGATCCATCGCCTGGAGGAGGAGCCGAACCGTCGCGCTGTGCTGCAGGACCTGACCTGTGACTCCGACGGCAAGATCACCCAGTACGTCGATGAGCAGAGCATCGAGACCAGCATGCCGGTGCACGACGTGAAGGAGGGCGAGGACTACCTGATCGGCACCTTCCTGGTCGGCGCCTACCAGGAAATCCTCGGCGACATGCACAACCTGTTCGGTGACACCGACTCGGTGAACGTGTACCAGAATGCCGACGGCAGCTTCTACCACGCCGGCATAGAGACCCACGACACTATCGAGGACATGCTGCGCTATGTGCACCTGTCGCCCGAGGAGCTGATGACCCACTACCGCGACAAGGTAGCCGGGGCAAAGCTCACCGCGCGTGAGCGCACGCAGTTCCTCGACTCGTTGCGCCTGGGGCTGACCCGTTCGGCGTATCTGTCCTGACACGCCGCTGAGCCGCCTGCAAGGCCCCGCCTCGGCGGGGCTTTTGCTCTGGCTTTCGCGGGAGCTGCCATCCCAATACGCCGCGCCCCATTCCAGACCGTATCCCGCGAGGTGGCAGCCGCGGGCAATCGGCGGGCAGCGTTGTCATCCGCTGTGCGCCATCACCTCCATTACCCGCTGCGCCAAGACTCCCGCCATCGATTCATCCACCACGTTGGTGAAGCTCATCACCAGCGCGGGCTCTCGCCGCACTTCCGTGCACCAGGCATTGAGCGCCTGCAAGCCGAGCCCATCGGCCTGGGCTCGCCTGGCGATGGCCAGGTCGTCGCCGTCCACGGCACCGATCAGGTGCAGCCCGCCGGGAGTTTCGGCGAAGCGCAGGCGCTCGCCCAGTCTCGATTCGAGCGCCTCGCGCAGCCACTGGCGGCGCTGGGCGTAGAGTGTTCGGGTGCGCTTGAGGTGGCGGGCGAAATGGCCTTCCTGCATGAAGTCGCAGAGCGTCGCCTGCAACAGTTCGGCGCAGCCGGAAGGAAAGACCTGCTGCGTGCGCACGAAGTCTTCCACCAGCGCCGGCGGCACCACCAGGTAGCCCAGGCGCAGTGCGGGGAACAGCACCTTGCTGAAGGTACCGGTGTAGAGTACCCGGCCGTCGCGGTCCAGGCTCTTGAGCGCCGGCAGGGGGAAGCCGGCGTAGCGGTACTCGCTGTCGTAGTCGTCCTCGACGATCCAGGCTTCGCGGCTGGCCGCCCACTCCAGCAGCGCCAGGCGCCGGGCCAGGCTGAGCGCGACGCCGGTGGGGCTCTGCTGCGACGGCGTGACCAGCGCGAAACGCGCGTCCGCCGCGCGCTCTATCGCCAGTTCCACATTCAGGCCGTCGACGTCCACCGGGACTGCTACCGGCCTGCCGCCGGCGCGGCGCAGCAGTTCCCGGCCACGCGGGTAGCCGGGGTCTTCGTGCCAGAAGCGCATGCCCGGCTCCAGCAGCGTGCGGCTGATCAGGTCCAGCGCACCCTGGTAGCCGGCGCAGATGAATACCTGCGCCGGGTCGCAGACAATCCCTCGGGAAACCCCCAGATAGCCGGCCACTGCCTCGCGCAGCGGGCCGTAGCCGCTGGGCTCCGGATAGGCCAGCGCGCAGGCGCCCTGCTGGCGCAGACGGCGTGCGCACAGACGCGACCAAAGGGCGCGGGGGAAGGCGTCCAGCGCCGGCAGGCCGAGCTGGAGCGGCCGAACCGCCGGGCCGTGGGCGATCACGCCGGGCACGTGGCGTTCCACGCTGCTCGCCGGCACGGCTGGCGCCTTCACGGTGGCGCGTCCGGCCAACTGTGGCGAGACCACGGTACCGGCCTGTGCGCGCGTCTGCAGGTAACCCTCGCTGACCAGCAACTGATAGGCCAGCTCCACCGTGCCACGGGCCACCCCCAGCTCGCCGGCGAGCCCGCGTACGGGCGGCACACGCTCGCCTGGGCGCAATGCGCCGCGAGCGATGGCGTCCTTGATGCGCTCATAGAGCTGACGATAGATCGGCAGGTCCGGGCCGTGGTCCAGCGGCAGGCGGAGCGAGTCGATGAGTGTGGTCATGACCTGTTCGGTACCCCGGCTTTTCGAATGATCGACTATGCCATGACCGGTATCAAATCGTCCTCGCCGTCTGAGCGCAGGATCAGCGACTAGGCTTTCGGGCAGTGTTGAAAAGTGGCTGCGGCGACTCCATCTGTCCTGCAGACCCCATTTTCTCCACCTGTTCGCCTCGCAGTGCGCGCAGCGGTTTCGGCTGCCTGCGTGATCCCCGGAAATCCAGGCGCCTACAGGTTCAAGCTACGTGAGGAGCGATCGATCACGATGGAATTCAAGGATTACTACGCGGCCCTGGGTGTCGAACCCGATGCCGACGAAAAGGCGATCAAGACCGCCTACCGCAAGCTGGCGCGCAAGTATCACCCGGACGTCAGCAAGGAGCCGGACGCCGAGGCGCATTTCAAGGAAGTCTCCGAGGCCTACGAGGTGCTCAGGAGCCCGGAGAAGCGCGCCGAGTACGATGAACTGCGCAAGTACGGCCAGCAGGGTGCGCACTTCGAGGCGCCGCCGGGCTGGCAGCCGCGCGGCGGTTTCGATGGGCCGCCGCCGGGGCATGAACAGGATTTCTCCGACTTCTTCGAGCAGATATTCGGAGCCCGCGCCGCAGCCGGTGGGCAACGCCAACCGCGGGCGCACCGCGGCCAGGACGTAGAAATGGAAGTACCGCTGTTCCTCGAGGAAACTCTCTCCGGGGACAGCCGGCCGATCAGCTTCGCCCTGCCCAGCTTCGACGAGTACGGACGTCGCCTGCCGCCGCAGAACAGGACGCTGAACGTGAAGATTCCCATCGGCACCGCCGATGGCGAGCGAATCCGCCTGAAGGGGCAGGGCGCGCCGGGGATCAATGGCGGGCCGCCGGGCGACCTGTACCTGGCCATCCGCCTGGTACCGCATCCGCTGTTCGATGTCGATGGCCGCGACCTGGTCGTCACCGTGCCGGTGGCGCCCTGGGAAGCCGCGCTCGGTGCCAGGGTGGAAGTGCCGACACTCGGTGGGCGCATCAGCCTGGGCATCCCGGCCAACAGCCAGGCTGGCCAGCGCCTGCGCATCAAGGGCAAGGGCCTGCCGAACAAGGGCGATGCCGCGCCCGGCGATCTTTACGCCGTGCTCAAGGTGGTGATGCCCAAGGCTGCCGACGAGGCGACACGCAAACTCTGGGAAGAACTCGCCGCCAAGGCGGCTTTCGACCCCCGTGCAGAATGGGGTAAACGCGCATGACGACGACAGTGATGGTGGTGGACCTCGAGGAGCTCTGCCAATCGGTGAACCTGCCCCGCGAGGTGCTGGTGGAGATAGTCGAGGTGGGTATCGTCGAGCCCCGCGAGCGGCGTGCCGGACACTGGGTGTTCGATTGCACGGCGGTCAGCGTGGTGCGTCGAGCCGTACGTCTGCGCCGCGAGTTCGAACTGGACTGGCCGGGCATCGCGCTGGCACTGCGGCTGCTGGATGAGGTGGACGAGTTGCGCGCGGAGAACCGCTACCTGCGGCAGCGGCTGGCGCGTTTGCTGGAGGAATGACAGGCAGGCGCCGGCCAGCGCGGGCCGGCGCCAGGGCGTATCAGCGCGGCTGGTTCTGGGCGATCCAGGCGGCGAAGGCGTCGATGATGCTCTGCAGGAACGGGCGGGTCTTCTCCGAGAGCTGCCCCGCGTCATCGAAGAAGCTGCCGGCACCGCCCAGGTAGGCTTCGGGCTGCTGCAGCACCGGCATGTTGAGGAACACCAGCGACTGGCGCAGGTGATGGTTGGCGCCAAAGCCGCCGATGGCGCCCGGCGAGGCGCTGACCACGGCGCAGGGTTTGCCGTTCCAGGCGCTCTTGCCATAGGGGCGCGAGCCAACATCGATCGCGTTCTTCATGGCGCCGGGCACCGAGCGGTTGTACTCCGGGGTGACGAACAGCACCGCATCGGCGCGGCGGATGCGCTCGCGGAAGGCGCCGTAGGCGGCGGGCGGCGAGTCGTGGTCGATATCCTCGCTGTACAGCGGCAGGTCGCCGATCTCGACGATCTCCAGCTTCAGGTTGGCTGGCGCCAGTTGGGCGAAGGCCTTGGCGATCTTGCGATTGAGGGAGTCCTTGCGCAGGCTGCCGACCACGACGGCGACATCGAAGACTTTACTCATGGCGATTCCTTGAAGACAAAGGTTGGAGCCGTTTGTTATAGCCGATGGCGGCGGGTTCGTTCGGGACCGGGATCAATGGCGGGCAACTATGTCCCAGTCACTTTGCGCATTCTTGGCACTGTGGGCTGGTGCATGGCGGCGCTAGAGTGCATCCATCGTCCGTCACCGCCAGAGCCGAGGCAGGCCATGTGCATGAAAGTTTTCTTCGCCGGTGCCACAGGCGCCATCGGCCAGCGGCTGTTGCCGCAATTGCTCGAACGCGGCTACCGGGTGCTGGCCGTGAGCCGCTCGGCGGAGCGGGCCGCCGCCCTGGAAGCACAGGGCGCCCAGGCGCAAGTGCTGGATGTATTCGACGCCCAGGCCGTGCATGCGGCGATGCAGTCCTTCCGCCCGCGCTGGGTCATTCACCAGCTCACCGACCTGCCCGCCGGCCTCGATCCGGCGCTCATGCCGGCGGCGCAGCCGCGCAATGCCCGTCTTCGCCGCGAAGGTACCGCCAATCTGGTTGCTGCCGCCCGTGCTGCGGGTGTCGAGCGGTTGGTGGCGCAGAGCATCGCCTGGGCCTATGCACCGGGTGAGTATCCGCTGCGTGAGGAGCAGCCGCTGGACCTGGACGCCGAAGGCACCAGGGCCGTTAGCGTCGGCGGTATCGTGGCGCTGGAAGAGACGGTGCTTGGCGCCGCGCCGGTGGAGGGCATCGTGCTGCGCTATGGCCGTCTGTACGGCCCCGGCACCGGTAGCGAGGAAGCTGACCCACGCCTGGGCCTGCACGTGGACGACGCTGCACGTGCCGCCTTGCTGGCATTGGAATGGGGAACGGCGGGCTGCTACAACATCGTCGAGCGAGACATCGAGGTGAGCGCCGCCAAGGCTCGCCATCGGCTGGGCTGGCAGCCCGGCTTCCGCCTGCCCGGTGCGAGCGTATGAGCGCGCTGCCACTGCGCGAGCGGCACGTCGGACTGGTACTCGCCGTCGGCGTAGCCGCGCTGCTGACCTGGGGGCTTGCCACGCGGCCAGGCATACATCTGGCCAGCAGCCATTCCACTGCCACCGCAAGGCCGGCCACGCAGATCACCCCCCTATCCTGCGAGCCCTTGGCCGATGTGCCCGGCAAGGTGATCAACACCTTGCTGGTGGACTTCCCTCCGCACGGTTTCACTCCGGCCCACCGTCATCCCGGTGCGGTCACCGCCTTCGTCGTGCGCGGCGCGGTACGCTCGCAGATGCAGGGCCTGCCGGCGCATACCTACAGCGTCGGGCAGACGTGGTTCGAGCCTACCGGCGAACTGCACCTGTTCGCCGAGAACCCCAGTGCCACGGAGCCGGCGCAATTGCTTGCCGTCATCGTCAGCGACGAAGGCTGCGGTCCGCTGGTGATCCCCGAACCCCACCACTGAATCAGGAGATCCGCATGACCCCGCTCACTCCCTTCGACGCGGCTCAGCTCGATGCCACCCTGGCCCGCCTGGGTTTGCCGGCGCGGCCTCCCGAGCCGACGCTGGAGAACCTCGACCACCTGATCGATGCCGCGCTGCACCACCTGCCGTTCGAGAACCTCGACGTGCTGCTGGACAAGCCCGTCGACATCGACCCGCAGGCAGTTTTCGCCAAGGTGGTGGAGGGTGGTCGCGGCGGTTACTGCTTCGAACTCAACAGCCTCTTCGCGCGCTTGCTGACCAGCCTGGGCTACCGGGTGACGCTGCTGGTGGCGCGGGTGCGCTGGGGCGTGGCGGACAACGTTGAGCTGACTCCGCAGACACACTTGTTGCTGCGTGTAGACCTGGCGTGCGGGGTCTATCTGGTGGACATCGGCTTTGGCGGTCCGGCCTCGCCCCGGGCGTTGCCGCTGGCGCTGGACCAGGAGCTTCCCGGCGGCTGGCGCCTGCTGTCCGCCGCCCGGGTAGGCGAGCTGGCGTTGAGCGTGGGGCGCCAGACGCTTTATCACTTCACCCTGGAGCCGCAGCACTGGCTCGATTACCTGCCGCGCAACTGGTATACCTCGACCTTTCCGCAAAGCGTGTTCCGGCGCTTCCTCAAGGTAGCGCTGAGCGAGAATGGCGTGCGCCTGACGCTGAACGACGGACAGTTCAGCATGCGATACGCCGATGGCCAGGTCGAGCAGCGGCAGATCGCAGAGGTGGATGAATTGCTGGCGGTGCTGCGCGAGCGCTTCGGCCTGGCGCTTCATGGCGACGAGGCGACGGCCCTGCGCCGTCGCCTGCAAGGTTTGCTCGGCGCCTAGCCGATCATGCCGAAGCCGCGCGCCATCAGAGCGGCCAGCAGCGGCAGGATGAGCAGGATGAGCAGTTCCAGGCGGATGGTCATGATCACCAGCCGGCCCTGGCGCTCGCTCACC
Source organism: Pseudomonas triclosanedens (assembly GCF_026686735.1). NCBI lineage: Bacteria > Pseudomonadati > Pseudomonadota > Gammaproteobacteria > Pseudomonadales > Pseudomonadaceae > Pseudomonas > Pseudomonas triclosanedens. The sequence goes on along the minus strand of NZ_CP113432.1, from coordinate 5,350,802 downwards.
TGCGGAACGCGGCCTGCCTTGAGCTCGTTGCGCCAGTTGAGGAAGGTCATGGTCGGCAGGATCGACAGCAGGGCGACCAGCACGAACAAACCCACCTTGGCGTGGAACAGGCTGTTGTGCAGGTAGTACTCGGTGCCCTTGGCGAACCACACCACGCGTGCCGCGCCGGTCAACAGCACCACGCCGGCGCAGGCGCCATAGGCGATGTCGACGATGATCAGGCTGCGTGCCCGTGACAGGTCCAGCGGTAGCTGGAACAACCGGTGTTCCAGCACCAGCAGGGCAAAGAGGATGAAGATCGACAGATAGTGCAGGTAGGCGGCGATGGCTTGGGCCATGAGCTGGGTCCTTCTGATGCGGCCTCTGGAATGCGGATGTCAGGCTGTGTCGGGCGGCGTGCCGTAGACCACCCGGTCGCGCCCGCTGTGCTTGGCACTGTAAAGGGCGGCATCGGCGCGCTCCAGTGCCTTGTCGACCTTCTCGCCATCGGCACGCAGCGTGCAGCCGATGCTCAGGCTGACATTCAGCGGACCTTCGGCCAGGCGGATCGGCTGGCTGCCGATCAGCCGGCGTATGCGTTCGGCGATGCTGCGCAGTTCGTCGCCGTCCTTCACCCGCAGCAGGGCGACGAACTCTTCGCCGCCCTGGCGCACCAGCACGTCGTCAGGCCGCAGGGCGGCGCGCAGGCGGCGGGCGCATTCGCAGAGCACGTGGTCGCCAGCGGTGTGGCCCAGGTTGTCGTTGATCGCCTTGAAGCGGTCGAGGTCGGCGTAGATCACGCCCAGGTGCTGCTGGTGCTCGCGGGCCAGCCGGCATTCGCGGTCCTGGAACAGCTCCAGCGCGGCACGGTTCCACAACTGCGTCAGCGGGTCGAGCAGCGCCTTGCGCTGTTCACGATCCACTTCCAGGCGCAGGTCCTTGCTGCACTGGATCAGGCTGCGCAGTTGCAGGTATCCCTCGGCCAGGGTAGCGAGGTCGCGGAAGTTGGCCTGCTGGGCCTCGTTCAACTGGCGCGGGCGCGGGTCGAGCATGCACAGTGTGCCGATGGCCTGGCCATTGCCGGCCCGCAGCGGGTGACCGGCGTAGAAACGCACGTATGGCGGGCCGAGAACCAGCGGGTTGTCGGCGAAGCGCGGGTCCTGCGTGGCATCGGGCACCAGCAGCGTGCCCTCGCCGAGGATGGCGTGGCCGCAGAACGACACGTCGCGCTGCGTCTCGCTGACGTCCAGGCCGACGCGTGCCTTGAACCACTGGCGGTCCTGGTCGAGCAGGCTGATCAGCACGGTATCCACCTGTGCCAGGTCCTGGGTCAGTTGGACCAGGGTGTCCAGGTAGTGCTCGGCCGGAGTGTCGAGCAGGTCCATCTCATCCAGGGTTCGCTGGCGCAGCGATTCGTTGGCGGGAAGGGGGCAGGCCGGCATGCGATCTCCTCGTCGTGTAAGACGGCGTTTCAGGTGCTCGCGGGCACCTGCCAGGCATCCAGACGGGTCAGTCTCAGGGCGTAGGCACCGAGTATCAGCCCACGCAGCAACATGAAGCATAGGAAGGTTAGCCACAATCCGTGGTTGCCCAGTGGCTGCAGTAACAGGCCCAGCGGCAGGCTGGCGGCGCAGGCTAGGAGCATCGCGTTGCGCATCTCGCGGGCCCGGGTGGCGCCGATGAACAGGCCGTCCAGCAAATAGCTCCACATGCCGATCAGGGGCAGGCAGGCGAGATAGGGCAGGTACTGGTCGGCGGTGGCGCGCACTTCCGGGATATCGCTCTGCAGGGCGATGAACAGGTGCCCGGCGAAACCGAAGAAGGCCACGAACAGCAGGCTGGCGATCAGCGACCAGCCGCAGGCGACCACCAGCGAACGGCGCAGCGCGGTGCGGTCGCGGCCGCCGATGGCATGGCCGCATAGCGCTTCCACCGCGTGCGCGAGGCCATCCAGCGCGTAGGAGGTGACCATCAGGCCGTTGAGCAGCAGGGCGTTCGCCGCCACCGTGGCGTCGCCCAGTCGGGTGCCCTGCACCGTGAGCAGGAAGAACACGCCCTGCAGCGCCAGGCTGCGGATGAAGATGTCGCGGTTGACCATCAGCAGCGGCCGCCAACTGGCCCAAAGGCGCAGGCGCGACCAGTCCGGCAGGCCGGGGTAGCGGCGCAGCGCGCCACGGGTGAGGGCCAGGCCGAGCAGGGCGCCGCTCCACTCGGCGATCACCGAGGCCCGCGCGGCGCCGGCCACCCCCCAGTCCAGGCCGAGTACGAACCACAGGTCGAGGGCAATGTTGATCAGGTTGGTGGTCAGCAGGATCGCCAGCGGCGCACGGGCGTTCTGCGTGCCGAGGAACCAGCCGACCAGCGCGTAGGTGGCCAGTGCGGCGGGCAGGCCGAACAGGCGGGTGTGGAAGAATTCGCGGGCCAGGCTGTCCAGTTCGGTGGACGGCTGCATCAGCGCCAGCACCGGATCGGTCAGCGGTATCGCCAGCGCCGCCAGCAGCAGCGCCAGACCCAGCGCCAGCAGCAGGCCCTGGCCGAGGATGCGGCGCAGCGCGCCGCCGTCGCCGCGCCCGGAGGCCTGGGCGGCGAAGCCGGTGGTGCCCATGCGCAGGAAGCCGAGCACACCCACCAGCAAGGTGTACAGCCCGCCGCCGACGGCCACCGCGCCCAGTTGGTGAGCGTGCGGCAGATGGCCGATCACCGCGCTGTCCACCAGAGTGACCAGCGGCACGGAGACATTGGAGAGAATCATCGGCGCGGCAAGCGCCCAGACGCGGCGGTGGGTTGGCTGATGCCGCCAGGCTTCGAGCAGGGGATTCATGTGGGGCTCCTGAACAGGCCCGCAGTATAGCGAGCCGGGAGCGGCGGGAATTTCAGCCTGCGGCGGTCAGGCGGTTTTCTTGCGGTACGCGCAGTAGCCGGGGCGCGGGCCGACCTGCGGGTGGTTGCGGCAGGTATCCGGGCGCTTGGCGTAGATGGTGCACAGGCGCGTCTTGCGGTCCAGGAAGTAGCAGTCGCCGTTGCTGGTGCGGGTCAGGGTGAAGATGCCGCTCTTCTGGTTGAAGCGCTCGACGATGCCTTCCTTCAGCAGACGCTTGGCGATGTTCTTCGCCGGTTCGTCGCGCTCGAACTCATCGACGACGCCGATACGGATCAGATCGTTGACGTTGACCTCCGCCGGCATGGTGCAGCAGGTGGCATTGCAATCCTTGCACAGGCCCGACGTGTACCTGGCCCAGGTTTCCAGGCGGTCGAGTTCGGCGTTGGCGATCAGCGGTGGTTTTCTCATGGCGGCATTCGGCAGGGTGGAGCGAGGCGCGCATCATAGTGGCGCCAGCGCGGAATTGCGCGGGCTTTCGACGAACTGAAGGGCTTAAGCCTCCAGAGCCGCCAGCTCGCCGTGATCGCGCAGGTGCTGCCTGAGCGCCGGGTAGCAGAGACGGAACCAGGGCGTGAAGCGTTCCGGTTGCGCGGCCAGCTCGGCCTCCAGATCGGCCAGGGCGATGTAGCGGAAATCGTCGGCCTCTTCGGGATCCGGGTGAGGCGGCTGGTCGTCGACGGCGCCGAAAATGTGTCCGTACTCGTTCTCGGTCATGCCGCCGGGCAGCTCCAGGCAGTAGCTGAATTCGAACAGCTTGCGCAGCGTGGCGCGTACGCCCATTTCCTCGAACAGCCGGCGCTGGGCCGCGGCCTGCGCGGATTCATCCGGGTAGGGGTGGCCGCAGCAACTGTTGCTCCACAGACCGCCGCAGTGGTACTTGCCCTGGGCGCGACGTTGCAGCAGCAACTCACCGGCGCGGTTGAACAGGTAGACGGAGATCGCCCGGTGGCGTTGGCCCAGGTGATGGGCCTGGAGCTTTTCCATCGTGCCGGTCGGGTTGTCGTGCTCGTCGACCAGGATCACCTGGATGTCGGTCATGGCGTTCTCCTGCGGGCGGGCCGTGTGCTCAGCTTATCAGCCCTTGCGGATCATCCAGATGCCGACGGCGATGGCCGCCAGACCGCCGAGCTTCAGGGCGCTGACCGGCGCTTCCTTGAAGCCGGCCCAGCCGAAATGGTCGAGGGTCATGGCCATGCCGAGCTGGCCGGCGAGCACCAGCACCATGAACATCAGCGCGCCCACGCGCGGCGCGGCGAAGGCGGCGATGAAGATGAAGAACATGCCGAGGAAGCCGCCGCACCACTGCCACCATTGCAGGCCGCGCAGGGCGGAGAAGGCGGGGATTTCGCGGTTGGCGAGGGTCAGTGCCAGCAGGCCCATCGTGCCGACGAAGAATGAAATCAGCGCGGCGGCCAGCACGCTGGATACCTGCTTGGCCAACTGGCCGTTGATGCCGGCCTGCAACGGCAGACAGGCGCCGGCGATCAGCGGCAATACGAACAACCACCAGGGCGGCGTGGGCATGGGGAGGACTCCTGGGCAATCGATGCGGAAACGGCAGCCGGCTAGTATGCACCAGAGCGGAGCATCTCTCCTCCCGCAAGCCAGGATTCGCCATGACCACCATGCCATCCCGTACGTTGAGCGTGCGCATCGAACGACGCTGGAGCGAGGCCTACGAGTTTCTCGCCGCGCCAGAGAACTTCCCGCGCTGGGCATCGGGCCTGTGCAGCGCGATCGAGCCGCTGCAAGACGACCTGTGGCTGGCGCGGACGCCTCAGGGCGCGTTACGCGTGCGTTTCTCGCCGCGCAATCCGTTCGGCGTGCTGGATCACGACGTGCTGCCGGACGACGCCCCAGCGATCCACATTCCGCTGCGCCTGATCGTCAACCGGGATGGCTGCGAATTGCAGCTCACGCTGCTGCGCCAGCCGGAGATGGACGACGCCACCTTCGAGCGCGATGCCCAGTGGGTGATGAAGGACCTGCAGGCGATCAAGACGCTGCTTGAGGCGTAAGCGCCGCTACAGGCGCGCCGCCAGCTCGGCGCCCTCGCGGATTGCCCGCTTGGCGTCCAGTTCGCGGGCCATGCGTGCGCCACCGATCACGTGGTGGCGCAGGTTTTCCGCCGGTTGTGTCGGCTGCAACTCCAGCAGTGGCTCCTGGCCGGCGCAGATCACCACGTTGTCCACCGCCAGGCACTGCTGCTGGCCGTCGATGCGCAGGTGCAGGCCCTGGTCGTCGATGCACAGGTACTCCACGCCGCCGAGCAGGCGCACGCCGTGGTGCTTGAGATGGGCGCGGTGCACCCAGCCGCTGGTCCTGCCCAGCCCGGCGCCGGGCTGGCCTGCCTTGCGTTGCAACAGCCAGAGCTGCCGGCGCGGCTGCGCTTCGGTGGGCGGAATGAGCCCGCCCGGCGTGGAGTTATCCAGGTCGATGCCCCATTGGCCAAGCCACTCGCCCAGCGGCTGCGGGCCGTCGCGCTCGGCGAGCAGGTAGCTGGCAACGTCGAAGCCGATACCGCCGGCTCCGATCAGCGCCACCTTTTCGCCCACCGGCGCACCGCGCAGCACGTCGAGGTAGCCGAGCACCTTGGCGTGCCCGATGCCCGGCAATTGCAGCGTGCGCGGACGAATGCCGGTGGCGA